>DASUNM010000015.1 GCA_036277115.1 Pyrinomonadaceae bacterium
TGGCAAGAGGGTTATGCGGCGTTCACCGTAAGCCCCACGGCGACCAACTCAGTTCGTCGCTACATTGCCACGCAGGAGGCGCATCATCGTAAACATTCATTTGTTGATGAATTGAGAGAGCTTCTTAACGCGGCCGGTATCAAATTTGACGAGAAGTACTTGTTGTGACGTCTGGCACCCCTTCGGGGTGCGGTCATGATTAACGACTTTTCCGGTGGTCTCCGCGGACTCCGACCACCGGCTACTTTCTGACAACCCGAAGGGTTGGGCTGGGGTGGGTCAACTATATAAATACCTTTGCGAGCCTCACCTTGGGCTTAGCTAAGACCGCTGCTTCGCAGCTCGACGAGTTTGATCGCTCACTCGCGCTTTTTTGGGCAAACCGTTCCCTGGCCAAAAAAATCGGTCCGCACGTTGTAAACGCACGGACCGTAGTTAACGAAAAGTGCTTCTGACTTAGAAGCCCTGCAGATTCAGGATGACGCTGAGAATCTGCTGGAGGATGCTGTACTTACCGTTTGAGTATTGGCCGTATTGATAACGGCTGTGATAGCCGTCCTCGTAACCACGCCGAAAGCCCTCGCGGAAGTAGTACTGATACTCGCTCACGTCAACGTAGTACCCATCGTAACCGTAGGTCGCGTCGAGATAAGCGTCAGAGTTCTCATAATCAAAACCCCAACCGTCGTCACGGTCGGCCGCGCCCGCACGGTGACCTTCTTCGTAACCCAGGTCGATCGCGCGACGCAGCATGTCCGCGCCGTACTGGTTCACGTAGTAGTACTGGTTGGTGCGGTAGTACTGATAAGTCGGCGCGCCGACGTTGACGTACACAAACCGTGTCCGCCGATCACGATCGCGACGCAGCCGCTCCAGGTACCGTTGATGAAGCCGCCAGTAGTTCTGGCGACGCTGGTTCTGGATCTGCTGTTGGCGTTGGCGCCACCAATTGTCACGTTCGTTTTCTCGTCGCCGCCAGTCGTTCTGACGCTGACGCCACGAAGTCTCCTCCCGGCGCCGCCAGTCTTCGCGGTCGCGGGTAGACCAGGTGCGATTGCCAGTTCGATTATCCGTGCGATTGACAGTGCGGTTGTCGGTGCGATTGCCGGTACCGGTGCGGTTGCCGTCGCGCCCATCGCGATTCGGCCCGTTGCGCCAATCTCTGTTGTTCCGGCGACCCTCCTCACCGCGACGACGTTCCTCCAGCAGGCGCTGTTGCTCCTCAGTCAGTTGTTGATTTCGGCGCTGATCTTCGAGCGCCCGGCGCTGCTCGTCATTTTGGCGGCGCTGTAGTTCCCTCTGTCGTCTCTGTTCCTGACCCTGCTCGTCATTTACACGTCGCTGGTCTTCGTTCTGACGGCGTTGACGCTCAAGTTCGCGTTGCTGCTCGTTGTTGCGCCGCTGGTCGTCAGTTTGCCGCCGTTGCCATTCGCGCTGGCGCTCTTGATCGTTATTGCGGCGCTCGACCTCGGCGCGTCGTCGCTGTTCTTCGTTCGCGCGACGTTGCTCTTCGTTGCGCTGATTTTCCTGGTTGCGCTGCCGTTGAAGTTCCTCATTACGGCGCTGCTCCTGCTGCTGACGTTGCTGATCCGCTTGCTGTTGTCGGGCGGCACGTTCCTGTTCCTGCCGTTGACGACGCCCTTCCTCAGCCTGGCGGCGCTGCTCCTGCTGTTGCTGGTCGTTGCGACGTTGCTCCTGGGCCTGGTCGTTATTGCGACGCTGCTCGTTTCCCTGGTTGTTCCCCTGGTTGTTGCGGCGTTCCTCCCGCCGTTCCTCTCTTTGCTCGCGCCGCGCATTCTGTCTCTGATTGCGGTCGCCCGGATCCTGGGCTTGGGCAAAGCCGGCAAAACCAACCGCTGCGCTGACGCTGAGACTTAGCGCCACCAAAATGGTTCTCAAGTAACTGGATTTCATAAAGGACCTCCGTGCGTGAACTGAGGGGAAAGCGGTTTGACCGAGCACAGAGCAATCGTTGTTCCGTTATGAGGCGTCCGAAAATAGTTTGCGAACCCTGACACCCGGCACGAAATGGTCTGTTTCGCTAGACGTAATCGGGTTCATTCGCTTCGTTTTGCCCGCCGTCACTGTCAATCGCGACGCGTTTCGCTTATCATTCCGAAAAACAACTCAGGAGGACGCATGAAGTTTTTTCTCGACACCGCTAACCTGGACGAGATTCGCCAAGCAGCCGCGCTCGGCCTTGCTGACGGAGTCACCACAAATCCGACGCTCATCGCCAAAGAAGGCAACGTCGATTTCAAGCAACACATTGCCGAGATCTGCAAATTAGTTTCCGGTCCCGTGTCGGCCGAAACGACCAGCGACGATCGCGACGAGATGCTCAAGCAGGGCCGCGAGTACGTGAAAATCGCGCCCAACGTCGTCATCAAAGTGCCGCTCACGACTGCCGGACTGGAAGCCACGCGCATCTTCGACCAGGAAGGAATCAAGGTTAACGTGACGCTTTGCTTCTCGGCAGCCCAGGCAATTTGCGCGGCTAAAGCCGGCGCGTCCTTCATCAGCCCGTTTCTGGGTCGGCTCGACGACATTGGCGACAACGGTTTACGGCTGCTCGAGGAAATCATCGAGATCTACGATCAGTACGATTGGAAAACCGAAGTGTTGGCGGCCAGCCTGCGCCATCCAATTCACGTCATTGAGGCGGCTCGAATGGGTTCCGATATCGCGACGATGCCTTTCAAAGTGTTCCAGCAGTTGTTGAAGCATCCGCTCACCGAGAAGGGGCAGGAAACGTTTCTCGCCGATTCGAAGAAAGCGTCCGCGGCAAAAGGCTGAAGCCAGAGAGGTCAGAGGCTTGATGTCAGATGTTAGGTACAGATCGAAACATGCCCGACGAGTCTGTCGACCTGCGCGCCTCAACGCGGGACGGTACTTCCCTGGCCTCTGACAGGGGGCCGGCGGCGTCCGTCGTAAAGGCCACCAATCTCACCAAAACCTACGGCAAGCATACAGCGGTCAACGGAATCGACTTCGATGTCCGTCAAGGCGAGACGTTTGGATTGCTCGGGCCTAACGGCGCGGGAAAGTCCACCACGATGCGCATGATTGCCTGCCGCTCGCCGCTGACATCCGGTGAGTTGTTTGTCGAGGGACTGGATGTCCGCACGCAGGGCCGGCAGATTCGCTCTCTGATCGGCGTCGTCCCGCAGGACAACAATCTGGATCCTGATCTCAATGTCATCAAGAACCTAATCACTTACGCGAGCTATTACAGAATCCCGAAAAAACAGGCCGCGGCCCGCACTGACGAATTGCTTCAGTTTATCGGAATGGCTGAGCGTGCTGATGCCAAGGTCGATCATCTATCGGGAGGCATGAAGCGGCGTCTGATGATTGCCCGCGCGCTGTTGCACGAGCCCCGGCTGTTGGTGCTGGACGAGCCGACCACCGGTCTTGACCCGCAAGTGCGCCAGGAGATTTGGCAGAAGCTGGAAGAGTTGCGGCGCGTAAGTGGAGTGACAATTCTGCTTTCGACGCATTACATGGACGAGGCTGAGAAGCTTTGTGAACGTCTGGTCGTCATTGACCGCGGTCAGATCCTGGCGACAGGCACGCCGCGCGACCTCGTGCTTGCTAAGGTATCGCGTTACGCATTGGAAGTCCGCGACGTAGGCGATTTGCCGCTACGGGCCACGAGCAATGGCATCAACGCCATCGCCCGGAACAGCGCTCATCTTTACTTTGCCGCCGAAGCCGAAATGCTCACGCCACTTATGAAGGAAAAGGAATATGAGGGACGCCGCCGCATGATTCGTCTGTCGAACCTTGAAGATGTCTTTCTACAACTCGTCGGTGACAACGAATTGGGGCAGTGACCGTGGGAAGCCATGACATCACAGTCCGCGTTCTAAAGCACGACGGCGCCGAACACCGCCGTTGGAGTGCGCGCGTAGCGAGCTGTGACGATTCACTCATCATTCTTGATGCGGAGTTCGAGTATGACGTTAACCATGAACTGTTGGGAGAAATTCCGCGCGGAACTCGCACGGCTGAGTACTATTGGTTCAGTCGCTGGTACAACATTTTTCGGTTCCTGAGGAATGACGGCGATACCCGGCTCTGGTATTGCAACATCAACACTCCACCAACACTTGAAGACGGCGTGTTGAGCTACATTGACCTGGACATTGATGTTCTGGTGCAGCCCGACTTTACTTACGCGGTTCTCGATATGGATGAGTTCGAGCAGAACGTGAAGGTCTTTGGTTATGATGACGGGCTGCGGCGCGAAGTTCAAAGGGCACTTAATGAGGTCACTTCGCTGATTGAAGCGCGTCAGTTCCCTTTTACGGAAGCGAAACGCGACATTTCGGAACGAGTTAGTAAGTCATGAGCTTAGCAGTCACTCGCATCAACCTGGCAGACACCACCGCCGTGTGGAGGCGGAATGTCATGGTGCACCTCCGGCTGTGGCGACTTAATCTGGTCGCCCCAGTTATCGAGCCGGTCATATCAGTGCTCGGTTTCGGTTGGGGCATTGGAGCGCTGGTGGCGGGCCAGGTAACCGGCGTGTCTTACCTTACCTTCGCCGGCGCAGGCATCCTCGGCATCACGGTTCTGATGCGCGCCATGTTTGAAACCACGTACGCGTCGTACTTTCGCATGGTGTACCAATCGACTTACGACGCGATCCTGGCCACGCCCGTGGATGCCGAGTCGCTGGCCTTCGCCGAAATACTCTGGGCCGTCACGCACGCTTTCTTCGACACGCTGATCATTCTGGTGGTCCTGGCGATTTTTGGAGGCGCCACCTCGTGGTGGGCTCTGCTTGCTCCTTTGCCGTTGTTACTTGGTGCGTTATTCATGGCCGGGCTGTCTCTGGGCGTCACCGCACACGTCCGCGACATTGATGCCTTCAACATTTACATGGCGGTCTTCTTTTCGTTCATGTACGTGTCGGGCGCGTGGTATCCGATTGAAGTTCTGCCCGTGTGGCTGCAAATTCCCGCGTGGGCGATGCCGCTGACAGAGTCGATTGACCTGACGCGGGCGTTTTTGACCGGCCACTTCCTAAAACGTCACGTGTACGAAGCCGTCTATCTGGTAATATCAGCGCTCGTGGCGTGCGAATGGGCCATGAGAAGTTTGCGAAAGCGCATGGTCGCCTGAAAAAATGTCAGTAGTCCGTGGTCAGTTGTCCGTTGAGCACTCGGCTGTACAACTGACCTCTGACCACTGACCGCGATAATGAGTTCCCAGAAACAACAGCCCGCTAAACTTTCGAAGCTCGATCAACTGCGCGAGCGTGAGCGACGCGCGGCAGAGGGCGGTGGCGCGGAGCGCGTTGAGAAGCTACATGCCGCCGGCAGGATGACCGCGCGCGAACGAGTCGAGTTTCTCCTCGATGACGACACGTTCCAGGAATTCGACAAGCTGGTCGAGCATCGCTCGCGGGACTTCGGCCTCGACAAACAGAAATATCCGGGCGATGGCGTGGTTACCGGCCATGGCTTGATTGACGGCCGCAAAGTGTTTGTCTTCGCGCAGGACTTCACGGTCTTTGGCGGTTCCCTGTCTGAAACGCACGCCGAAAAAATCTGCAAAGTGATGGACCTCGCGATGAAGGTGGGCGCGCCCATCATCGGCCTGAACGATTCCGGCGGGGCGCGCATTCAGGAAGGCGTCGTCAGTCTCGGTGGTTACGCAGACATCTTTCTGCGTAATACTTTGGCCAGCGGTGTCGTGCCGCAAATCAGCTGCATTATGGGTCCGTGCGCGGGCGGCGCCGTGTATAGTCCGGCGATTACCGACTTCAACATTATGGTGAGGGACACGTCCTACATGTTCATCACCGGCCCTGATGTGATTAAGACAGTGACGCACGAAGACGTCACGAAGGAAGAGCTTGGGGGCGCCGCCACGCACAACAGTAAATCCGGCGTCGCGCACTTCGCCGCCGATTCGGACGAGCACGCGCTGCGGATGGTGCGCGAGCTGCTGTCATTTATTCCTTCGAACAACCTTGACGATCCGCCGCGTCTGGCGCCGAGCGATTCGCCGGAGCGCATCGACACAAAACTGAATTCAATAGTCCCGGAAGCTTCGAACCAACCCTACGACATTCGCGAAGTGATTGATTCGATCGTCGATGAAGGCTACTTCTTTGAAGTGCATCGCGACTACGCGCCGAACATTGTAGTGGGATTTGGGCGGCTGGACGGTAAGCCCGTGGGCATCGTCGCCAATCAGCCTGCGTATCTCGCCGGCGTTTTGGACATCGACAGTTCGATCAAGGGCGCGCGCTTCGTGCGGTTTTGCGACTGCTTCAATATTCCGATTGTGACCTTTGAAGACGTGCCCGGTTTCCTGCCCGGCATTTCACAGGAACACGGCGGCATCATCAAGCATGGCGCGAAACTGCTGTATGCGTATGCCGAAGCGACCGTGCCGAAAGTCACCGTGATTACGCGCAAGGCTTACGGCGGCGCGTATTGCGTGATGGGCTCAAAGCACATTCGTACCGACATTAACTTCGCCTGGCCTTCGGCCGAAATCGCGGTGATGGGAGCTGAAGGAGCGGTTGATATTTTGTACCGGCGCGAACTGGCTGAAGCTTCAGATAAAGCGTCGGCGCGCCGATCTCGTGTAACTGAATTAGAAGACAAGTTCGCGAGCCCTTACGTTGCCGCCGAGCGTGGCTTCATTGATGAAGTAATTGAGCCCGCCCAGACTCGTCCAAAACTAATCCGCGCGCTTTCGCTTTTGGAAAACAAGCGCGATCAGAACCCGCCAAAGAAGCACGGCAATATTCCGTTGTGAGCCGCTGCTAGTTTCATCACCGCTCAAGGTCCAACGAGTCTACAGCCTGGGCAAGTCGCTTGGGTTATCGGTAGTGTTCGAAATTCAAAACCTCTGTGGAACTCTGTGGCACTCCGTGTCTCTGTGGTGAATTTGTCTTAAGAAACTACCACCACAGAGACACCGAGAACCACAGAGCACGCACAGAGAAACAAACTAGGCGACCACCCCGGGTTATCAGTTCCCTTTTCGTTACGCGTCTCTCTGCGTAGAATCGTGCGCGTGAATGATGAATTAGCCTTAGTCGATCTGAGCCACACCATCGAGGACGGCCTCGTGACTTATAAAGGTCTGCCTGCACCTGTCATTTGTGATTTTCTCAGCCGGGAACAATCGCGCCAGCACTATGCGCCGGGAACTGAATTTCAAATCGGCAAAATTGAGATGGTCGCAAACACGGGCACTTATCTCGACAGTCCTTTTCATCGATATGACCATGGCAAGGATTTGTCACAGTTGGAGCTTTCATCTCTGGCTAATCTCGACGGCACAGTGGTTAGGGCAAACGATAAAAATCAAAGACGTGTGGATGCCACCGCATTCAAGGGAATTGAAGTGCACGGGAAAGCAGTTCTGATTCACACCGGTTGGGCGAGGCATTGGCGGACCGACAACTACTTCGATGGCCACCCATATCTCACCAAAGATGCCGCGCAGTTTCTGGTCGACAAGGGCGCCGCGCTCGTCGGCATAGATTCTTACAACATAGACGACACCGCTGATTTAACCAGACCCGCGCACACTATTCTTCTCGGCGCGGGCATCCCTATTGTTGAGCATATGCACAACCTCAGCGCACTGCCCCGCGCCGGATTCAGATTCTTCGCGGTTCCCGCAAAGATAAAAGGCATGGGAACATTTCCGGTGCGTGCATTCGCAATTGTGGAGTAGCTTTCTCAGCAGCAAACCTTCTGTTTACCGCAGCGTGAACGATTTCAATGTGTGCTTTTTATTCAGTCTCATTGACACTTCTGCGTGACTTCTCCGTAACAACCGACACCGGGATGAGGGCATCTTACAAATTGCCCGACATTCTGAAACTCACAAAATAAGGACAACCGAATGAGAAGATTCAGTAAGTTCCTCATGCAGGCATGCGTGTGCCTGTTCGTCGCAACCCTCACTTTCGCACAGACGGCGCACACCAGCGGCGAGGCCCTACTCATGGCTTCAGCGAGCGAGAAGATCGCGCGGCCGGACGTTATGCCGGTGGCACAAATCAACGAACAGCTGGTAGCGGCGAAACGCACGCTCCAGACGCAGGACTTCAGCACTTCGGCTGTCCAATTGGCCGCTTTCAATTCGACGACCGGACAAATGAATGTCCTTTCGATCGACAAAGATTCCTTCCTTACGAAGGGCGGCGATTACCAAATGGTGAGCAATCTCGGCGCTAATTTGCGCGTGCGGATTGTGCGGGCGAACGGTGTTAACACGGCCGTGATTGTCAGCGATGCGGCGACGCGCAAAGCGCTTTACCCGCTGATGGTGAGATATCCAATTGAGAAAGCCGGCACTGTTCAGCAGGCCTTCTATGTCTCAGCGCATCCCGCCCTGGTCACGGAAGAGCTGGCGGCCTCAGGCAAAGCATATGTCTCAAGCATGCTCAATCAAGCGTCGCAATCATTGGCGGCCGACGGTGTACACATTCCTGCCGATCTAATCGAGATTGCTTCGCATCTGGTGATTGTTGAGCACACCGATCATAAGCGTTTTCGTGAAGAGAATCGCGAGGATATTTCGGCTGAAGTCCTTTCACTCTATGCGCTGAATCGCGGCGACACTTATCGTTATTCGGTTAGTTCGGCCGGCGCGGGTGGAATGATCCAAATGATTCCGAAGACTTATGCAGCAATTCGCCAGCAGCATCCGAACGTTTCGCTCCACTCTGATTTCGTCCGCGGCATGCAGGACCATACGAACGCCTTAAAGGCGCAGTTGCTTTACATCAACGACACCTGGAAGTTTTTGCAAAGCCAGGATGAAGTCCAACACGCGCTGAGTTCAGGTACGGCCACGAAGACTGAACTGCTGGCCGCAGGCTACAACTCGAATCCCTACCGGCTGCCGGGTTATCTGGCAAACGGCGGCAGCGGCTGGCGCTCGCTGATTCCGGCTGAGACGCAAATGTATCTTTCCATCTATCAGGCGGTGGACAGCCATGTTGAATTTGATCGCGGTGCCAATTTACCCGAGAGCAACGATACTCTGACGGTTTCGCCTTCGGCATCGCTGGCCGGTGAGGCCACCGCGACCTTGATTTCGTGGGTTGGGAATCTTCTGCCGCGCCCGTCACTGCCGAATATTTCTATTCGCTAACAACCCATCCGGTCGCGCGGATGGTACTGACCAGATGAGGGCGGGTACAATGCGGCGGTTATTTCAATCCTAATCTCAGTGTTTAGAGGCGGGCTACCGCCCGCCGGTCGGGCAGTAGCCCGACTCTAAACGAGGGAGACGCGAGATGCCCGCTTACATCGTTGTCGAAGTTGAAGTAGAAGATCCGGTTAGATACGAAGACTACAAGAAAATGGTGCCGCCGTCGCTCGCTGCGTATGGCGGCCGTTTTCTTGTGCGCGGCGGCAAGGTGGAAAACCTCGAAGGCGATTGGGCGCCGACGCGCCTGGTCATGGTCGAGTTCCCTTCCGTTGATCAGGCGAAAGCCTGGTGGAATTCGTCCGAATACGCTGATGCAAAAGCTCTCCGTCAGGCCACTGCGAAGACGCAGATGATTGTCGTTGAAGGCTTCCAATCCTAGAGTCCATCCGCCGAGCCGCAGAGCGGCTCAATGTTTATAGCTCGTGGTCTTTAATAACTCGTTCAGCTCCGGAGGAGCGGAATGCTTACTACTCTTAAGATACGGCGCTCCTACGGAGCTCGGATATCTTCTGAAAACCCGATGCTATAAACATTCAGTCCCTACGGGACTGAAGGCTCTCAACGGTTGCCTTACCACTACCCTCCTGCTAAAGTCGCGCGGTTTTACCAACTCTAATTAGGAGATTTTAATGAAGGATCTTTTTTACACGGCAACGCTTTGCCTGGCACTCCTGCTGACGGCGGCGTGCTCGACGAGCACTACAACCAACACCAACACGACGCCTGCCGGAACACCGGCGAGTACGCCCGCGACCGCTGCGGCTTCCCCCGCCAGTCAAACTGCCGCGCAGGATTTCACGCTGGTCAACAAAACTGGCGTTGAAATTCACGCGGTTTACGTTTCTCCCCACGACGCAGACGATTGGGAAGAAGACATCCTGGGTCGGGACACGCTGCCTAACGACGAAACCGTCGATATCAAGTTCAATCGCGGCGAGACGGCTGAGAACTGGGACCTGCGCATTGAAGACAGCAAAGGCAACGCCATCGAGTGGGAGAACCTGAACCTTTTGAAGATTTCAAAGGCGACGCTCTTCTACGAGAACGGCAAAGCACGCGCGGAAGTCGAGTAGCAAGCGTGCAGAAACCCGAACCGTAAGGGAGGGTGCAACGGTTTTTTAAAAAAAGAAAGGCGAGCGAGAGGACTTCTCTCGCTCGCCTTTTTTGTGGAGCTGATTAAAGCGCCCCGGCGCTTAGTCCAACCCCAGGCGTTTGTAAGCCGCCATTTCAAACTCGTCCGAGGAAACGTCTTCCAGATAGTACTTGTGTTTCGACAGCGCCGACTTCGTCTTAATGTCGCGGTTGCCTTTGCTGCGCGTAATGACTCGAGAGTTGGTCAGGTAGTTGCTGCTCTCAGAGACGACCTGGGCGGTCAGCCGGTCAGCGTCAGCCAAATCGAATCCAATCAGCAGGAATCGCTGGGTCGCCGGTTCGAAGCGAAACTTATAGGTGGTGTTGGTTAGGTTGCGCGAGCCGTGGTCCTGCTCAACTACGACTACTCCTTTTTCAATCGAGACACCGGCCGGCGTTTCAACCACCCCATAGAACGCTCCTCCGCAGCGTGTGCACTGGAGTAACCTGGCAGCTACGCCCGCGCGTTTCAGGGTGCCATCTGTGGCAGCCAGAGCAATGACCAACGCCCGGCCGCGTTCAGTAGGCATATCGTCGGCATCTTTTGCCGGCTTAGCTTCGACAAGCTTCAGCACGTGATCCGGCAGCGAATCGCCGTTGAGGTCGCCGGTGACTTGTTCTTCAATTTTCCACCCAGCAGGCACAAACGACGCGGCGTCTTTCGCCTGCGCCGGGACCCGCGACACATCGATCGTGCCCGCTTCGTCCTGAGCCAGCGCGGTAGTTCCACAAACGAGCAGAATCAAAACAGCAAGCAGCCTCGGCCCTCCAACACGAGCTTGGCTAAAGTAAGAATTCATAAAACGTTCTCTCCTTTTTAGCGCGGGCCGGGCTGCCGCTGTCTGATCTCCACGGTCGTTAAGGCATGGTCAGTTGGAACTTATACCAGCCGGACTTTCCAAAGAACCTTTCCCCCTCGGTGTCATAGAGTGCGAGATAAAACTTCAGGTCGTGCTCTTCCCCGCTCTCCATGTTCAGGGCGTCGTACGGGATGAAGATCTGCAGATCGTTGTAGACCGCGGGGTCATACTTCGGCGTAAAGTTGGTTTGGGCCGAGACGTTTCCGGTTTTCGTCCGGTATTGCGCCTCACTGGCTTTCAACGGCGTATTATCAGAATCGTCATAATAAAAATACGCGATCATCTTGCAGTCCACGTCATAGCCATGTTTGACGGTGAACTTCGCATGCACGCGCATTCCCTTTTGACCCTTGACCGTGACGTTGTGAACAATACGAGCGCCCTGATATACGGCTTCCGGATCGTCCAGCGCGCGCACTGAAGCGTTTTCCACTGCGGCGACGCTTTTTGCATAACCCCGGCCCAGCGCGACCGGTTGGATAATAGTGACAGCAAAGAGCGCGCTGACAATGGCTCCCCGCATAAAGACTGAATTCTTCTTCATTGATTCTCCTTGAAAATTAATTGTGTAAGCCAGATTTCTCGGCCAAGGACCTACTTTGCGAGAGGCAACCGAAAACTCGAGAAGTGACGCGCGAGAATATGAAGAACTAAAGCGCCTGTCAACCACAGGGGTTTTTAAAACTTCCCAAATCACGTAAATGGGGAGGCTTTAGCGGCGTGAGGAGGGTGCAATTTCAATCAGGCGATTAACCGGATCGAAGACAAGCCGGAACGGGCGCAGCGCGCTGAGTCCCAAAAGCGTAGGCGCCCCGGGTTGCGCGCCCGAAATGACATCGGTCGGAACGTTTTTCAATTCAAGCGCGCCGATTGCGACGGTCATCGGGCGCACGCGTTGGGTGGCGACCTGGCCGCCGCCGACGTCTCGCGAGTACGAAACGCGGCCCCGATCTGACTCAGAATTTGACCTGATGCCTAAACCCAGGCTCGAACCAGTATCGATTAATGCGCGCTCGCCGTTGTCCAATTGGACGAATGGACGGTGACTCGATCCCTGGCGTAACCAGCGCACGACCGCTCCTTCGCGCGGTTGATCTTCAAGACTTAGAGGGAACGCACGGGTATCAAACGTGGAAAGCTCTAATCGGGGAATGTCGATGATGTAGCCGAGAGGCGAGAAGGCTTCCGTCGGATCCAATACTCCGTCGATATCATTAGGTAACCCGGCCGTCACGACGACTGACCGCGTGCCGGGCACGTAGTTCGTCCGGTCGCCAATCGCCAAACTTTGAACGAGAGCATCGTGTGCGGTCGTCCCGCGCCCACTTAAGCCCGCAATTGAACGGCTGCGATCCGCGCGAACATCGAGCCGCGCTGCGGACGCTACGCGCGGTGTCACGAGCGTTACCCCAGCGCCGGTATCAACGGCAAAGACGAACGGCCCGACGGAATTAACCCAAACATCTGCTAATAGTCCGCGTCCGCGAACTTCACGCAAACGCACAGGTCGCACGGTCGCCGCGCGAGCCGTTCGCTGCGGCGCGGATTGAGGGGCAGCAAAAAGGGCAGTCTCTATTGAAACTGCCCTTCCCCCTGTTGCGACCAACAGGATGGCTGCAAACAGAAGTCTGTGCTTGCTGTTCACGAAACCGCTCCTGTCAGGTTAGTACCTGGGCGAACGTTTGCGAAGCTTGTAGGTGTACAAGGCCGAACCGCCGAGGCCGACCAGCGCACCAATGCCCGCGCCCTTCTTGCCACCAGCCAGGCCGCCAATTGCCGCGCCTGAACCCGTGCCAATCGCCATTGTCAGCTTGTCACGATGCTTCGACCAGAAGCTGCGACCCTTCGGACGAGGCTGCTCATAGTCGTAGTACACATTGCGCGAGCCGCTGTTAGAAACGCGTCGCGCCCGCGTGGTCGAATAATTGTTCGACACTACGTTGCTGCGGGTCACATTGCGGTTGGTGCCCGTGCCCAAGGCGGCCGACGCGCAAGAGTTATAGCCTTCTTCGAAACCTTCGCGATACGCAACCTGCTCAGGCGCCGTACTAAACTGTGACGGGTTGCCAACTTCGCGCTCCGCCGTGGTGCCCGTGTTCGCGGCTTGAGTGTTCTGATAGCTATCGTTTGCGGCTTCCGTCCTCTGTGACGAATTGGTAATCAACGCGCCCAGACCGCCGCCCACCAGCGCCGCGATTAGCCCAATTGCCAGTAACATTTTTTTCGTGATCAGCATTTGACTTCTCCTTCAATTAATTCTGAATTCCGGAGGTTCCCGGTCGTGAACATTGAAGTAAGTGGCAACATGCGTGCCTCTAGGCGCAAACACTCAGCATTAATTGCGATTGAGCGCCCTATAGCCGCAATCATGCGTGAATCGGACGCGTTGTAAGAAATTTACAAGATTATGAGTGGACGAGCCGAAGGATCGTACGAGTTGCTAAAAAAGATCATGTTCCATATGGGATCGGGGCGTATCCCATATCCTCAACTGAGATTCCATTGAGCTATTCAGGCAGATTACGCGAAATCATGACACTTTGCGCTGAGGCCCCGCAGCATGTTCGAGCTTACTCTTTTGAAAAGGTTCGTCGGGGGCAGGTTCTCTTCCCTCCGACGCGCTCGTCTGCCAGTCATCCGTCGCGCGCGGTTGCGGAAGCCATCCCGGTAAAGGCATCAACAGGTGTTCCGACAACACCTGAAGATAAGGCTCATACATCGCGCGCAGCTTTGTCACCGCTACGTCGTCGCCGGGCTCATTGCAAAGCGCAACTCCACATTGGCCGAGGACGGTCCGCAGCTGCGCAAGTTCTTCGGGCGTGAGCTGCTGGCCGTCATTCTTGAGGGGCGACGTATTGAACACCTTCGTCAAATCGACAATCGTGTTCCGCGTCATTTTGAAGGTGAGCTGCGCCTGCCATTTCGGCACTCCATCGATCCCGACCATGACGAGCGCGCAGGTGTCGAGGATCGTGCTGAGCGCCGCCAGCCATGACTGATTGTCGTGCTGCGATCGGAAATAGCACAACACTGGATAGGACAAATGGCTTTCGCGAAGATCCGCCGAGCACCTCTCCCACTCGCGCAGGAGGGTGTTCAAGCTCTCCATATCGCCCGCTTCGTGATGGCGGCGCAGTAATTCACCCGCGGTGGGTGGTGTGCCGGCGCGCGCGTCGAGCATCGAAATGTTGACCTCACGTCTCGAGAACGCCTGATAAAGAACGGGAAGGTAGCTAATGACCATCGCAAAAAAGCCGAGCCCAACGCCGGATTGGACGACCGCTAACACGCGGCCGAGATTATTTGTCGGGGAAAGGTCACCGAGTCCCAAAGTAAAAAAGGTGGTACCGCTAAAATACAGGTGGGACCAAAAACCGGTCAGCGGGTGATTTTCGAATGTGGTTCCCGCGCCGTAATGAATTAAAGCAAAGCCGACGATAATGCCGAAGGCCCAGATTGCCAGTAGCAGGATTAAAGAGAGGGGACCAAAGAATGCGAGGATCTTTTCCCGCCGCTGGTCTTTGATGATCGATCGAGCCAGCGCCGCCCACGGCGACCAGGTGAGATGATAGAGAAACCCCGTCACGCGCCAGCGGCGAATTACGCGGCGCGGCAGGACAATCGTCTCAAATGTCTCCCACAACACCACCGCCACCAGGAAGACGCCGATGCTGCCGACGAGGTATCGCATACTTAAAGTTACCCGCAATGCAAAAGGCCGGATCGCTCCGGCCCTTCACACCCAATTGAATGCTGATTATGCCGCGCGTTGAGCCGGCGCTTTGTCGCGCAGCAATTCAAGCGCTTTCTTGAGTTGCAAATCCTCGGGGGGCGGCTTGGGGGCTTCAGGACTCGCCGTCGGGGTCGGCGGCTGCGGCTCTTCGGGGCTGGTATCATCTACTTCGGCCGCGTCGGGCGCTTCGGGTCGCTTCACTTCAACCGACGGTGCAATGCCGGAACGGGCGCGATCTTCGCCCAGGAAGGGCTTGCCGCTCGCCGAAGCCCATTTCACAGTGGTCAGCAACAATCCGTCGCCGTCACGCAAAGTGAATAGCTCCTGGTCGGCCCCGGAACCGAAACTCTTTTCGCCAACTACGTCGCCGCGCTTTCGCTCAACGAAAGCGGAAGCAACGATCTCGGCGGCTCCGGCCGTTCCGTTGTCAATAAGAACGACGGCCGGACCATTGAACAAAGTAACTTTCGCATCGGCGTCGAATGCTTTCAAAACTTTTTGTTCGCGGCCGATCGTACGTGCCAGCGGGCCGGATGGAATAAACAGGTTAGCGACGGTCACGCCCTCCTGAATCTCACCACCCGCCACGCTGCGGAGATCAATGATGATCTTTTGCGCACCCTGCTTCATCAGGTCCTGTAAACGAGCCCGCACGTCGGCGCCTTCGCCGGCGTCGAGGCTGTTGATGCGCAGGATGCCAATCTTACCGGGTTCCATCCGCGCTTCAACTGAGGGGGCCCGGAAAGCGGTACGCTTTACCGCCAGCGTCAGCGGACGCACACCGGCGCGCAGGATCCGGAGCTTCACTTCGGTCCCGGCCGCACCGTTCAACAACTGCTTCGCGTCATAGAGCGAAATGTCGCGGGTGGCTTTGCCGTCAATGTATTCAATGATGTCGCCTGCGCGCACACCGCCTTGTTCGGCCGGTGCGCCCTTCACCGGCGCGACAACATACAGGTATGACGCCATCTGCGACAGTTCCGCGCCGATGCCCACCTGGTTTGTTTTCTTGCCGGCCCGGTAATCCTTAACCTGTTCAGCCGTCAAATACGTCGAGTACGGATCCAGTCCGTAGGCCAACCCGCGCAAGGCACCGGCGCGGACCTTTTCCATGTTCGGCTCGTCGACGTAATCGTTCTGAATATGCTGAAGTACGCTCTCGAAAATGCGCTGCTGCGCCCCCGGATCATTCGCCGGTTGCTGCGCACGCGTCGCCAGCCATGCGCCCGCGATCGTGTAGATTGCTAAACTCGCCGACGCCAAAATAAGAGTGAATTTCTTTTTAAACGACATTAATTAGTTCCTCTAACGGTCAACGATGCAGCGGCCGAGAGACTTAGGTGATCCGCCGAACGCTTGTATGATACAGAGGCTATTTGATGCACGCAAGGATAGTTTTGTTACCCGTTGACGGCGAAAATATGGTGAATGCGGCTGCGAATGCCGGGGATTCGACCGGGGTCGAGAACCGAAGAGAGGGCGGCAGGCTGCTCGCGATCGACATGGGGGCTAAGCGTGTCGGCGTCGCCGTCTCTGATGAACTCGGCCTGACAATCCGGCCCGTGACCACGATTGAGCGCCGTAGCTGGAAGAAACTCTTGCGGAGCATCAGCGAGCAAATCGAGATTTTTAAGGCGCGCGCTCTGGTGGTGGGGCTCCCGCTAAATCTTGATGGATCGGAAGGACCTGCGTCCGCTGAGGCCCGGCAGATTGCCGCGAAATTTGAACTATCACTTAAGATTCCCGTTTATCTTCAGGACGAACGTTTGACATCAGAGGAAGCCAAATTACGCCTTCAAGACATTCAAACACGCGAACGAGCGAACGATATTGATAGTGCCGCCGCGGCAATTATCCTTCAGGATTTCATCGACCAACAGTTACGCTCGGCCGAGACCTAGACTGGAGCGCAAGCGTCTTGCTTGCAGCCGCGAGAGTTGTGCAACCGAGACGGTTGCGCTCGAGTCAAATTAAAGTTCATGTCTACTCGAACTCGAAAAAACATTACGCGTTGGGCACTTCGAATCGCGATCGTGCTCGTAATTGTCGTTATAGGCTTCAGCGTTTGGTTTTACCGCGATCTGCACGCGCCGGTCGCACACGCCAAAGCCGGCGACTACATCGAAATTCCGCGCGGCTCCACGCCGGACGGCATTGCAGAGAAACTCGTCGCGGAAGGTGTGCTGCGACGCAAGTGGCCTTTGCTGCTGTATCTCAAGACGACCGGCAAGGCGAAGACGATTAGGGCCGGCGAGTATCGCTTCGCTTCTCCGATTTCAGCGCTCGGCGTTCTGCGAAAACTTCAGGAAGGCGAGCAGCGTCTCAGTCGCTTCACGGTTATCGAAGGCTGGACACGTTGGGACATCGCTGATTCGCTGGCGCGGGTCGAGGAGCTGCAATTGAAGGACAGCACGGAAGCGCTCAAGCTGATGGACGATACGAGCTTGATTCGGGACCTCGATCCGTCGGCGGAAAACCTCGAAGGATACCTGTTTCCGGCAACCTACAGCTTTCCGGCCGGCACCAAGGCGCCGGTGATTATCGAAACGATGGTCAAGCGTTTCCGGCAGACGTGGACGCCGGAACGCGCTGCGAAAGCACGCGCTCTTAACATGACGCCGCGCCAAATCGCCATCGTCGCGTCGCTGATCGAGACCGAAGCAAAACTGAAAGACGAGCGGCCGATGATTGCTTCGGTGATTTATAACCGGCTGAAGCGGAATATCGCTCTCGGGGTGGATTCGACGATCGTTTACGCGTCAAAACTCGCTGGGAAGTGGCGCAACGACGGCAAGGTGTATTTGAGTGACGTCAACCGGCGCTCGCCTTACAACACGAGAATCTACGTTGGGCTGCCGCCGGGGCCGGTCGCAAATGCCGGCGACAGCTCAATCGACGCCGCATTGAATCCCGCGCAAACTGATTATCTGTATTATGTTCGCGATCCCAACCGGAATGACGGCGCGCATCACTTCTACAACAACGACGCCGATTTTCAGAGAGGCGTGCGCGCGCTTAGAGAATGGGAGCGCACCCGCGACGCGCAAAAATAGTCAGCACTCATGATGCAAATGATTAACTCCAGAGCCCCTGTACTCATGGCAGCCGCATTGCTGATCTCGTGCGCGACGATCTCGTTTGGCCAGGACCGACGAAAGATTGCGCAAATCGACACTGCCGGTCTTCAGGTTCTTTCGCGTGAGAACGTAATTGCCATGACCGAACTGAAAGTAGGAGATCCTTTTTCGGTGGGCGTGGTCGATGCCGCCGCGCAACGCCTGATCGATAGCGGGCTTTTCAAGAACGTCGGCTATCGCACTCGCACCACCGGCGCCGCGGTGACCATCACTTTTCAGCTTGAGGAACTTAAAAGCAACAGCTCGCCGGTGGTGTTCGATAACTTCATCTGGTTTTCTGATGAAGACCTAATCGCAGTCGTAAAGAGCGTGCTTCCCTCCTTCGCCGGCTCAATTCCCGACACAGGCAAGTCGGCCGAGTTGATCAAGCAAGCGCTGCAAACCCTAATCGTCGATCGCAAACTGGCCGGGACAGTTGAATACACGTTGACCGACACCGGTCACCTGTTTCGGGTTGGCGGAATCCCGCTGAACATTTGCACTCTGCATTTTCCCGGCTCGGAGAAGGTGCCGGAACAGAAACTAATCGCGACGACAAAGAGCTCGACTGATCTGAATTACTCGCGCCAGGGCGCGCTGACTTTTCCAAAATATGGTTTGTTTCCGCTGTATCGCGAGGTGGGACACTTGAAAGCGACTTTCGGCGCGCCCATCGCGAAACCGGACACGACTCCGGGCTGCGAGGGTGGGGTTGACCTGACGATTCCGGTCAACGAAGGGCTGGCTTATGCGTGGGCCAAGGCCGATTGGCGCGGAAATCAAGTCTTCTCACCGACCGATCTCGAAAATGCGCTCGGCATGAAGGTTGGTGAGGTAGCGAACGGCAAGAAGTTCGACAAAGGGCTTAAGGACCTTGAGAAACTCTACGACACGAAGGGGCGCATCGATGCTCAATTCAAGGCCGAACCGGGTTTTGACGATGCGGCGCAAAAAGTCACTTTCCGCATCGACGTGAGCGAAGGCCCTGAATACCGCATGGGCGCCGTTGTGTTCAAGGGCTTTTCCGAAGAGGACGCGGAGGCCTTAAAGCAAAAATGGCAGCTGGGCGTAGGCGCCGTCTATGATGAAAGTTATTCGGGCCGTTTTCTGCGGGTGGACGGCGCAGCGATATTTTCGCGCATCTTAGGCTCACGACAGGCGCAGGGCCGGCCGGTGCCGAACGTGAGCATTAGCCGCAAACCAAATCGCCACTCGCTCAGTGTTGATGTGACGATTGAAATCAAGAACTAATCGCGAGTGTTGCTTGTATTCACCCCGGCCATGGGTTTATTCTCAACTTTGTTCACCCCTTCGTGTTTGGTTACGCTGAAGTGAGGTAATTTAATGAAAGTCCTAGCAAGCCTCTTCGCACTGTCTACTATCTTTTTGATTTCGCCGGCGGTGATTGCCCAGGAAAAGGGCGTCGATACGCAGAGCCAGAGGGTCCGCGATAGCGGAAGTAACCGGAACGCGGGCGTTAACGGGACCAAGACTGACGTAGGCACCAGCAACTCCGGAATAAATTTCGGAAAGGGCAAATCTCCCGCGACGCTTGTGCTTCCGAATCCTTATCGCATGACCGCGCGGCGTGAAGAGCTTCTCACCGCGATTACGGAAGTGATGCGCGATCGAAAGCTGATCGTGGACGATGCCGCTTCCCGCCCTTCTGAAGGAATCGTCGTCAGCCAGCCTTTCACTTTCATCAAAGGCGCTGTCGTCGCCCAATCCGAACTAAACCGGTATGCCGACGTGGTCACTTCCGACACCCAGGGTTGGACACGGGGGCGTTACACTATCTCAATCGAAGTGCAGCCAATCGACGGCGTGGCCGCAAACGTCTCAATCAACGCCAAGATTGAAGGACGCACGGACGGTGCAACCGGCGCCCAGTGGATTACGCTCCCCAGCAGCGGAATCGCCGAACAGGAATTCCTGACGGCCTTGATCGAGCACATGGGCGGAACTCCGAATGCGGTCCGCCCGCAACCGTAACTTAGTTTTTACACACCCTCGAACATGGACATACTGAATCAACTCGAAACCCAACCCATCCCACTCGAAGAAGAAGAAAAACGGCACACGCGACGTTTGCTCGTCGGAGTGCTCTGCGCCCTTTTGGTGACCGGATTGGTATTCGGCGGCTATCTCCTGCTGCGCAGGCGCCACGAGCGGCAGGTCGCCGCGGCCGCAGCCGTAGAAGTGAAAAAGAACTTACCGAAAGTCGAAGTGCTGGTTGATGACGCAGTGGTCAAAGGCAAAACGACCACCTTGAGCGGCACGGTCCACAACATCTCGGCTGAGACATTGCAAAATCTCGCGGTTGAGCTGGCACTGAGACGCCGCGTTGGATCGGGCATCGAGATGCGGATCGTGGTCACAGACACCGCTGTACTGCCGCCCGACGGCCGCGCCCGTTACCACCTGGAGGTCCCGACCCAGGATTACAGCACGTCGACCTTCACGCGTGTCTTAGGCGGCAACGACCGAACACCAGTCGCTTTCAAAGCGATGCCCGGAAACGCGGCGCCGCCGATGGAATCGCCCGCCTCGAAAACCGTCGTGGTGGACAAACCAAGCTCAGGCAAGCGCGACGAGTTCATCAACACTCCCAATAACCCGGGTCGTATTCCTTAATCGGCAGCCAACGCCAACTCAGCTTTTTTCGTCACAGCATTGCTTGGGGGCAATTCGGACTTAGGCTACGATAGCGACCGTTTTATGTTCGCGCGCATCACGACAGTACAGTTTCTTCGGTTCACGCTGGCCTGCGCGGTGGTGTTGTTCGCAGCGACGTGTTTATCGGTTCAAGCCCAGTCGTCGCCCACGCGTCCCGTTCCGCAACCGACTCCGAACCCAATGGATCGACGCCATGACGGAATCGATTTTGGAAACCGCGAAAGCGAAACGCGCAAGCGCCTGGCTCTGAAGGAAGAAAAGAAAAAGTACGAAGAACATGTCGAGCGCGCCCACGAAGCGCGTGACCTGGCCGCCGAGTTGAAGAAGACTTATGAGACTGCGCGCAGCTTTAACGCCGCGGATTTCAAGAAGTTGGAGCGGCTGGAAAAGCTCACCCGGCGCGTGCGCAACGAGGTCGGCGGCTCAAACACAGATGCCGATCCGAAGGAGTTGCCCAAGACCCACGACGAAGCCGTGTCGCAGCTTGCGGACATGGCCCGCGAACTTTGCGACGAAGTAGAGAAGACCCCTCGTCGCGTTGTCTCGACTTCGATAATCGATCAGGCGAACAAACTCATCGCCCTAATCCAATACGTGCGCGGTACTCGCGATTGAGCCATGGACGTTTTGCGCTTTAACCGTCGTGCCCGGGTGATTGCGCTTGCTCTTTCGCTGACTGCTTCATCGTTCCTTCCAATCATTTCCGCTACCGCGCCGGTTAGTGCTGATCAGCAAGCTAACCCTCAGGATCAGGATGACGTCGTTCGTGTCTCGACCGATCTGGTTGTGCTTAACGTGACCGTGCTCGACAAGAATGGAAAATTCGTCACGGGTCTGAAAAACGGTGACTTCCAAATAAGTGAAGATGGCGTGGAGCAGAAGATCGCAGCATTCAGCGCTGAAGAGACTCCTTTTGCAGCGGCGATCCTGCTCGACACGTCGGGGAGCATGGAATCGCGGCTGACGCTGGGACGCAGTGCTGCCATCCGTTTCCTCGATGGTTTGCGAGAACAGGATGTCGCTTCCGTCTACAGCTTTGATATGAAGGTTGAGCAGTGGGGCGACTATTCTCCGGGGCGTGATTTGCCGCCGCGCGTTTATGGTTTGCGGACCAAAACGATGACGGCGCTCAACGACGCGGTGGTTCGTGCCGCCGAGGATTTGGCGAAACGTGAAGAGAAACGCCGCGCCATCGTCGTGCTCTCTGACGGCGGCGAGAACTATAGCCGCGCCAGCGCAGACAAAGCCTTGGATCGCGCGTCTCTCGCCGCGGCCACAATCTACGGCGTCAACATGTCTGAGCAGGGTCCGAAGCGCGACCTTGCGGCGGCGGGCACACTCAAGAATCTTGCTGAAAAAAGCGGTGGTCGTTACATCGACACGCCGGGCGGATTGCAACTGCGCGACTCGTTCGCCTCCATCGCGCAGGAACTCGGTCATCAGTACACGATCTCTTACCGTCCAACTAACCGCGCACGCGACGGCAAGTGGCGGAAGGTTGATGTGAAACTCTCCAAACCGGACGTGAGCGCGAGAACGCGCAAAGGTTATCGCGCGCCGAAGGGTTAGCTTAATCAGGTAGCGGCTTCAGACTGAATACCGCTCGATAGCGTGGTTGGCCGTTCCGCTCAAGATAGTAAGTAAACTGCTGTTTCTCGGGGAGTATCTCGAGCGTCCAAACATTCGTCGTCGCCTCAGGAATTAGTTTTGCGGTATCGGCGTCGGCGGGAAAACGCTGTAAGTGAGCAGTGCCACCTGCGGCGGCCCATCCACCGTACATCGTAATCTTGTCCGGCGTTCCGTCCGGATGACGGTGATCGTGTTTGAAAAGCAAACCCTTTTCCGAGAGGGTCAAAATCCAGGTTCGCGACCTGTCTTCACCGACGACAAATGGAATCCGAAGTTCACGGTCGCTGCACGAATCAAGCGACATAAATAGTTTTTTGCCTGCGAGTGGGTGATTAGGATCCGGTGGAAACTGGGTCTCGCCTGCGAACCGGTGACCGCATAGCTTTTTTAGGTTTTCGATGAAGGCCTTCCTCGTCCCCGCTTCGTCTTTTGCCTTATCGGCTTGAGCCTGAACGTGAGACGGGGTGATAAAAGCGAGTGCTAACGCTGCCGTGAAAACTATCTTTACAAGTAAGCTCATTGGCTGATCCTTTGCAGGTTTAGAGAGCAGGGCGCGTCGAAGGCATAACACAGACATCAACTACGATCTTCGGTATTTCCTTCGTCTTCGGCCGTCTCATCCATTCCTTCTTCCTGCGGATAAGCGAACCTCACAATATGCGGCGCACCCCGAAGTAAGTAGACGCCCGCACCGCAGTAAAGGACGCCAACGACAAGGTAGTAATTGACGGTTGAGTCCGCATAGATGAAGTACTCAAGATGGAATAACGCCCCATCTACCAGGTAGCCCACTCCATACAGACACGATTGCGCCGACTATTCGCAGCGCCAGCCCCCACCACTGTTCCACGCTCATGATTAAGATCCAAGCGAGACAGGTGCGTAATACTTGTCAGATACCCGTTTCGTTCCGCGCGCGCACCGATCCCTTGCTTCGCCGCGTGGCAAGGTTCGCACACATCGACAGGGTTTCGCCCGCGAAGTTGTTAGCACCCGGATAGCCCGGCGCCACTCGAGAGTTATCTATTACCTCTTCTTGGCCGTCTTCTTGGCCGCCTTCTTGGCAGAGAGCACCGCCGACCCTTTGCTAACTGCGATCTTCTGCTTCTTGTTTGCTCCGATAACCTCGATCCCTTTGGTACCCAGAATCCCATCCAGAGAGATAGCCACCGTGTAGGGCGCCGTCGTGGGGAGTCCGATTCCGGGCAAGGAACCGACGACCTCTATTCCCCAATACTCCGGTTGGCGTACGTAAACCAGTGGGCTCAGCTCAACCGTCATATTGACGTAAGGTTTCGTCCCCCTGACGATTAGAAAATAGGTGCCGGGAAGAAAGCCCCCGACAACTCTCGCGCTCGTAAAACTGACGAGCCGGACAGATCCTGAAGGTGGTGCTTTCAGAAAAACTTCGCTCATGAGTTATCTCCTTGGTGTTAGTTAATTGTGAGGCTGGCGCCGGTAAGGACCTCGTCAGCGGGAAAACAAAACAGCTTTTCAACCGTGGAAGCGTGAACGATAGTTCTATTGAGTCAGGGTGTCAACCGTAATCTGGCAACACATCCAACCAAACGATCCGCATTTATCGCGTCGCGTGCGCTGCTCAAATACTCGTCTCGTTTCGCGCACGCTCTTGATGTCGTTCGATCGCGAATTGAATGAGTTTATCGATGACCTTTGTAAACGGCACGCCCGACGCTTTCCACATTTTGGGAAAACCGGAAACGTCTGTGAGACCGGGCAGCGTGTTTATTTCGTTCAGCAGCAACTCTCCATCCTTCTTCAGAAAGAAATCCACGCGCGAGAGGCCTGAGGCGTCGATGGCTTTGTAGGCTTTCACGGCCATCGACTGAATCTTCTTCGTCGCTGCTTTTGAAATGCGGGCGGGAACAATGAACTCCACATTTCCGGTGCTCGCATATTTCTCCGTGTAGTCGAGGAAGCGCGCCGACTGTTCGTGAATGACGTACTCACCCGGCAAGCTCGCCTCAGGCTGGTCGTTGCCCATCACCGCGCACTCAATCTCGCGCCCGTCAACCAACTCCTCAACCACAATCTTGCGATCATAGCGAGCAGCCAATTCAGCACCTTTGGCAAACGAAACCTTGTCCGTCGCCTTCGAAATGCCGACCGACGAGCCGAGATTCGCGGGCTTCACGAAACAGGGAAATCCGATCTCACGACTGACGCGTTTGGTTACCTTGCCCGGATCGGTCTCCCATTCCGAACGCAGGAACCATGTATATCCACAGATCGGCAGCTGCGCTTCCTTGAACAAGGCCTTCATTGTCACCTTGTCCATGCCGCACGCTCCCGCCAGCGTCCCGCAACCGACGAATGGCAGCGCGGCCATTTCCAGCAAGCCCTGAATTGTTCCATCTTCGCCGTAGGTGCCGTGCAAGACCGGAAAAATTACGTCGAGTTGTTCGCGCGCTTGGTCGTCTGCATCGAGTCTTACCAGACCGGTACGTGAAGGATCGCCAAGGATCGTTACGTCACCGCCGGAATTTTCGTGCGCGTTTGTAGGCAAGAGACGTTGCGTGTCCGCCGGCAAAACTTTCACCGCGGCAGCCGGCCCGAGCCAGTTCCCTTCCTTCGTGATGGCAATCGGCACGACTTCATACTTCGATTTATCGATGGCTTCGATTACCGAGCGCGCCGAACGCAGCGATACTTCGTGCTCGCCGGACCGGCCTCCGAAGATGACGCCAATACGAAGTTTCTTTTTCATTCTGTGGCACAGACTTCAGTCTGTGGCTCTCCCGTTGTCATCACAGGCTACAGCCTGTGCCACTCACAAAATAGTCTTGCCCAATGCCGACAGGATCAACTCCACTCCCAATTCGGCCGTGCGGTTGTTGACGTCGAGCGCCGTGTTGATTTCCACGACCTCGAGCGATCGCATCCCGCCGCTGTCGGCAATTTTCTCCATTGCCAGGTGTGCTTCGCGATAGGTGAACCCACCACGCACCAGTGTGCCTGACCCGGGTGCGTCACCGGGGTCAAGCACGTCCACGTCGAACGTCACCGCAAATCCGTCCATGCCCTTCGAGGCAATCGCGATCGCTTCGTTCATGCAGACACTTATGCCACGCTCATCAATTTCGCGCATGGTGAAACAGCGAAGACCGAGCTGCTTGATCAGTTCGCGCTCTCCCAAATCGAGGTCGCGCGCTCCTACGTGCGCACAAGTCTCTATCGTGAACTTCGCGCCGTGCCCGCCGATACCGAGCAACTCAGGCGCACCATGCCCGAGCAGGACCGCCAAAGGCATTCCATGAATGTTCCCCGAAGGCGTCGTCTCAGGCGTATTCATGTCGGCGTGCGCGTCGAGATAGATCAGTCCGAGTTTCTGCCCGCGTTTGCGAAACGCTTTCACAACTCCGGACAAGGAACCGATCGCAATGGAATGGTCGCCGCCAATTGTTATGGGAAGCTCGCCGGCTTCGACAATTTTCTCAGTTTCAGATGCCAGCGCAGTGCAAGTGGTGAAGACTTCGTTCAGGTACTTTAGCGGCTCACCGTTCCGCGGGTAGGTTCGAGGTCGCTCGACGCGAAGGTCGCCCCGATCATTAACTTCATAACCGAGTTTGCCGATAGCGGAAGTCAGCCCCGCGACACGTGTAGCCGCCGGGCCCAGTTCAACGCCCAGCATGCTCTGACCGAAAGCGAGCGGCACGCCGAGAATGCCAACTGTCTTGCCCACGCCAGGCAATGCTTCGTGATTGATACCCGTCTTGATCAAACTATCTGCCATTGGGTTACTCGTCAGCGGTTGGTTAGGGCTCCCATTCGAAAGCGACTTCGGAAAGCGCCGTATCCGGATCACTTCCGTAATGAACGGCGGTGATCACGAATTTCACCCAGCGCGTGCGGACTGAGCCCACATCCATCTTCTGACCGTCCATCCGGTCAGCGAATTTCAGCTCGCGCCAGGTGCCGTCGGAAAACTCAGCGCTAACCGTAGCGAGGCGATTATTCTGATTCCAAATGGCGGGACTCTTGAAATAGCCGGGCTGCCAAAGAATCCGCCGGAGGGTAATCTCACGATCAAAATCGAAGCGAATCCACTCGCCGATGCCTGGGCCGTCGGCGCCTTCTATCCACGCGGTCGCGCGCTTTCCGTCGATCGCATTCGCAGCGTAATACGTGTTCGCTTGTACCGCGAGCCTAACGGATGAGGCTGAACTCGTGATTTTCAGTGGCGCACCGGTGGATGGCGACATTAACGTTTCGGCCGAATCGACCACTCCCGGACGCGTTCCCGCGGTTGGCGACGGGGGCGGTGTGGCGGTGCGCGCAACTTCTGGTTCCTTTTCGCGACTCTGTCGAAAAACAAACACTCCGGCAATCGCTACCAACGCGAGGAGCAAACCGACGATCGCAATCACGCCGACAGTCAACACCGGATTCGAACCTCGCGCCTCGCTAATTTCCGGCGAAGGGCGTCTGACGGCTTGATATGAAGGGACGGTCGGGCCAGTCGATTTCAATGTCGGTGTGCCACGCGCCGGAAGAATCTCAGTCGCCGGCGCCTCCGAATCGCGCGCATCGAAAAGCGGACTGCCGTCTTCAAGACAGAAACGCAGCGTATCGTCTTCGTAGGCTCTATGACATTTTGAACAACGCTTCATAAGAAGTGTCCGCAGATTTCACCGATTACGCAGAGCACAATACCAAGTTACTCGAGTCGCTTTCATTCTTAATCTGTGTAATCTGCGTAATCTGTGGATTCATCCTGTCGCGGCTCCTGCCGCCGCGGCTTCTCGCTTGATTATCGCCACGGCTTCGTCCGGCCCCAGCGCGAACTTCAAAAGCCTCACATCATCGTCTGTCACTGCGAGATGCTGCTGCCACGCTTTCACGATCGGCGACCAGCAATCGCCGAGGAGAACTAAAGGCCGCGGCTCGAGTACTCGCGTTTGCATCTTGTTCCAGACTAGCGAGATTTCCGTCACCGTGCCCATCCCGCCCCGCAAGGCGATGTAGCCGACCGATCGCGTGATCAATCGCTGCAGCCGCTCGTAAAAATGTTCGGACGGAATCTTCTCAGTTAGGTAACGGTTCGGCTGCGACTTGAACTGATTCATCGTCACGCCGATGACGCGGCCGCCACGTTCGTGCGCGCCGCGACTGGCAGCCTCCATCACGCCCGCATAGCCGCCGGTGCAGATGGTGTAGCCCGCTGCGGCAAGCAGTTCGCCGACGCGATGTGCTTCAGCGTATTCCGGAGAACCTTCGCCGCACTTCGAGCCGCCGAAGATGGTGACGATTCTTTCCGAGCCGGCGTTCATTTCGCGGCCTTCCCGCTGATCATCAGCGACCCTGTGTCTCGATACTTCACGTAATCGTCGCGGCTTTTGAACGAGCCGCTGGTGTAATCATCCGGCACCGGCCGCGGATCCAGAATGCGTTCGTCACTCACATGCTCGAAGCGCGCGCCCTCGAACAGCGAACGATACTCCTGGATGCTGAGCAGCTGCACCGGAACATTCAACATCTCGACCCATTGATGCGTCGCATCGCTTTCCCAATACATATCAACCACGGCGACGAACAGACCGCCGGGTTTGAGCACGCGATGAATTTCTCCTAGGGCTTTCGCGATGTCCGCGTAGTAATACAACGACTCCATTGAGAAAGCGTGCGTGAATTCGTTATCAGCGAACGGCAGCTGCTCGGCGCTGGCCGTTTTAAAATCCACATTTGTGTAGGCTTGAGAGGACTCAGCCGCAAGCCGGACCATCTCGTCGGAAATATCGATGCCGGTAACGCGGCCCTTGGCGGCGTAATCAGCCAGGAGGCGCGTGGCCCACCCCGAACCGCACCCGACATCCAGCACGCGCGCATCCGTTGGCACATCCATGCGCGCCAGGGCCTGCTCGCCAACCGGCCGATGACCGCGCTCCATACTTTCACCTTTACCGGCGCGCGCCCACTCGTTGAATTCAGTGCGAAGTTGTTCGTCCATGAAACCTTTGGTTTAGAGTCGGGCTACTGCCCGAGGGAAGCGGGCGGTCGCCCGCTTCTAAACGATCGGAGCTTAAGGTCTTAACCGATTGAGCATTCTCGGAAACGGGATCGCTTCGCGAACGTGCTCGTTCCCGCACATCCACGAAGTCACCCGTTCTACCCCCATACCGAATCCGCCGTGCGGGACGCTACCGTAACGACGCAGATCGAGGTACCACTCAAAGGCCTCTTTCGGCAGGCCGTGCTCCGCGATTTGCTTCTCGAGAAATTCAATCGAGGTCGAACGTTCACCGCCACCAATCACTTCGCCGTAGCCTTCAGGGGCCAAAACATCGACGCCGAGGGCATATTCGTCGTGCTCTGGATCGCGCTTCATGTAAAAAGCTTTCACTGCAGCTGGGTAGTGATGCACCATCACCGGTTTATCGAACTTGCTTGAGATGAAAGTCTCGTCGGGCGCGCCCAAATCGCCACCCCACTCGAACTTGTTTTCCAGTGCGCCCTGCTCGAACCCCTCATGCAGAATCTTCACCGCATCGTCATAGTGCAGCCGCGGAAACGGCGGCACGATGCCTTCCAGTTTTGAAGTGTCGCGTTCGAGGGTTTTGAGTTCCTCTTTTCGATCTTCCAGCACGCGCGCGGCGATGTATGACAGGAGCTGCTCAGATAAATCCATCACGTCGTCGAGGGTGGCGTAAGCCATCTCCGGCTCAAGCATCCAGAATTCAGTCAGGTGGCGGCGCGTCTTCGATTTCTCGGCGCGGAACGTTGGGCCGAAACAGTAAGCTTTTCCGAAGGCCGCGGCGGTCGCTTCGTTGTAAAGCTGGCCGGACTGCGTCAGGTACGCCTTTTCGTCGCCGAAGTAATCGACTTCAAAAAGCGTGCTGGTCCCCTCGCAAGCTGCGGGAGTGAAGATGGGGGTGTCGCAACGTGTAAATCCGTGATCGTCAAGGTAATCCTGCACCGCGCGGATGACCGTTGCGCGCACCTTCAGAATTGCGTGCTGCTTGCGCGAACGGAGCCAGAGGTGCCGGTGATCCAGCAGAAACTCCGGACCGTGTTCCTTCGGGGTAATCGGAAAATCGTGGGCCGCGTGCACCACTTCGGCGTTAATGACATCGATCTCAAAACCACCGGGGGCGCGCGCGTCTTCGCGGACGCGACCGTGCACTACCAAAGAGGATTCCTGTCCCAAAGGCTTTAATGCGTCCCACACTTCGGGCGCGATTGAGTTCTTGACGACCACGCATTGCACGACGCCGGTTCCGTCACGCAGCTGCGGAAACATCAACTTGCCGCTCGAACGCATGTTGTAGAGCCAGCCCTTCAGCGTGACTTCCTCGCCGATGTGCTTCGCAAGATCGTTTATGTAGGTCTGCGGCCGGTCCGTCAGGTTAACAGTTTGAGTTTTGATAGCTTCAGTCATGATTCAATAACGTCAATTTGGGCCCTCCCTTAAGGTAGGGGCTACTGCCCGATTCTCTCTCTAATCATCCGCTGCAATACCGGGAACCGATCCAGCCATTCAGCCGCGTTCAGAGTAATTTCGAGCATCGGATTAATAAATTGCTTGTACGGTTCTACTCGTCCGCGTACTCCAGTCTGATATGAAAAAGTGCCGCACGCCTTCAGGCATCGCTGCACCGTCATCAATCTGAATTCCATTGAAAAGTCGTCTGGATCGTACGCCGCCAGATTTAACCGCTCCCGAGCATTGAGGAGGAACAATCGATGTTCGCGAATTTCGGCCAGCGATGGCGAGCAGGTGACGCGATCGAGCAGCAAGGAAACGAGGTCGTAGGTTGCGGGACCCATGCGCGCGTCCTGATGATCGATGATACGTAAGCGCCCCCGCGGATCCATCATCAGATTGAATGAGTGAAAGTCGCGGTGACACATCACGCGCGGGCGCGCTGCCAATTCAGCGGCGATGTCGTTCAGCTCTACTTTGAGCTCAGCCGCCTGGCCGTGCGCAAGGTTCTCTTTGCGATAACTGCCAAAATAATGTTCGAAAAAAAAGTTTAGTTCCCATTCCAGTTTCGCTTCATCAAAAGCGAGCCGGCTACAGATGGAATCGCGTTCGAAGGCTTTCGCCGTTGCTGCTTGAATCCGGGCAATAATCTCGATCGCTTGCTCCAATAGAGCTTCCCGCTCGTCTTCAGACGTAGTCTCGAAGACTCTGCACAACTGATTGTCGCCCAAATCTTCCTGAATAATGATTCCGGCGCCGCCGTCCACGTCGAGGATTTCCGGCACGGGCAGGTTGCATTCAAGGAACAGTCGCGTTACGTCGAGGTACGGCTGGACAGTCTCGTCGAATGCATCAGGGTAAACCGCCGCGACGGCCGTCCCGCGCTTCCACGGAACGCGAAAATATACGCGCGTCGAAGCGTCCGGCGTGAGAGGCACAACTTCACCCTTCGCCGGCTGTTGCGCCAGATATTTTTCCAGACGCGCTTGCGGCGTGTCAGAGAGAGTTCCGGCCGCTTTTGTCGCTGAACTCATGTAGATGTCAGAATCCCGACGCCTCGGGGACAGCGGGCGGTTAGTTGGTGACGGAAGGTCATCCCAGGCTCACACGCTATGTCGCAGGCGGTTCTTAGCTTAACGAAATCTTATCACTGCGATAAAGGCACTACAAACTTGTCGTCCTGAAAGCTGCCTTTCAAAGCTTTCGGCGGCGCCATCGTGTCGTGGACGAGTTCGGCCCGGACGACGATTGAATCTTCGAAGGCCTCGTGAGCGCGCACGCTAACGCCATCTCCGATCACCGATCGTGTGACGCTGGCGCCGTTTTCGACCTCGACGTCGTTCCAAAGAATAGCGTCACGGATTTTCGCCTTCGGAGCGACCTGAGTCCTGTCTCCGGAAAAAGCGTTTCGGTCCTGCGCCGCGAGTAAATCCAAACTAATGCCGAGATAACGCTGCAAAGTTGAGAGCTCGTGCCACTTTCCTTCGCCGACATACGCTGCGATTCTCTCGCCTTTGGCCATTGCCTGCGGGTACACGTGAACGACTGAGTCCGAAAAAACGTCGCGCGGAATGTAATCGAAGATGCGCGGCTCGAGAATGTGAATGCCGGTGAACATCAGCGGCGCCTCAGCGTCGTCTTCTGCAGCCGGCTGCGGCATTCCAGCAAACCGCGTCACCAACCCGTCGGCGGCCTCTACCATGCTGAACCGCTCGCGACGCTTATTTCGTTTCAGCACTAACGTCGCCAATGCCTTCTGCTTTCGATGGGTTTCGATTGCCGCATGCAAATCGATGTCAGTAATGATTTTTCCGTTGACGCAGATGAACGTGCCGTCTTGAAAGAACTCGCGCGCGTTATCCAGTCCCCCACTCGTTCCGAGGATCACCGGCTCGTACACATACTCAAGGTGCAATCCAAACTTGCTACCGTCGCCCAGCGACGCGCGCACCGTTTCAGGCCGATGATGCAGGTTAACAACGCTCTCGGTGACGCCGTTCTGGGCCAGGTATTCAGCGACATAGCCGACCAGTGGCTTGCCTAAGACGGGCAGCGCCGGCTTGCCGCGATCTGCGGTCAAAGGCCAGAGCCGTTCGCCGTAACCGGCGGCGAGGATCATCGATTTCATGCGTGCAGCATTCTAACACTTTGGCGTGCGCGGTTGACGGGACTTCTAGAACTTCCCTCTCCCTTTGGGAGAGGGTAGGCGTGAGGGCCTGACGAAGGGAGTAGAAGGAAAAATTTATTCTGTTCGTCGCTATAGCTTCGCTCCCTCACCCAGCCATCTCCCAAAGGGAGAGGGAGCCGCACTCTAAATCTGGTTGAATCATTCTGTTCCGTATCGTAAAGTACGCGGGCGTGCGGTACGCACGCGTCTCGCGTGCTAACGATAAGCCGCCAGAGGCGTGCGTACCGCTAGAAACTTTTTAGCCGCTTTCATCCATGCCGAACAACCATCTCGCGTCGCTTCCGTTTGAACAACAAATTGGCCAGTTCTTCTTCATCGGCTTGCCGGGGACCGAAATCGATGAAGAGACTCGCAAACTGATCGAAGAGATTAAGCCGGGTGGCCTCATCATCTTCGGCCGCAACGTCGAGTCACCTGAGCAATTACGCAAGCTGCTCGATGACGGCCGAAGACTGGTGCCGACAGAACCGTTGTGCGCCATCGATCAGGAAGGCGGCCTGGTCGATCGTCTGCGTGAGATTTTCCCGCCGATGCCTTCGGCCCGCGCGATTCGCCAACACGGCGATCTGGCCGGCGCGCGTAAACTCGGCCGCGTGACCGGCGAGTTGCTGCGCATGCTCGGCTTCCATCTTAACTTCGCGCCGGTCATGTCGATCATCACTGAAGCGCGCAGCAAGCTGACGAACGGTCTCTACTCGCGTTCATTCGGCCGGTCACCCGGAGAAGTACTCGGCTACACAACTGTCTATATGCGCGGGTTGCAGGGCTCGGGCTTACTCGGTTGTTTGAAGCACTTCCCCGGGATTGGCGCCGGCGAAGTCGATTCCCACATCGAGATGCCGCTCGTGCCGCTTACCCGAGACGATTTGATGTCCCAGGATCTCGCGCCTTACATCGAACTCTTCCAGCGTGCCGACGATCGTGTGCGCGTCGTGATGGTTAGCCACGGGGGCTTTCCGAACATCGACATCAAGAAAGGCACGACGCACGGCCTCGTGGCTCCCGCTTCGATTAATTCCAACATTGTGACGCAGTTGCTGCGTCAGGAACTCGGTTACAGACACCTGGTGGTCACTGATGACCTGGAAATGGGTGCGATTGCGAAGCAGTATGAAATTGAGGATGCCTCAGTTAAGGCATTTACCGCGGGCGAGGATATGTTGTTGATTTGCGCTACGCCCGAAACAATTCGACGTGGCTATCAGGGACTACTCAAAGCCGCCCGAGACGGCAAGATCAGCGAAAAGCGCATTCAGGCATCCTTGAAACGTATTTCGGCGACCAAGACACTGGCGCAGCCACCCCTCCCCCTCGATATGGACAAGTACAATCGTCTGTCAGACGAAATCCGGGAACTCAATGTGACGCTGGAATATCGCTATCCGGGAGAATCAAATGTCACGTAGAACACAGACGACGCGACGCACACTGTTCGCGCTGGCATTTTGTCTGACGGCGACGTTAGTGACCTCGACTACGTGCCGGCGTCGCAGCGACAGCTTCGTGATCGTCCTGTCCGACAACATCAAGACCATCGATCCGATTGGCTCGCCCACCGTGGATGCGGCCAGCGAGCGCGTGCGGGTGCTGATGTTCAACTCACTCGTTAAGAAAAACGATCAGTTTGACTACGTTCCCGAGCTGGCGTCGAACATTCAGCGTTCCGAGGACGGCCTGACATTTACCTTCACGCTGCGCGACGGTGTGACATTCCATGACGGCCGGCAGTTCACTTCGGCTGATGCGAAATACACCGTCGATACTGTTTTGGCGAACCAGTTTGCGAAGTCGGCGAGTTTCTTCGAAGGCGCGGGCGCGAATCGGACGGGCTACATCAAGAGCGTTGAGGCACCTGATGCGCGCACGCTGGTAATCACGCTGACCAAACCATGGACTGGTCTGCTGCCGAATTTGGTTCCGATTGCCGTCATTCCAAAGGACAGCTACGAATCACAGAAGACCCATCCGCTCGGCACAGGTCCATTCAAGTTCAAGAGTTACGATCAATCGCAGCAGGTGGTCGATCTCGAAGCGAATACGAGCTACTGGGACGGCCCTCCGCAAATGGCCACCTTGCGCGCGCGCGTAATCAGCGACTCAAACGCGATGCAGGCCGAGCTGCAAAGCGGTCGCGTGGATATCGCGCCGCTGCCGACAAGTCTTTCGCCGGACGCGATCAAAGCGCTTGGCTCGAATCCGAACCTGACCGTACATCAATTCACCGGCTCGAATGTAAACCTGCTCACCTTCAACACGAGCGAAGCTCCACTTAATAACGTAAAGGTGCGACAGGCGATCGCTCATGCCGTCGATCGTGAAGGTCTGATACGTGATCTGCTATTGGGTCAGGGCAAGATCGCCCATTCCATTCTGCCCGAATCGTCATGGGCGTACACGCCCGGTCAGACTTACAACTTCGATCCCGCGATGGCGAAAAGGCTTCTGGACGAAGCAGGGTTGCGCGATCCGGATGGCGACGGCCCGCAAATGCGCATCAGCAAACCAATTCTCTTTCGTATTTCCGGCAGCAGCGCGCCGGCCAGGCAATACGCCGGAGTCATTCAAAATTATCTAAAGAACGTCGGCTTGCCCGTTTCGATCGAGGCAACAGAATTCAATGTGATGCTCGAGTTCATTCGCCGGGGCCAGTTTCAGATGCAATATGGCCAATGGGTGGGCGGCAATCAGGATCCGATCTTCTATCGCGATCTGTTTGCGACGTCAGAGATTCCCACGGAAACGCGGGCGTCGCGTAATCGCAGCCGCTACAGTAATGCGGAACTCGATCAGATTCTGACTGAAGCCGCGAACACATACGACCATGAAAAAGCGAAACCACTGTACGCGCGGGCGCAGGAGATTGTGAGCCGCGACGCGCCCATTCTTCCGCTTTGGTATCAGGCGAACATGGTGATCGCGAAAAAGACCGTGGGCAACATTAACGTCAACGCGAGCGGCGATTGGGGATTCGTGAAGAATCTAACAGTTCAACGTTAAGCCTGCTGGTAAGCGTCCATCATCATCTGCAGCTTGGACTGCATCTCGCTCGAGACTCCTACAAACTCGACGCCCGCGCCGGTAGGGGGCGCGCCTTCCATGACTCGCAACTGATATCGAATGGCGCCTTTGACGTTAATCGCGCCGGTCGTCTCTCCGCGCAGCCGCAAATGGATTTCATCACCGCGACTCAATTCGCGCTTCGTGGCGAGGAAGCATCCACTCACGCTCAGGCTGGTTATTTTGTCGTAATACTCGCACTCGGCGCTCCGGCCCCAGTCGGCAAAGAAGTCGACGGTGACCCGTGGATGACTGCGTAGCTCGCTGTAGTCCATGCTATTTGAGTGCGCCCGTATGGCACAGACTTCAGTCTCTGCCACCAGTTTGATGGCACTTTAACCTAGTTTCCCCGTAACGCTACTTGAATTTTGTCCCACGCGATTGCGCCTTCGCGAACCAGCTTAACTTCAACACCGGCGGCATCAACCACAGAAGACGGCTGATCCGTTTTCGTAGTGCCACCGTCCACAATTAAGTCCACACTCTCGCCAAAGTACTTCGCCGCTTCTGCTAAAGATCGCGCGGCCGGCTCGCCGGAAAGGTTAGCACTGGTCGCGGTTAGTGCGCCGCCGCAGGCCCGCACAAGTGAGCGGACTCCTTCATCATCCGGCAAACGCACGCCGACAGAATTAGTGCCTGCCGTCAGTTCGCTCGGCAATTTGCGGGCGGCTTTACCGATGATTGTCAGGGCACCCGGCCAGAATTGTTTCGCAAGCTCGTCGAACGTTGCCGAACGTTCTTCAATTAACCGGCCAAGTTGTTCCGCGTCACTGATGAGCACGAGAATCGGCTTGTTCCCTTCCCTTCCTTTTAAGTCCTTAACTTTCTGAACTGCAGAAGCGTTGAAAGGGTCGGCGCCCAGGCCATAGAAGGTATCGGTGCGAAACGCGATGACGCCGCCGCGCGCAATTATCTCGACGACGAGCGATATGTTTTCGCTGTTCTGCGGAAGAATCACGAGTGTCCCAGGGTCTGGCCGAATGTCGAACGTTACGGTCCGCGCCGTAGGCGCGAAAATGTTTATAGCTCATGGCGCCGCTTAACTAAAACGCACTCGGCGAGGAGCAACGCCCCTCGCCGAGTAGAAAAACCTAAATGACGATCTGTTTCTATAAATTCGGCTGCTACGGAGCCGTCGAATCCACGTCGCGTCGACACCGGCTCTGGGATTATTTGATCTTCACGCCATAGCCGAGCCCGTCTCCAACCGGCAAGACCACTGCGCGTAACTGAGGATGATTGACGAAGTATGGATTGAATTCGCGCAGAGCCTCGGTAGAAGTTTTATAATCGTTTAGTTCGTTGTGGCCCGCGACGCGTCCGCCCCAAAGCAAGTTGTCGCAGATGACAACACCGCCCGTGCGCAGCTTGGGGAGGCTGAGATCGAGATAGCCTCGATACTCTTCTTTCACCGCGTCGATGAACACGAGATCGAATGTCTCGTTAAGTTGCGGAATGACGTCGAGAGCGTACCCGATTTCGATCTGCACTTGCTCGCCAATACCTGCACGGGTGAAATAGCCTTTCGCGGCCGTGATCATTTCATCGCTCGGGTCGATCGTGACAACGCGCCCGTCGCCGCCCATGCCGCGTAAAAGATGGATGACGGAATAGCCAATCGCCATCCCACATTCGAGTGCTCGTTTTGCATTGATGGCGCGGGCAGTGAGTTCGAGAAACAAAGCCACTTCGCGATCAGCAATCGGCACGCGATGCTCCGCGGCATAACGCTCCATCTCAGCAAGCAGATCATCGCTCGCCGGCAGGATGCCGTCGAGATATTCCGCCTGCTCACGTTGCAGAATAGCGTCGAGTTTAGCTTTCAATTGTCGTTCTTTTCCTGCGGGCCTTCACCCACTGCGACATAGCGTCGTCCCAGTCCCAGCTCTCTTAACTTATGCTGCAGAGACTGGCGATGCATGCCCAAAACGGAGGCGGCGCGGGTGACGTTGCCACCTGACTCTTCTAAACACCTGGCAATGTAACGGCGCTCGAACTCCCGTCGATCATCACGAAAATCTGATGTGTAAGGAACGACCAGTCCGCCGTTCAACGAAGCATCATTTGATTGCGCTGCTTTGGCGGTGATTCCCGTCTCGATCGCGTTTACTTCATCGCCATCAGACATGATTGCGGCGCGCTCAATCGCGTTGCGCAACTCGCGCACGTTGCCGGGCCAATCGTACTCCACCAATTTTTTCAAAGCGTCACGCCCAATTGGTCGCTCCGGCAAACCGTGACGTTCGGCCGCGTCGCGGGCGAAAGCCGCCGCCAGCAAGGCAATATCTTCACGCCGCTCGCGCAGTGGAGCGATGTCGATCGTCACCACGCGCAAACGATAGAAGAGATCGGCGCGGAAGTTTCCCTTTTCGATCTCTTCTTCCAAAGCTCGATGCGTCGCGCTCACAATCCGCACGTCGACCGGAATGGATTCATCGCCGCCGAGCCGTTCAATGCGTCTTTCTTCCAGCGCGCGCAGAAGCTTCGCCTGCACATTGGCGCTCATGTCGCCGATTTCGTCCAGGAACAACGTGCCGCCGTTAGCCTGCTCGAATTTGCCCTTGCGACGCGTGGCAGCGCCCGTAAAAGCGCCCTTTTCGTGGCCAAAAAGCTCAGATTCAATCAGTTCCGACGGCAGGGCCGCGCAGTTCACCGCCACGAATGCTCCGCCGCTGCGCGTGCTGCTCCGGTCGTGCAACTCGCGCGCAACCAGTTCCTTGCCGGTCCCCGATTCGCCTCGAACGAGCACCGTTGCGTCCGTGTCGGCGACCTTCTCGATCATCCCACGCACGCGCTGCATCGCTTCTGAGTTACCCAGCAAAGCACCGCGTTGCGAACTCTCGATTTCAATTCGCCGACGCAGCGACTGGTTCTCGCGACGGAGCTGAATATTCTCGAAAGCGTTCTTGACGACGAGGCGCAGATCGTCCACCTCGAATGGCTTTGAGAGATAGTCGTACGCGCCGCTCTTCACGGCTTCAACCGCCAGCCGTTCGGAGCCGTGGGCCGTGATGATGATCACGTGTGGCGCTTCAGCTTTCGCAGCTTCGGCGTCGCTGTGAATCTGTCTTAAGAAATCCAGGCCGCTCAATCCCGGCAGATTCACATCCAGCAGCAACAAATCGAATTTCGACGTCCGCATCAAAGCGTGCGCTGACTCAGCGCTCTCAGCTTCGGCAATGTCGCAGCCAGCCGTCTGCAGTGCGCGGCGCATGCCATAGCGCGCGGCTTCTTCGTCGTCAACAATCAACAAACGCAAATTATTCATACTCATTCCGGACTCCACAGTTTAATACAGAGCGGGCGAGGACGCTCGCGCCACCTGAGTGTTCCGGCTTTGACCTTGCGCATTCTGTGCCAAAACGTGAAGGAGGACTTAGTGGAGGGTGCCGCCCGCCCAAATGCGGGAAATAAAAAGGAGGCGGGCCAGTAGCCCGCCTCGATCAAACCGTAATAGTGACAGTTGCTTAATTCCCGGAGCGCTTCGCTGAGATCACTACGACGATCGCGTCCCCTGACGGGCCCAGATTGAGAGTCCCGGCGATCACGGGAGAGCCTTCTCGCATACTGATGTCCGTGATCAAGCCGACCGACTCGTAGTTAACTACTGGGAAAGTGGTGCTGGAGGTGGATGCATTCGTGATGCTTGATTGCGCAGTGACGATCGGAACCTTTGAACCGAATCTGAAGTCGGTCATGCGCACCAGTTCGTTGCCCCGCTCATCCTTGATCCACCGCACTACTGCCCCGAAATGATTAAAGCTCGGGTGGCCAATAGAGGTCGACACCGGAAGCAGGAATGGGCCGCCCACCCAACTCACTGCCAACCGTTCATTATTCGTGACTCGATTGAGAAACGTGCCGGCCAAACTATAGTGCTTAAAGGCCATCGATTCCCGCAGTGTCTTCACTATCGGCTCAAGAATCGGCGGAGTTTTTCCCTCCGGCATCTCCCGGTTCGTGCCCAGAATGAGATAGAGGTGAGTATCGAAATTGGTAACATCGGTTGAGGGACGCGTGGCGCGAGCTGGCTGAGTTGACTCCTGACAAACCGCGGCCGGAACCATGAACATGGCTGCCGCACATAGAACGGCAAGACACACGACCACACGAATTCTTATCGAGATCATTATCGGTTCTCCTTTGTTAGTAGATCAGGTTGCCGATTGCTCGTCGGCAGGATGAGTGCTCGTCCGTAGGTGTCACGCTGTGGGCATGCAAAAGTTCCAGAGTGTCGGAGCGCGGACGGCGAGGGATTGCAACTTATCAGATTTCAAATCTGAGATCTGAGATCTGAGATTGAGATCTCAATAGCCGGTCAGGCTTCTGACAGTGACACGCGCAGCTCAAAACGCGCGCCTTCGCCGTTGCTCGAAGGAGCCAGCAAGGCCGAACCACCCGCCTCCTGCATCCGCTTGCGAACGATGGCCAGACCGAGCCCCGTACCTCTCTGCCGCGTCGTGAAAAACGGTTGCCAAACCTTTTCACGCATCGCTTCCGGAATGCCGGGGCCGGTATCGCTCACAGTAAACAAAAGCGACTGAGCGTCGATATCGCACTCGACTTTCACCATGCCTCCGCGCGGCGTGGCCTGCAAACCATTGAGAAGCAAATTGGAAAGCGCGTCACGCACCGCCGAGGTTTGCACACCGTCAAGCTTCCCGTCACAACGCGCTACGGATCGAAGGGTCACGCCCTTCTCCTCAGCTTCAGCGCGAAACAGGCTGACCACGGTGCCGACGATCTCCGCGGCGCTGCTCGGCGCAGAGGCCGGTGTCTGAGTTCGCGCAAAGCTGAGTAGTTGCGTGACTGTGTTGTTCAGGCGATCGGTTTCGCCGACGATTAGACTCAGGTCGCGCGCGTGTTGAGTCTTGAGCGCTTCGTCCTCGCTCATGACCTGGGCGATTGACTTGATCGCCGATAGCGGATTCTTCACCTCGTGCGCGACCGTCGCCGCCATTTGGCCCAGCGCAGCGAGACGTTCACCCTCGGCCAGCTTCCGTTCCAGCCGCACGTTCTCTTCCACCAGCCGCCAATCGTCCAGGGCGACCGCGATTTGACCGGCGAGCACCTCAAGTACCGCGCGCACGTCGGAAGTTAACGCGCCGGGTGACGCTTCAACCCGCAACGCGCCGATGGTTTGATCCTCGCGCAGCAACGGGTAGGAACTAAAGAAGGCTTTGTCCTCATCGCCCCTCTCCGCTTGCGGGGAGAAGTTGGGGGTGGGGTCGGCAGGCCGCACCTCCTCTCCCCCTGCCCCCCTCTCCGCATGCGGAGAGGGGGAAACGGCTGTGGATTCCCTTGAACTTAATACGATCTTCACCTTCCGCAACGGCAGGGCGCTCGCGATTTGGGTCTCAATAAAACTGATCAGTTCAGGCAACTCTCGGAACTGTCCGACTTGCGCGCCCACGCCTGTCATGACATCGCGATACAACGCCGTCTCGCGCTCAAACAGCGAGCGAAACCATCTTTCGAGAGCGCCACGCATCGGCGCCGCTAAAAAGGTCAGTCCGAGGATCAGGATGGCTTCGATGACGCCGGCGCGTACGCCGTAACGCGCGTTGGTCCACTCACCAATTCGGCGGATGCCGTAAACATAGACGGCCAGGACTACCGCCGCGAAGCTCGCAACCACGAGGCTCTCTTTGATGATCAGTTCAAGGAACCGATAACGATAAATGTAGTAAGCGAGGAGCGCCGAAGGCAGCAGCGAGCCAAGATTCGCAAACGTCTGAAGGTACAGCCCGGCGGTCGTTCCGCGTCCCATCCCGAGTCCAAGCGCCGACAGAATCAGCACCGCGATGCCGAAGAACGAAAATGCGAGCGTGCGCAGGATGCGGCGCTCGCTGGCGGAATCCGCACGGCGCGCCACCAGTAACTCAGTGATCGCACAGACGCTTAGCGAATAAACGACCCACAGCGCGAACGGCAAAACGAATGAAGACGTTTTCGCGATCATCGGCTGATATTCGCCCGACCAGATACGCGGAATGGCGAGAACGAGAAAGATACATGGAAGATAAGACAAGACCGCGCGGATGCGTTCGATGCGATTGAGCGATCTGCCGTGCGCCCCGGCCCATAGATGCAGATGAACGTGAAGCAGGACCGAATAGCACAGCGTGATGCTGATTACCGCGATCGTGTTCGCGACGCGCAGCGGGATGATCCAATCGGCATGTGGCAGTCCAAGCAGACTGCGCAGAGTAACGATCAGATTTCCGCCGTGCCAGCCAACCATGCAGCCCGCCAGCACCAGCAGCAGACGCTCGACTGTCACCAGGCCGACGCGCTGGCGCAGGAGCACATACCCGAGCCACAGCGGCAGCACGGCGCCCAGGCTGTAACCAATTAGCTGGAGGGCCTCGAGCAGGGACATCGCGGTGTGAGGATACTACTTGAACGGCCGAGTCAGAACCTTTTGGCGCTACGGTTGGGCTGATCCGTGCGCAGAAGCCGGCACTTTCAAACTATTCCCATCGTTGAGTCGAGACCAATCGAATTGGGGGCCCGGCGAGAATCGCCTGCGCCAACTTCATCTGCGCCATTAACCGAATCTCAGATCTCTCGAACTGGCCAGCCACATTCACGGCGCGATCAAAATCGCACCAGGCAAAATAACTCGCGTTCTGTGACAACATTGTCAGGAGACCGCCGACGGTGCCCTGATTACTCATGTTCCATTCACCATCGCGAAGATTGTGGCTGTCATAGCCATCAAGCTTAACCGCTGCCGCAACCAGCTCGTTTAGTTTCGGCATTAGCGCTTGCATCTTGTCCAAACCACGATCACTTTTTTCCAAACAATACATCATCGCCAGACCGATCTCCCCTGCAGTCTGTTCCTTACCAGCTTTCATCGTGTCGACGATTTCGCTCGCCTGATCCAGAAGTTTTAAAGCGGCCTTTCTGTCTTTTGTCCCCACGAGGTTAGCCAAGTACACCAGGAACTCGATTCGCTGCCTCGTGTGCGGAATAGTACTGAGGAAGGTCTGCGCTTCCGCGAGCTTCTCAGCGGTCATCGAACGCCAAGCCTGGGCGCGATCGAGCCGTTCCAGCACCCGTTTACGTGATTCGGAATCGGTGATGTAGTCGGTTGCAATCTTCCGGGCTCGATCGATATCGCCCAATGACTCGGCCTTACTTATTGCGTGCCAATAAATCCATTCCGCCATCTGAGGGTGCTTCCGGGCAACGGCGAGGAGCTCGTCAACAGTTCCGTTCTGGATAGTCTCCTGGACCTGCTCATAGGCCTCCGGGTCGCGCTGCGATTCGGGCGCCTCGGGCGCCCATTGTTTTAATTCGGCCGCTCGCGATGGATCGATCTTTTCCATCTCAGGCAGAAAGGACCCAAGGTACGCGCAGAAAGACTCGTCAGAACCCTGCCCAGCTTTATCACAACGGTGCTCGAATGCAGTGGTAATGAATAACTTGATTAGCTCTCGAAAGGTCGCGTCATCAACGACCGGTGGCTTGAATGACCTGGCCAAGCTTTGGGCAAAATAGAAGGCCGGAGAGAATCGTCCGAGACCGACACTCGTCAGTTTCGAAACGATTTCTTTATATAGAGTCAGCGCCGTCTCTCGATCTTTTCTTTGTAATTTTCTGAGCAGTGACAAAAGGTCGTGGGAAAAACCGCGAGACAGCGATTTGCGGCCAAGCTTGAGCGCCATCTCAGGATTCTCCGCGGCGATCTGACTTGCCAGTCGAATTTCAAGATTGCGCTCCAGCTCGGCAAGCTCATGCGACTTCGAATTACTCGGAGCTGGTTCGGTTCCTTTCAAGAACGCGAGCGCCAGGTCGGCATCGTGCTTTGCAATCCGCTCAACCGTATCCGTTCGTAACTTAAGGAACACCATACGTGTCTGCACCGCGGTTTGCTGGTCTTCGTCGCCGTCTACCGCTTGCAGCCCAAGGTTGATGTCGCTCTGGACGGAATCCAGGAGCCTTCGCGCGCGCTGCTCGTCGTGTTTCCAAAGCGACGCGGCGACGTTAGCGCCAAGCCGGGCACGGTTCTCCACCGACTGTAGCGTGCCGATTTGATCGCCAACAGTTTTGAGGAGATCAATGGCCTTTCTTTGCAGTTCAAGATCGGCGGTCCGCCGGTTTTCGGGCTCCTGAGCGTGGGCGCGCCCGGTGATTAGCAAGAGCGCCAGCAGGACGATGTGGGTCAGTCTTGCGCGGGACATTTGTTTCCCTCTGGCTGGCGCGGCCTGCCTTCACGGACAACCGAGGGCCGCTCAGCTATCTAATTGAAACCGTCAGCGTGAAGTTTGTCGCGCGGCGTGCCGTGTTGACGACCGAAAGCAGATGGTCGCCGCCGGTCATCTCGACACTAAAGCTCTTGCCGCTCGCCGTACCGGCATTCACGACGACGGCGCCATTGCCGGAGGTGATTTCGATCGTCATCACCTGGCCGGCGCGACCGTCGATGACGTATTCGGTGTAGCCGTTGGCGCCGATTGGGCCACGCACCGTAGCGGAACTCTTTCCGCGCTGAAAGCGGATGCGCTTCTGCGCCAGAATATCGGCGCTCGATACAACCATCACTAACAACAACGCGGCAACTTTGAAAGCTTTTCTTCTCTGCATCAACCTGTGCCCTTCCCTTTGTTCACCCAAACTTATTTCTTGCCAATGTATTTGTCGAACCATTCAAGATTCGCCTGCATTGCTGCCACTTGCATCTTCGGCTCGTTCGGTCCATGCGGCTGGCGCGGAAGAACGAGCATGCGCGTCGGCACCCCCTGCGCCTTCAGAGCATTGTAGAACTCGTAGCCCTGTGAGATTGGGACGCGGACGTCGGCCTCGCCGTGCTGAATCATCGTCGGCGTCTTCACGCCTTTCACATTGAACATCGCCGAGTGCTTCTGATACGCCTCGATGATTTCCCATGACTGGCCGCCAAAATAATCCGGCACGAACGAAGCAATGTCTGTCGTTCCATTAAAGCTCATCAGGTTTGTTACCGGGGCGCCCGCGGAAGCAGCCTTGAAGCGTTGCGTTTGCGTGACGATCCATGAAGTCATGAATCCGCCATAGCTCCAGCCCATCACGCCCAACCGTTCTGGATCAGCGACGCCCATCGCGATGACCTTGTCCACGCCCGTCATTAAATCCTGATAATCGGCGCCGCCCCAATCTTTCGCGTTCGCGCGCCGGAATTCAGTTCCGTAACCGGACGAGCCGCGCGGATTCGGACGGAGAATGGCATAACCTTTCGCAGAGAAAGTCGCGAGCGGATAGGCTCCGCGTCCACCGAGGAAGCTTTGCTGAAACACGCCGGCCGGTCCGCCGTGGACATTTAGAATGAGTGGAACCTTCTGTCCTGCTTGATAGCCGACCGGGTAAGTAAGCAGGCCTTCAATCTCGCGGCCATCAGCCGACTTCCAGGTCAACACTTCAGTCTTTCCAACTGCCGGCAGCTTCATCGCTGAGTGCGCTTGGCTGACCTGTACCGGTGCGAAAGTCGTCACCGGCGCGACGAACACCTCGGACGGTGTGTCGGAAGTTTGCCGCACGAAGGCGAACATCGTTCCTGATTGGTTCAAGTTAAATGCGCCGTAAACGGCCGTGCTGCTTTTGATTTCCTCAATCTTGTTCGCGGCGACGTCGATCGCGTAGAGCTGCGTTCCCGTGCCCTTCGCTTCGCTGAAGTAGATGCGCTTGCCGTCCGCCGACCAGCCGGCCATGTTTGGCTGACCGTCGTGCGACGCGGCGAGCGCTTTCGGCTGTCCTCCGGCAACTGAATAGACCTGAATGAGACCACTCTGCGCCCAACGCGGTGGATTGTCGCTGATCGTGAGCGCGATCCATTTGCCGTCAGGCGAAAACTGCGCAGAATCTTCAGCCGCGGGCGTGTTCACGAACACTGTGGTCTTGCCGCTCGCGACTTCAACGATTGAGACATCTGAGGTTGTCCAGTCGTTCGCGATCGGCGACTTCACGTGACTAAAGACGATGCGACTTCCATCCGGCGCCCAATCGAATCCGCCGACATGGTAATTATCAGTCGTTAGCTTCTTTGGCTCGCGTTTGCCGTTCGCGTCCTTCTGGACGGGAATCACGTACAGCCGGGCCAGCTTCAGGTTCTCATCAACCCAGCGAAAGTCGTTGCGCCCCTTGTCGTTCTTCTCTTCGTCCTCGGCTTTCGCATCGGCCATCGTGAAAGCGAACCACTTTCCGTCCGGTGACCATTCGAAATTCGACACCGAAGTTTTCACGTCCGTGATCTGCTCGGCCTCGCCACCGCGCAAAGGCAGCACGTAGAGATTGTTCTTATTGTCCTTGCGATTCGAAGTGAAGGCAATCCAGTTTCCGTCCGGCGACCACTTCGGATTTGTTGAAGACTTGTCGTTAAAGGTGAGCTGGAAGTTCTCCTTGCCGTCCGTGCTCGCCAGCCAAATCTGCGTCACAAACTCACTCTTGTCCGCAGTCATCACAGCGTCGTTGATCGTGTAAACGACCCGCCGCCCATCCGGCGACACGCGCGGAGTCCCAACCCCGCGGGTCTTTACCTGAAGCTCAGGCGTCCAGGTGGTTGGCGCATTTTGCGCGGTGATGGTAATGGCGATGAACAGAAGTGTGGCGCAGGTCTTCGCAAGGCTTTTCATTTGATTCTCCTGAGAAACTCTGAATTATGGCTTCGCGGGGCGAAACACTATCGCGTCCTGAACTATCTAGTCAATTCCACTTCGGCAGCGATGTGGCCGAAGCTGGCCCACTGGATGCCGTGCACGATTTGCCGAAAGGTATTTACGGCCTCGGTGGGCCGGCCGTTGTAGAGAAACCAGTTACCTACCCCATAGCCCACCGTGGCGTTGCTGAGCGTGTTGGGTGTTTGGTTTGAGTCGCTAAGCAGGTCTGAAGGTTTTAGCTTGCCTTGATAAAGTTTTATGAGCTGATAGTAATCCGCATTTTCGATCACTTCGAGGTTGTCGGTGATCGGCGCAATCGATGCGGCGGCTTCTTTCTCCCGGCCCAGACGCCGCAGAGTCATGTAAAGCCAATGCGTCGTCGCGACCATCATGTCAGGGTTCTTTGAAACCTTTTCCGCTTCACGATAGGCCTTGTGCGCGCTTCCGAAGTCGCCTTTCAGATAATGCGCCAGGCCGAGGTGATACCAGATGTTCGACTGTAGGGTGCTGGTGGGAATGTTTCTGGCGTTCGGCATGCCGTCGGGCTCGACTTCGTCAGGTTTGCCTTTGACGAGCTTAGCGGCCTTCTCGAAATCTTTAATGGCATCATCGAAACAGCGAAGCGTGATGAAGCGATGCCCGCGATGTCGATACAGCCGCGCATCTTTCGGATATTTCGAAATTGCGTCGGTGTAAATCGCGATCGATTCTTTGTATCTGCCGAGATACGCGGTCCGCCTGCCTAACCAGATAAAATTGTCCGCGCTGGGCTCTTTTTGGAAATCGGCACGGGCGGTGGTCAGCTTGGTTTCAAAGTCCCTGCGCGCTTCCCGGGAAAGTTTTGGCTGGATTTCGCCGGCGGCTTGGAGACATTTGTTTTGCGCGACCGTGGTTGAGGCAAAAAGAAACAGGAAGGCGGCAAGAAGTACTCTCATCGGATTGATTACGAGGATTCCCTTTCAACTGTAGAGCGGGCGACCGCGCGCTTCTATTTCGAGACCACTCTGATAAGTTCCGCTCCGAAGGCTTCGATTCTGGCTCTCTGATCCTTTTGCCCCTGGTTCATTACGCCCACGACGGGACGATAGCCTCTGGTACGGTTAATTAATTTCGTGCGGAAGACGACTTCCTTACCGACTAATTGGGCAGACCAATTGCACCCGCTCTTCTCGTTACCACACCAGATTGACAAGTCTTTAAGCTCGAGAAAACTACCATCGCTCAAAGCCACTCGGATCGGTTGCATTTCGAGATCGAGGTGCTTAGCGACGCCGTTATCATGAAACTCTTTGAGCGTGCCTGACCATTCAACCTCTTGACTAAAAATCCGATTAAATTCCCAGAAGTTACCCTTACGCTCAAGTGCGCCTTGTTTGGCATAGGGTGCTATTGCTTCCCCAAACTTCACCCAATCTGTACGCCAGGGTTCTTGTTCCTGGCCGAAGCTGCTTTGTCCCGCGAACAGGCAGCCTGCTACGAGGAGCAAAACTAATACCTTTGAAAATCGTTTTCCCATCTTCCCTCTAAATTGACTCAGACATTTCCTGCGAACGCTGAGGTCCCGTGGCGCCGCGAATTCAATCCACTACCAACTTGTACACTGGCCGTCGCGCAATTCGCTAATCGCCTCGGGGCGTTTTGAGTCCGCCGCTTGCCATCCCGGCCGCTGCCAAGAGGACCCATCGGTGTACTCGACGCGGTTGATGAGCGCCCGCTGCTTTCGAGGTTCGGCGGCTGAGGCTTCAGCGCTCGCGTTGATAGGATCTGCCGGGGACCTCGCCAGCAACGAACTGAGATTTCTTGGCTTTAATACAACGGCGCAAAAGAAGAGGCGACTCGAAATCGTCGAAGTGTTGGACGCGTCTCTGAGTTGGTACTCCCAGAGAATAGTCTTTATCTTTTTCGCGCCGGCGTTCCTGACCCGCAGCCGGTATTCATATCTCGACATCAGTGAAGACGCGCCGGCGGGACGACTTATGACTTGGCCACTGGGCGTACGAAGCTCAATCGAGCGATTCCTAATCGTCATTGGATCTTTTCTTTCCTTTCGGTTCCCGTTTGTGAGGTCATCAATGACGATGAGACCCGGCGGTGTGGGTGCGGGTTTTGGTCCGGGCGCGGACGGCCGGGGCGTCATGGGATACATGAACACCTCAAGATCCACGACTTCGACTGGATCGGATTGGCTATTCTGCTGCACTTGCGGCCGAGCATCGAACGAGCCCAGAAGTAATATGATTAACAGCGCGACCATTAATTCACCTCACATTTGGTTCGCGGGAGAGCACAGAATTCAGCCATCGTAATGAGCCGGTGGCACTATGCACGAACGCGCCAGGCTCTCACTGCCCTGCCGCGCTCAACGTAATTTCCGTCCGGCGATTCTTCGCCCGATTCGCGACGGTCGTGTTAGGCGCGACCGGATTTGCAGAGCCCAAACCGCTGGATTGAATACGCGTGACATCGATGCCGGCTGAAGCCAGCCGCTCGGAAAGAATCCGCGCCCGGTCGTCAGTCAGTTGTTGCAGCGCATCCGCGCGGCCCGCATTGTCCGTGTACGATTCGATCGAGATTTGGTAATCGGGATTATTTGCGATCAACGCGCCCAGTTGATCCAGGCGCGCGGCGGCCGCAGCCGTTAGGTTTCCGGAACGCGGGTTTGCCCACCAGGACTCGTTCAGCATCAGGACGATGCCGCGTTCAGACTCACGCACGGTCCCGAATCGCCCCAGCGCCTGTTTCAAATTCGCCGCCGTGGCGCGTAGCTGCGCCGCGCGCGTTTCGGCAGCTTGCCGCGCCTGTTCAGCCTGACGCTCGCCTTCGATCCGGGCCAGCCTGACTTTCGCGTCTTCCCCTTCAGCCCGGACCGTCTGAATCTCTTCGCGCAGTCGCGCAATTTCGGTGCGCGCGTCGCGAAGCTGCTCCTGCGACCTCAATGAATCGCGTTCAGCAAGCTCGCGTGCGTGCCGTTCATTATTGAGATCCTTCTGCAAACGTGTAATTTCCTGATTGGCAGTCGCGGCCGTTTCCTCAGCGCTGCGCACAGCCTGATCGCGACGCTCGATCTCTTCACGCCGTTCCCGCGCGGCGCGACGCGCCACTGCCATCGCTTCGGCTTTTGCCGCACTACTGGTTGCCTGTCGCGCAAGAACGTCGACTTCCGATTCAGGTTGGCGCATGCGCCGCGCGGCTTCAGCTTGTTCAAGATCGGCGGCGGCCGCACGCAATTCGTTCGGAGCATCGCGCTCCGCACCCGCGTATCGTGCCAGGTTCAGCGCCTGCCGCGCGCCCAGTAGCGCATTGGGAATGTCCCGGAAATCAGACTGAGCGATCGTGGGAACGCTTCCGTCGCGGAAGTAGTCGCTGGAGTTGCCGATATAGGTGACCGGCACGGTATCAATCTGCGCGTCGCGCGGCGTCGCCGGGCGCACGTTCTCCAGCACAACCATGCGGCTGGGAGCGCGCACGAGGAAATGCGGCTCGGCCGTCACGATCAGCGCGAAGGTTTGCAGCGGGGTCGTCACATCGATCTTCGAATCGATAATTCCACTGCCGCTACGTTTTATCTCGCCGAGGTTATCGACCGTACCGTCCGGCGATATGGCCCACAACACGAACGTAGTGTACGCCCCGCCTAATTCATATCCGCGCGGCAAATGATCGAGGCTTAGCTGGACGCGGGTGCCGCGGCGTCCCTGACGGCGCACTTTTGCATCACCTTTCAAGCGCGGCAAACGCGTCGTTCCGCGAAACGGCACTTCGATCGTTTGATCCAGCGGATAGGTGATTGCGGTCGTAGTTCGGCGACCATCACTCTGGGCCAGAGCGCCGAAACAGAGACCAACAATAATTATCGGAACAGGAAGGAACGACAGTAACCGGCGAGCTATTTTCATTAAACCCTCTATTGAAGAGCAGGCTATCTGCCTGATCAGATTATGTCGAGCATCGAACAGGCTAATCCCTGTCCTAAGTCCTAGATGCACGGCCCGGTCTTAATTGTTGCCGAACGGGAAGAAACTGACAAGAAGGTTTGTGCAGATGTGGGCGGCACTCCCTCTCCCACTGGAGAGGGCTGGGGTGAGGGTGCGAAGCTTAAGGCGGTAAGAAATGAACCTTTATTCCCAATCTGTCGTGAGGCGCAACCTCACGTCAGAGAGCGTGGATAATTTTTGTTATAGCGCTAACTTCGTCCCTCACCCTGACCTCTTCCAGTGGGAGAGGGAAAGATTAAAGTCGGCGTTGCTCGCGCTCGTACTGCCGTGTTCGCAGGTGCTGCACAAATTGAACTGCGATGAAACCTAAGCCGGTCAATAAAAGCGTGTGGACGAATCCACCCTTGTGCATCACGAACTTAAGGACAAACCAAGTGATGAGAAAAAACGATCCGATGTAATAGAGCATGGTGGAGATGCTGGCACCCGCCGGCCGAGCAAGAGGCGCATTGTAATTGGAGAGCTAGCCTTTGGGAAATTCGATCGCGCGCAGACCCGTGCGATTAGGCTCTGCGGCGATAATCAAAACGCCCGAGGCGGACGGCACAGCAAACGTCTCGCGAGGAGACGTAGCCGGTGCATGATTCGTTGAGATACTCGAAGCCATCTCGTCTTTCCAGACAACTGAACCGTCGCGGCCGGACAGAGCGAAGGCAAATCCTTCCCTGCCCGCCATCAGCAGGTCGAGCACTCGATCGCCGTTCACGTCTGCGAACGCGGCTGACTCGGCGCGACGGGCGTCAGCTTCCCAAACGATTCTGCCTTCGTCGGACTTGACGATGACCACGCGACCACGCTCGGTGAACATCACCACTTCCGGTCTTCCATCGCTGTCCACATCCTGCGCAATCAAACTTCCGCGCGGCGCGTCCTCTTTGAGAGTCACGCGGCCGAGCGCACGTAAGTCCTCAGCGGCCAACGCCGTCAGTCCACTTCGCGTCCCGACCAGCAAAAGTTCGCCCCGTGCTGTCCGCACGATCAACGGCGCGGTCGTGGCTGGGCTTCCCGCGTTGGCGGCGATGGTGAACTTGCCTGACTCGTCAAAGACGTGCAGGCCACCATCGTCGAGCGCGACGACGACGGCGCGCGCACCACTGTATGTAATGGTCGCCGGGCGCCCAACCGCACGGCCCGGCAGAGCCGCTTCCGAGATTACCCGTCCAAGGCTGTTATCGATCACAAACAACTTTTGACGCGAGCTATCGACAACAAACGTGGTGGTTCCCGACGCTGTCGCCGCACCGGCGTTTCCCGGCAACGTGGTTTGCCAAAGCTGCCGACCGCTGGCGCCTTCGATCAAAGTGGCTGTATTTCCGGCCAGGACCAGAACGTTGTCGGCACCGCCGCGAGCGCGGATGGCAATCACCTGCGTGTTCTGTGCGGACGGCGATCGCTGCGCAGTACGAACCGTCCACAGTGCGATCCCGCGGCTCGCCTCCAACGCGACAATGCGACCCTCAGTCGTTACCGCGACTATCTCGGAACTACCTGTGCGCCTGAGGTGGGCAACGATAGATCGGGTGACATCGCCGATAGCCGCATACCAGCCGCCCCTCGAAGTGACCGTGTTTGTCGCTTGGTTTGTTACCACCGGCGGCGTGGGGCTCGGCTTCTTCGTTTCGCCGTTCGCAGGCACCACGATCACACCGGCCGACGAAAACTCACCGCGTTTCGCGTTCAGCGAAGCGACCCGCCAGTAATATCTACCGGGCGCCAGGTCATTCATGCGGTATTCGTGGCCCGAAACTACTCGATCGAATACGATGTCGATGAATGTGGCGTCATTTGCCAGTTGCAAACGGTACCGGGACACACCCGGGCGCGCGCCCCAACGAAGCGTCACCGAGGTCTGAGGCGGATTATCCTGAACCACCGCCCAGACAGGCGCTAACGACGTTAACGCGGGACCAGCGCAAATCGCGGCCACGCATACCCATCTGAACAGACGACTTTTGAACGAACAGACCTTCACCACTAATTAGTAAACGACGAATCGGGATTGGTTCCCTTGTGCGGCGAGCTGAAGGTGGCGCGGGCTGATTAGGGATTCTCGTTTAGCTTGTAGCCCACGCCTCGAACTGTCAGTACGTAATGAGGGTTCTTCGGATCGTTTTCCAATTTCTTTCGCAGCCGATTGATGTGAGGGTCGATGTTGCGCTGATACCCTTCGTACTCAGTGCTCCAGACGCGATCGAGGAGATCGTTGCGTGACCAGGCGCGGCCGGGCTCAGACGCGAGTAGCTCAAGAATTTGAAACTCGAGCGGCGTGAGATCGACACGCTGCCCGGCGCGCGAAACTTCGTGCCGTCGTTTGTCCACCACGAGATCGCCAATCTCCAGACGCTCACCATCGCCCGCCGCCTCTGGAGCAAGCTGTCCGCGACGCAACAGCGCTTCGATTCGGTACTCAAGTTCGCGTGGACTAAACGGCTTGGCGAGATAATCGTCAGCGCCCGCCTCAAAGCCCGCCACCTTGTCGTCCAACAGATCGTGTGCGGTGAGAAAAAGCGCCGGCGTGGTAATGCCGCGTTCGCGCATCTTCTTCAGTAGATCGATGCCCGACATCTCCGGCATGGCAACGTCGAGAATGAAGCAATCGAAGGTGTCGTTTGCAACGGTCTGCAAAGCGGCCTGACCATTCTCGTTTTCGGCGACTTCAAATCCCAGCCTGCGAAAGTACTCAGCCAGAAGCGTACGCATCTCGGCGTCATCATCGACGATCATCAATTTCTTGGCGCGTTGTGTCGGTTCGGGATCCACGTCAGTTTTCCTCAAGGCTGTTGCCGGATTGCTGCAAGACCGGCGGAACAGCTACGCCTAATTTGCTGTAAGATCAAGGGGTTGCGCCCTAGTATGGACAGGACGATGGCCTTGCGTCAAACGATTTCGCTCAGTTATATTCCGTGGTTGCATTCGTTTCGGCTCCTGGCCCGTTTCCTGTCAACCGGTCTAACCTTCGATTTCCATGCGTGATCTCCGACGTCTTTTAAAGTATCTGATCCCTTACGCCGGTACTTTTGCCATTGCGACTCTGGCAATGGTCGTGGTCAGCGTCCTGGAAATTGCCATCGGCGCCCTGATCGTTCCGATTTTTGATCAAGTACTCGCGACCTCCCAGCAGCAAAGCGACACACTTTTTGGTCTTCAGAAACTGATTCCGGCGTCTGGCCTGGCCGCCTGGCGCACGATTGCGATCCTGCTAATTGGCTTCACGCTCATAAAGGGTATTGCGGATTACTTTTCAACCTACCTGATGGCGCGCATTGGCCAGTCGTCGATTCTGCGCCTGCGGCAGGATCTCTACACGCATGTGCTCGCGCAATCAGCGGCGTTCTTTGAGCGTCATCGCACGAATTATCTTGTCTCGCGTTTGATCACCAGCGCCGCGGCGATTGAAGCAGCCATCACGCACACCTTGCGTGACATGCTGAAAGAGGGCTTAACGCTGATCGCTTTTCTGATGGCGGCTTTTTATTACAACTGGAGATTGACCCTGGGGTCGCTTCTGATTGCGCCGCCCATCGCCTGGTTAACGATTCGGTTTGGCACTTCACTGCGAAATCTGGCGCGCGAGTCGTTTGAAGGCACTAAACACCTGACGGACACCGCGCAGGAAGCCCTGGCGAACCAAAACATCGTGAAGGCCTATCAAGGCGAAACCCGCGAACGAGACCGATTCACGCGGGTGTCCGATCACATCCGGCGCGCGAACCTTCGTTCCGCAAGCATTGCGGGAATGTCTCCTCCGATCATCGAATTCATCGGCGTTTTGTTCGTGGCGGCGCTGCTCTTTTTCGCTGAACGAGAGATTCGGCTCGGCCGTATGAATGCGTCGCAGTTCATTACGTTTCTATTCTTCCTCTTCCGCAGCTACGATCCGATGCGCAAGCTTTCGCGTCTGCAGAATTCGCTGTCCCAGGCGCTCGCGGCCGCGCGGCATGTCTGGGAAGTAATGGACGAACGCGCCGAGATTCCGGAAAAGCCGGATGCAATTGAACTCCGGCCATTGCAAAACGAAATCGAACTTCGAGGGGTTTCCTTTGGCTACGCGAATGAAGGACGCAAGGTGCTTCAGGATGTGAACCTCACGGTTTCGGTTGGCAAGATGGTCGCTCTGGTTGGCGAATCAGGCGGGGGCAAATCAACGTTAACGAAGCTCATGCCGCGTTTTCACGATCCAACTTCCGGCGCGGTCCTCTGGGACGGAACTGATTTGCGCGATGCTCGAATCTCCAGCCTGCGGCGTCAGATGGCTTTAGTGACGCAGGAAACTGTTCTTTTCAACGACACCGTCCGTTACAACATCACGTACGGCCGACCCGGGGCTTCTGATGAAGAAATGCGCGACGCCGCGCGGACCGCTTTCGCGCACGATTTCATAATGGATTTGCCGAGCGGCTATGACACAATCATCGGCGAGCGTGGCATTTTCCTTTCCGGCGGTCAGCGCCAGCGCCTGGCGATTGCGCGCGCCATTCTGATGAATGCGCCGGTATTGATCCTCGATGAAGCGACATCGGCCCTGGACGCTGAGTCAGAACAACTGGTGCAGCGAGCCATCGCGAACCTCGTGCGAGACCGCACGACGATTGTAATCGCGCATCGTCTTTCGACCGTGCGGCGCGCCGACAACATCGTCGTCATGGAAGCCGGACGTATCATTGAGCAAGGCACGCACAAGGATTTGCTCGCCCGCGGCGGGCAGTATCAAAAGCTGTACGAGATGCAATTCGCTGACGAGGAAGAAGAACTGTCAGTTGTCAGTGGTCAGTAGTTATTCAATTCGTTCTTTGTGCTTTGTGGTACTTCGATGTCGGTTTTGCGGAGGTTCGCTCTTCGCTGAAGATGTCGACTGTGCGGGACGTCAAAGCACAAAGCACAAAGTACAAAGTACCAGACCAAACCACTGACAACTGACGACGGACTACTGACAAGCTATGAAATCAATGACCGGATTCGGACGTGGAGCGGCAAGCGGCGACGGCTTTACCGTGGGCGTCGAGATCAAAACCGTCAACAATCGCTACCTCGACATTCACCTGCGCGCACCGCAGGAGTTGAACGCGATGGAGATGGACATCCGGAAGCGAGTGAAAGCGCGCTTGTCCCGCGGGCGCGTAGATCTCAACATCAGTTTTGATCGCACCGGTTCTGAAGCGACTTACCAGATTAATCAATCGGTGGTCACGGCCTACGTTGACGCGCTGCGCGAGATTCAGCGGCAGTTCAACCTCAGCGGCGACATCGACGTGACTTCAATCGCCCGCTTGCCGGGCGCGCTGTCTTCTCCGCGCGACGAGTTGAACCAGGACATTGCGAGCGCGATTGACTCAGCCATCGATCAGGCGCTCGACAGCCTGGAGCAGATGCGCGGCGCCGAGGGCGCGGCCCTGGCTGAAGAAATGCGGTCGCGGCTCGGAAAAATAAACGCCGCCATCCCGACAATAGAATCCGCCGCTGAGGGTTTGATCGAGAGTTACCGCCAACGGCTGCATAAACGAATCGCGGAATTGCTGGCTCGGGAAGGTCAGGCGATCGAAGTCGATACTGCCAGGTTGGCTCAGGAAGTCGCCTATTTGGCCGATCGCAGCGACATTACGGAAGAGCTGGCGCGCCTCAAAAGCCACGTGGATCAATTCCGTGAAGCCATCGACTCAGCCGATGAAGTAGGCAAGCGTTTGGACTTTCTGCTTCAGGAATTCAATCGCGAAGCCAACACGGTTCTCTCGAAATCCACCGAGATTCCCATCAAAGAAGCGGCATTGGCGATCAAGGCTGAAGTTGAGAAACTGCGCGAACAAGTGCAAAATGTCGAGTGAGCTGATAAACAAGCCGAATAACGACGGCGCCCGGGGCGGTCGCGGCATGCTGATAGTCGTCAGTTCCCCGTCGGGCGGCGGCAAAGGCACCTTGATCGATCGCGTCCTGCAAACAGTGCCCGGCGTCAGTTACTCGGTCTCGTACACCACGCGCCCCTCGCGACCGAAAGAGCAGGACGGCCGCGAATACTTCTTCGTCTCAACCTCCGTTTTTAAAGAGATGATTCAGCGCGGCGAGTTCCTTGAATGGGCGGATGTGTATGGTCACCTTTACGGTACCAGCCACAAGCAGGTAGAACGCGAGCGCGCCGCCGGCCGTGACATCATCCTGGAGATTGACGTCCAGGGCGCAGACAGCGTGCGTGCGCTGATCGAAGATGCAGTCACCGTTTTCATCCTGCCGCCGTCATTTGAACTGTTGCAGAATCGGCTGGTGAAGCGCGGCACGGACTCAGCAGAAGATCTCGCGCGACGATTGCGCGGCGCGCCGGCTGAAGTCGAGCAATACCGGAAGTTTCAATACGTGATATTGAACGACGATATCAACCGGGCCTCGGCGCAGCTGGCATCAGTGATTTACGCGGAACGCGCCCGCCGCGAGCGACAGGAAACAACTTCGAGTGAAGCGCTGGCTGACTTTGCGCGGGCCGGAACGATTGCCCAGAGCTAGTTAACAAATCTACTGAATAACACTATCGAGAGATAGAGGAGAAACACGACTTATGACGATGGCAAATATTAACGAAGAGTTTGAAGAGGCGTCTGAAACAGTACCTGAGATTGATGCGAAGTACCGGTTGATAATTTTAGCCGCCAAGCGCAGCAAGCAACTGCAACGCGGCGCGCGCCCGCGCATCGACATTGATGTAACGAAACACAAGCCGACGCGTATCGCGCTGGAAGAAGTGATCCGCGGTAAGGTTCCATTCCATTTCAATCCTATAGACGGCGCCAAAGAAAACTAAGATTCGCGCCGAGCTTTTGTTCCTCCCGTAGCTCTCACGAAGCCGTTCCTGGGACTAATATTCGCACAGCCAAGCGTGGTGCATTGAAAACCACTCAGGTCAGGAAGGGGCTTGCCCCCGCTTACGCTCTCTTTACCTCAGCGGGGGTAAACGACTCTTTCGAACTTGAGAGGTAAGGATTTTGCGTCCTCAATCAACTCAAAAACTACTTACAATCTCCTTCTCTTTCGACGTGAAAATGTGACGAATTGGGCCTAAGCCACTGATGTGGCACGTCAGGCGCAAGGAAACTGACGGGAGGATAGGACTAATGAACACTGTTATCGGAATCTTTAATTCATTTGCTGATGCAAAGCGCGCGGCAGCTATGCTTGGGTCACTTGGCATAGCTGATGAAAACATCGGAGTACTTTCGCCGCGCACACCGGAAACTGAAATCGAAGCGAACATTCCCACGACGGAAACCGAACAGCCCGGGGTCGGAACTGCCGTGGGCGGAGCTGTCGGAGGGGCGCTGGGTGTTGCCGGCGGCATGCACGCCGGATTGGCCGCAGCGACTGCTCTAATCCCCGGCGTGGGACCGATTTTCGCGCTCGGGTTGATCGGCGCAGCACTATTCGGCATCGGAGGCGCGGCAGCAGGCGCGGCAGCAGGCAATGCCGTCGAAGGCAACCTTGATACTGGGTTGCCACGCGATGAGCTTTTCTTGTATGAAGATGCTCTGCGCAAAGGGCGCTCAGTTGTGATTGCGCTCGCCGATTCTGATCAACTGGCTGAAACGGCACGCGCGGAACTGAAGCGCGCGGGCGCCGAGTCAGTGGACGCCGCACGCGATCAATGGTGGACCGGTTTGCGTGATGCTGAGCAAGAGCACTATTCGACTCAGGGCGGCAACTTCAATGTTGACGAAGCGGCGTACCGGCTCGGGTTTGAAGCATCGCTGCACCCGGATCGACGCGGCCGCAACTACGACAACACCGTCGAGAATCTGAGAACGCGATACGCGGAGAGCTGCGGGCTGGAAGCATTTCGCCGCGGTTATGAGCGAGGCCAGGCGTACCAGAGCTCGATTGAAACCAAGCAAACGGAACCAACGGCCAGTCGCAAGGCTGCTTGACGGCTGCCGTCGAGAACTAGCCTGAAAGAAACTCTGCTGAACATCGCCATAGCTGTCGCCATCCTCGGCGGCAGCTATGTCGTTATGCACCTGTTCGCGCGCGCGATGTACGTGCGTTGCCCGTCGTGCCACACCCTCAACGCCCGTCGTCGCTCGAAATGTCGAGCGTGCGAGTCGCCCTTTACCTAGTGTCCGAACGCCTCGGGATGTTCCGACACTTCCTCGATTGCTTTAGCGCGACCGCGACTCGTCACGACTGCCACACCCGCAAACACTAACAGCGATGCGATGATGACGCGGGAGCTCACTCTTTCACCCAGCACAATCGGCGCCAGCACAAACGTAATTAGCGGCTGCAAATAGATGTAGGCCGCCACCGTGCTCGGCGGCACGCGCGCCAGGGCCCACGAATTCAGGTAGTAACAAACGACCGTCGCAAACAGAACGATGTAACCGACTGCCAGCCAGACTGAGCCGGGAACCTCGCCGAACGACACAGACGAAAGGCTAAACGCGGCGACGGGAACGGCGGGAACACATCCGACTATAAAGACCCAGGTAATCACAGTGAGCGCGTTGTAGCGGCTCAACAGGCGCTTTGAAATCGCGATGTACGCTCCATAGCAGAGCGAATTAAGAACGAGCAGCAAGTCTCCGACGACGGAGCTTTGGGAGAACGACGCGCGGTCGGGGCCAATCAAATAAACGACGCCGGCGCCCGCAAGGAGAATTCCGATGATGCGCCGCGCGGATATGCGATCGTTCCCGACAAAGATGCTAACCAGAAGCGTAAACACGGGAATCGTAGTCCCGAGCAGCGTTGCGTTAACCGCGGTGGTCAGCGACAGACCCTTCACAAACAGCCACTGATTCAGAACGACGCCCAGTAAACTCGATACCACGAGCAGCAGCCAATCTGATTTGGCAATTCGCTCAAGTCTGCGCGTCGCAAGTCCGATAGCCGTGAGAGCCACGGCTGCCCCCAGCACTCGGATCCCAACCAGCCCGAGGCTCGGGATCGTTCGCAACACGATCTTCCCGAACACTGGCCAGGTAGCAAACATCACCTGGACAGCGATCAAAGCGATGTGCGGAGAGGCACTTGAGCTGGGTTTGTTCACAAAAGCGTCCTTCGTGGCACAGACTTCAGTCTGTGCGTTCCTGGTGGCAATCACAGACTGAAGTCTGTGCCACATAAAAAAAGATCGGGCCGCGTGTTCCCGATCTCGACAGCTTCTAAGACTGGATCGGTTTTTCAACCGAGAAACAAATACAGGGGATTCTCAAGAATCTGTTTGAAGGTCTGCAGGAACTGCGCGCCGACCGCCCCATCGACCACGCGATGATCGCAGGACATCGTCACGCGCATCATCTGGTGAATCTCGATTTGGTCCTCGCGAACAATAGGCTTCGGTTTCATCGCCCCCACCGCGAGAATCGCGGCTTCGGGCGGATTGATTACCGCCGTGAATTCGTCGATGCCGAACATGCCAAGGTTGCTGATGGAAAAAGTCGCTCCCATGTACTCTTCAGGCTTTAGCTTGCGCGAGCGCGCCCGGCCGGCCAACTCCCTGACTTCAGTGGCGATATCCAGCAACGATTTCACATCGGCCGCACGCACGATCGGCGTGATCAATCCATTCTCAGTCGCGACCGCGACGCCGATGTCCGCGTGCTCGTAGTGCCGCACGGTCTTGTCCTGAAAGGAGGCGTTCACCTGTGGGTGTTGAATCAAGGCGACGGCGGCAACTTTGATGATGACGTCGTTGATGCTGACCTTTGCATCAGGATAGAGAGTGTTGATTTGCTGCCGCATGTCCGCGGCGCGATCCATTTCAATCTCAGTTGTCAGGAAGAAGTGCGGGACCGGCCCGAGTGAAGTCACCAGACGCTTCGCAATCGTCCGGCGCATTTCGCTCATCGGTTCGTCGCGATAAGCCGACGGGCCGTACGTGGCGCCCGGTTGACCCGCGGGCACCGCCATCGGTCGAACCAATGAGAGTTTTGGAGTCGCGCCCGGGGATGCGGCCTGCGGCGCCTTCATCGCTTCTTCGATGTCGCGCTTCACGATTCGACCGCTCGGTCCACTGCCCTTAACCGAATTGAGATCCACACCCGATTCCGCGGCCATGCGCGCAGCAATGGGCGAAACCAGCATGCGACCACCGTTCGGACGTTTCCCGTCCGTCTGCACTTCGCGAGCTATTTCGGGTTGCGGGGCAGCTTTTTTCTGCTCGCCGGCAGGAGCGGCCTCTGATTCAGGAGTCGTCTCTGGCTGTGCCGCAGCCTCTTCTTTAGCCGGGGCGTCTTCTTTGGCCGGAGCCTCTTCTTTGGCCGGAGCCTCTTCATTTGCTGGAGCTTCTTTGGCCGGGGCCGGTTCACTCTTCAGCAGAGCGGAAATGTCTTCGTCAGGCTCGCCGATGATCGCGATGGGCTGGCCCAGTGGCGCGCTCTCGCCTTCCTGCACAAGCACCTTACGCAGAACGCCGGCTGACAGCGCCTGCATTTCCATGGTGGCTTTGTCAGTATCGATTTCGGCGATCGGCTCGCCCATCGAGACCTTGTCGCCTTCTTTTTTCAGCCAGCGCGCAACCTGCCCCTCTTCCATCGTGGGCGACAGTTTCGGCATGACGACTTGGGTAGCCATAACGGGTGAACAGTGAATCGTGAATGGTAAATAGAAAGCAGGGTTGGCGCTCTCTATTTACGATTTACGATTGACCATTTACTAGACGTAAGCAACTTCTCTAACCGCGGCGACGATCTGCGGCACATCCGGGATCGCCAGCCGTTCGAGGTTCTTCGCATACGGCATCGGCACATCCACGCCGGAAACTCGTTTGACGGGCGCATCAAGATAATCGAACGCCCGCTCTTGAATCTCCGCGGTGATCTCAGCAGAAACGCCGCAGAACGGATGCGACTCTTCGGCCACCACCACGCGATTCGTCTTCTGCACGGAAGTGATGATGGTATCGATGTCGAGCGGCCGGATCGTTCGCGGATCTATCACTTCGCAGCTGATGCCTTCCTTCTCCAACTCTTCTGCGGCCTTCAAAGCCGTCGGCACCATTAACGAGCGCGCGACGATCGTAGCATCGGTTCCTTCCCGCTTTACGTCGGCGACGCCGAGCGGAATCGTGAAGTCCTCGTCTTCCGGAACCTCGCCCTTCATTCCGTACATGCGCTCCTGCTCGATGAAGATCACCGGATCGTCGTCGCGAATCGCGCTTTTCAAAAGCCCTTTAGCATCAGCCGGGGTTGACGGCATTACGACTTTCAAACCGGGAAAGAACGCGTACCACGATTCCAGCGCCTGCGAGTGCTGCGAGGAAACCTGGTAAGCCGACCCGCCCGGACCGCGAAATACTATCGGAATCTTGTATTGGCCGCCCGACATGTAAAGCATCTTGGCGGCCGAGTTCACCATTTGATCCGCCGCGAGAATCGAAAAGTTGAAAGTCATGAACTCGATGATGGGTCGCAGGCCGACCATCGCTGCGCCCACGCCCAGACCGGCGAAACCAAGTTCAGTGATCGGCGTATCGATAACTCGCTTGGCGCCGAACTCCTGGAGCAATCCGCGCGTAACTTTGTAGGCGCCCTGATACTCGGCGACCTCTTCACCCATCAGAAACACATTCGGATCGCGCGCCAGCTCCTCGCGGAGAGCGTCATTCAAGGCGTCGCGCATGGTGATAACAGCCATTGGATTCTTCAGCGCAGCGGGTTCGCGTAAACGTTCGTCATCAATTCTTCCGGCGCGGGCTCAGGACTCTCGTCAGCAAATTGAGCTGCCCGGTCGACCTGCTCGCGCACCTCGGCTTCCATTGCGGCCACGTCATCGTCAGTCAACATCCCATTCTCTTCCAGCCGTACTTTGAAAAGCTTGATCGGATCTCGCTCCTGATACTTTTCAATTTCAGCGCGCGTCCGGTACTTACCGGGATCGGACATCGAGTGGCCCATGTAACGATACGTTCTCGCCTCAAGCAGTGTCGGCAAAGACTCCTTGCGTGCTCGCTCCACCGCGCGCTGGGTCGCCTGGCGCATGGCCATCACGTCCATGCCATCAACAACCTCCGAGGCCATCTCGTAAGCACATGCCTTTGCGGCAATGTCCTGGAATGACATCGCCCGCTGAGCCGAAGTGCCCATGCCGTACATGTTGTTTTCACAAAGATAGATGCATGGCAGCCGCCAGAGCTGCGCCATGTTCAGCGACTCGTGGAACGCACCCTGATTGACGGCCGCTTCGCCAAAGAAGCAAACCGTCACTTGATCAGTTTCTTTGTACTTAGAAGCGAAAGCCGCGCCCGTGGCCAGAGCGATCTGCCCGCCGACAATCGCGTGACCGCCGAGGAAGTTCACGCTGGCGTCGAACAGATGCATCGAGCCGCCCTTGCCTTTCGAGCAGCCTGTGGCTTTGCCGTACAGTTCAGCCATGATCGCATCAGCCGACATGCCTTTCGCCAGGGCCTGACCGTGCTCGCGATAACTCGTGATCACATAATCGTCCTGGCGCAGTGCCGAGATGGCGCCCACACCAACCGCTTCCTGGCCGATGTACAGATGGCAAAAGCCGCCAATTTTTCCGAGGCTGTAAGACTCAGCGCACTTCTCTTCAAAGCGCCGAATCAAGAGCATCTGCTGGAATATCTTGACCAGCGTGTCGCGATCTTCTTCCAGCGCGCCCGCATCGGCGGGCGTGGTGGGCGGTTGATCGATGACGCTTGCGCTTGCGCTTGCGTCCTGTCGCCGGTCAGTTGTCTGGCTGCTCATGTTTCGCTGCTCGCTTAGTGCGAATCGGCCAGCTATGAGCTGGCCGTGCACATACTTGCGAAGTTCGACACGATTATACGCAACACCTGCATCGAGGCAAGTGCGCGAATGTCGGAATGCTAAAGCGAGGGCGAGATTAAGTGTATTGATCGATTCCGGCGTGCGTCGGCATCGTGGTCAGGCTAAGCAGATTCTTGCGCGCATGCTTGTCTTTCTGCATGTTGCGCGCGGCCGTGGTGAGCAATTCTTCGCTCGTTTCACCATCCGCGGGGAAACAAGCAATGCCCGAGCTGAGCCTGACTTCAACGTACTTGCCCGTGCGCACCGAAAACTTCTGTTGTTCGACGGCGTTGCGGATGCGATCGGCGGCGGCTTCAGCCATAGCCAGCGAAGCCATGGGCATGATCGCGACGAATTCATCGCCCGCATAGCGCGACAGAATGTCCATTTGCCGCAACTCTTTGCGAATGATTTTGCCGACGTTCGCTAACAAGCGATCACCGATCGCATGTCCCCACTGATCGTTGATCAGCTTGAAGTCGTCCACGTCCATGCTGATGAGCGAAAGTGACTCCCGACCAAGCCGCTGGCATTCCGCCAGACGCTGTTCGAGCATCATGTAGAAGCCCCGCGCGTTCGGCAGTTCCGTCAGTGGATCTGTCAGCGCGCTCTCTTTCGTGCGTTCAAACGTTAGCGCGTTGTTCAACGCCGATGCCGCGTGCTGAGCAACGGACTCCAACAAACGAACATGTTCGGTGGTGTACGACGTCCGGCCTTTCGAGTACAGCGTGATCGCGCCGAACGCTCCGTCTTCCCGGATTAGGGGCGATACCAGCACGCCGCGGTAATTTTTCACGACATCATCGGAGATTCCGACCAGATCCAACTCAGGCGACGAATTGCACATCGAGCGCGCATTCGCAATCACCCAGCCGGTAATACCATCGCCGATACTCATGCGGCGACCCTGGAAGAGATCTACGTGATCTCCGACGACATGAACCGCGACAGCTTTACCGACGCGATCGTCGACGATGAAAATCGCGCAGGTATCGAACGGCACGATCGCATGCAGCTTGTTAGCGATCAGCGTTACCGTGTCGTTCATGTTCAGTGACGATCCAATTGTCTGGGCAATTTCGTGCAGGGCAAAGACTTCGCGTTGCGCTTCAGTAATCGAACGGAAGCCCAGACTTTCATCAGGCGATCCCATGACGTCCGACGCCAGACCGGCATCCGGGCGGGCCTTGGAGTTATCGACGGTGATCGGCTGGACTTGCTCCTGAATGTCTGTAGCGTCAATCAACTGGTCAAATTCCGTGACGTGTTTCGTGAATAGATCCACGACTCGGGGATCGAACGAGCTGCCGGACATCTTTTGCAATAGCGCGAGCGAATCCTCACGCTTCATTCCTTTGCGATAGGGGCGATCGCAACGGGTCGCGTCATAGAAATCCACGACGGAAATAATGCGGGCGACGAGGGGAATCTCTTTGGCGCGCAAGCCCTTGGGGTAGCCACTGCCGTCCCATTTTTCGTGGTGATAACGCACAATGTCTTCCACCGGGTACGGGAAGTTTACGCGTTTGAGAATGTCGCCACCGACGGTCGGGTGAATCTTCATCTTTGCGAATTCCGATTCAGTCAGCTTGCCGGGTTTGTTGAGAATGTATTCCGGGACCGCCAGCTTGCCGATGTCGTGTAAAAGCGCGCCGGCGAATAGTGCGCGCAACTCCTGGTCCTTCACCTTTAGAAGCTTGCCCATCTCGGTCGCGTAAATCTGCGTACGGCGAACGTGGCCATGCGTCGTCTGGTCCTTGGCGTCGATCGCAATCGCCAGAGACTCGATCGTGTTCATGTGAAGGTCGGCAATCTCTTCAATGTACTTGAGCTTTTCGCCCTGCGCGCGCGTGACTTCTCCAACGCGTTTCTCATTAAAGCGATAAAGCAGATGGACAAGGGCCGTGATCAGAAGTCCCACAAAGAGGAATGGAATGCCCGCACCGTGGAGCGCGGCATAAAACATGGCGGCCGAGGTGACATTTGCGACTTGCGTGATCAGAGTCCAAATCAGACTCTCTTGTGTGAGACTGACGCTAATACCAGAACTGAAGACACGCGACGCAAGGACGCCGGCGGTAGTGAGACCATAATGTACTAAGCCGAAAACGCACAGCGGAAGCAGCACAGAATTGAGAACCAAACTCTGGTCCCCGGCAATTCCGTCGCCCACCAAAACCCAAACCAAACCTTTGTAAACCAATGCAGCCAAGAATGTCGCGATCACTGAGCTGCAAACTGAAAAGATGGATTCCAGACGCTTGCTCTTGTCCAAAGACGACACGCAAACCACCACCGCCGCTAGAATGATCGGCGGGCCAAAGTTGTTCGCCGGCGCGAGCGTGTACATCATCACCGCAAGGAAGATGAGCGTGTCAGCAACAGACTTCTGAGTTTGACTCGCGCCATCCACGTGAGTGACGGGCACTGTGAAGCGACTGGTCACTAACGTTACGGCAAGCAACAGAAAGAAGGCTGCCAGTCCGCTCCAGCTAAGGAAGGGCAATCTAAAGGTGGAGTACGCGCCATAGAGCAGTAGGGCAGCGCCTATGGACGCCACAATCCCGGTGACGATAGTTTTCTTGAAATCGATTTTCGGCATTCGGTTCACCCGACTTGAAGGATCTGTGGAGGGAATTGCGAGACCTGGCAACTTACACTGGCTGACAGGGGCCAACAGTGTTGGCCATTAGAGAATAGCGGGTCGGCCGCGATGGCGTCAACGATTTCTTTCGGATGAGGGGGCTTTAGCGGATTGCCAGCTGATCCTCAAATTCCGCAGGCGTTTCGGCGGGTTTTTGGCAGGTGTACGCTTCACAGACATAGGCACGCGACCCGCTGTCGGTTCGACGATTGGCGAGCAGGGGAATCAGACTTTCGGCGGCGTCGTAATCCCCGACGCCGAGCGCGAGAACGCGGTTCGGGAGATATGTTTCCCAAAAGGGGCGATTGAATTCTGCGAAGCTCGGATCACCCGGCACGCCGACAATCGCGACTTCCTTAGGGCTCGACAAGTAGAAATCTGTCGCGCACAGCGCCCAACTGTAGGCCGAAGGATAGCGACGAATCTGATCAGCCAGGAGGCGCAGGATCGTGGTCGCGTGACGCTGGTACGTTTCGTTTCCGGTCAGTAGAGCGAGTTTCTGAAGGGCGAATGCGGCCACGGAATTTCCCGAGGGCGTAGCGTTGTCCATGAAATCCTTCGCACGCACGATCAATTGCTCGTGGCTCTTTCCCGTGAAGAAGAAACCGCCATCCTGCTCATCCCAAAACTCTTCGATCATCTTGTCCGATAAGCGAATTGCATTTTCGATCCACTTCAACGCACCGGTTGCTTCGTAGAGCGAGATCAGCCCTTCGATTAGCGAAGCATAGTCTTCGAGGTAGCCGTTGAGCTTCGCCTCGCCATCCTTATAGGTCCGCAGCACCAAACCCTCACGCAGCATGTTCGCGAGAATGAACTCTGCGTTCGCGGCCGCTACTTGTATGTAGTCGGCACGGTTGAGGATGGCGCCGCCTTCCGCGAAGCTCGCGAGCATTAGTCCATTCCATCCGGTGAGGGTCTTCTCGTCCCGCCCCGGTTTAATTCTTCGTTCGCGAATGTCGAACAGCGTCTTTCGTCCGCGGTCGAGAATCGCGCGCGCTGCGTCAACCGACACACTGTGACGCTTTGCGACCTCTTCGATAGGCGCACTCACATGCAGAATATTTTGTCCCTCAAAGTTCCCTTCTTCAGTTACATCAAAGTAATCGCAAAAGACTTCCGCATCAGTCGCTCCGAGAGCGGCGACAACTTCCTGCTTCGACCAGACAAAGAACTTCCCTTCCTCACCTTCCGAATCCGCATCCTGCGATGAATAGAAGCCGCCCCGGTTATCCGTCATCTCGCGCACTACGTAGTCGAGGGTTTCTTCAGCAATACGTCGCGCGAATTCACTTTTCGTTAGCTGATAGACATGCAGGTAAACACGCGCGAGCAGCGCGTTGTCGTAAAGCATCTTTTCAAAGTGCGGAACCAGCCAACGCGCATCGACGGAGTATCGATGAAAGCCGCCGCCGAGCTGATCGTACATTCCGCCTTCGGCCATCTTGCGGCACGTGTGCTCGACCATCTCGAGGGCGTCGGGCCAGCCGTGGCGATAATGGATGTGCATCAGGAACTCGATCGTCATCGCTGGCGGAAACTTCGGCGCGCTGCCAAACCCACCGTTCGTCGGGTCGTAGTTCTTCGCGATTCGCCGGTGCGACGCGTCAAGCAACTCTACCGACAGCATCTCCCGCGAAGGCGTCGCCAGGCCGACCCGTCGCAACTCCCCCAGGATCGCCGTCGATGTATGTCCGACTTGATCGGGTTGCGAGCGGTAGGCTTCTGCCACACTGAGCAGCACGCGCGGAAATCCCGGCATGTTGTAGCGATCGGCGGGCGGAAAATATGTGCCGCCGTAGAAGGGCACACCCTCAGGCGTGAGGAACATCGTCATGGGCCAGCCGCCGTGCCCGGTCATCATTTGCACGGCATTCATGTAAATCTGATCGAGGTCCGGCCGCTCTTCACGATCAACTTTGATGTTAATGAAGTTCTCGTTCATCAACTTCGCGATCTCTTCGTTTTCGAACGACTCGCGCTCCATCACGTGACACCAATGACATGCGGAGTAACCGATGCTCAACAGGATCGGTTTCTCTTCATCACGCGCTTTGGCGAGGGCCTCGTCACCCCACGGGTACCAATTGACGGGATTGTGCGCGTGCTGGAGTAAGTACGGACTGGTTTCGTTGATGAGGCCGTTGGTGTGTTTATGTTCAGTCACTGGTAGTTAACTTTGCGTTCCTTTGGCGCGCACGCCTGGTGTGAAGCATGCCAGAGGCATGCGTACCCACTTATCCCTTGAACCAATACGGTGTCTGTTTCGCCCAGGTGCTATTCGGATATTTGCGACGGAGCAGATCGAAAGCCGCCTTTGACCAGCGACCTGTCTCTTTGTCGGTGCAACCGTAGCGCGTCGATTTCACGGCGAGGTGCAAAGCCTCAGGCACTCTTCGATCAGTCGGGTTCGTCGTGGCCCAGTTGACCGCCGTCTGCGCCAGGTAATTAGGGCCTGGCCCGAGCGACTGGATTAAAGCGGCCTCTCTCTCTGCAGCCGCTCGCGACGGTTTCAGAAACTCGGGTGAGGGCATTTGCTTTTTCGTGGCATCGCCGCCCTCAGAAAAATATCCGCCGAAACTCGTTGGCGGCTCGGCACACCACCAATTGTCGCGATAGCTATCCATCTCAGCGATGTCCGTTCCGCGGCCGACACCGAACGTAACGTACGGCCGCAAGCCCGGAAACTTGAGCGCAAGATAAGCCGCCGCAAACCGCCGCGCATCGGGCGTCGTTGCTCGTTGATAAGCCGTCAAAAGCTCTTTCGCCTCCGGATATGCCGCCGCCATCGTGGTGGCTGTCTGATTGGCGACCGCTGCGCGATCCGTCAACGCGGCCCGCATAAAGGACGCTTGAGCGACATTTCGTTGGAGATTCGCGGGCAGTAGATCACTGCGCGCGGCATCAGCCCAAAGCGCCACCGGCATCAATTTATTGAAAACCGTGGCCGCGTCGGCATCAAAAAACACTTTCGAGCCGCGCGTATACTCCGCCGCTTCCTTTTCCTCCATCGGCCTTTCACGTTCATCGCTATTGTCGCTGAAGCCCGCCGCCTCACGCTGAGCTGCGCGGAGAAATTCGTTCAGGTTCCGCGCCAGCATCATCCGTTCACTAAGAAGCAGGTTGGCCCCCGAACGCGTTAACTTCGTTCGATCACCGGCGAGCGTCTCGTCGAGAAGCGTTCGAGCTTCGTCCCCGCGATTCATCTCCGCCAGCAGCCGCGCCCGGTTAAAGATGAGCGTAGGAGCCGCTGGGGAGGTGAATTCAACGCGTGCGGCCGCACTAATCAAGTCGTTTGCTTTCGCCGATGGTCCGTCGGCTTTTGCAATCGCGGCCACGAGCCATGGCAGATTCTGTTTCTTCCCCCATTGCTCGTTAGCATGTGTTGTCGCCGCGTCCGACTCGTCCTGAAAAGTCACGATCCAATCCGTAAGTTCGTCCGTTCGCACCGTCGCCGGCACGGACGTGCTCTTCACGACACCGTCTTCGTTGTCGAGGATCCACTTGTCGAGGAGCACCGTGTAATCCCAAACACTCTGCTTGAAATCAGTGGCCGCGCCCTTCTTCGAAATCGTTTGGGCCAGGTTGCGAACCGTCTCCTCAGGACGCAAACGCAGCCGCGTAAGATTAAGGAGTCGATTCGCGGCGTGATGAGACTTTTCAAGCTTCCTGTCATCAACGATTGTTTTCAGACGCTTCTCAGCCTGGGCCAGCGCAGGCTTCCCCTGCTCCGCTTCGGCGGCCAAACTTCCCTTTCGCAGGAGCGAGCGCGCGGCAAGATACGGCGCGATCGTACGCCAGGGCGATGAACCGTCATCCGCGATAGCGTCAAAACTCTTTACTGCATCATCAAACTTTGTCGCGTAGAAATTCGCAGCAGCGATTTGGTAAGCGCGATCGGCGCGAAGCAGGGCGTTCTGTTCAGACGCCGCTGGCGGAACTTCCTGACCCATCTTGCAGTTCTTGAAAACGATGTCCTGCGCCGTTATCCAATCACGCATGGCCGCGCTGTCAGCGCCCCAGGACTTGGTTCTTTCGTCGAGCGTCGCCACCGCGTTTTGAAATGCATCCGCCTGACAGTTAAGAAAAGCCTCATAGTCCTGCGGCTTCTCGCGATACCGGTAGACGTCGATGTCCGGTGGTGCGCCCACGCCGGGAACCTTCGCGCGCGCGTCTTTCCACTTCTTTAACCAATCTTCAGAAGTCTCGTCCCACGAGTTGTTCAGCCGGTCATCCCACAGACCCGTAAGCCCCTTAACTTCGGCGTCACTCAATGTTTCGCCGATTAGGTTTCGATAAGCGGCCACGAGATATGAACGCGCATAAGTAGGCTGTAGCACGCCGACGTTTCCGCGCGCGAACTTCTCCAGCGGATGGTCAGGGTGCTTTTGGAAGACGAAAATTGCGTCGGTAAAAAATGGGCCGCAGGCTTGCGCCGGTTGCGGCGCGAGCGTCATGAAGAAACAAAGTAGTAACAGGACAACGACACTTCTCTTCCAGGCAAAGGGGACCATTCAAAAGACTCCTACGTTTCCGATACTTCCGAATTCATGCTCAGTCTACACCACGCGAATCTGTCAGAACCACCTGCGGTAGCGGGTGGTTGAACGTGCGACGCCTTTCGACTTAGACGATCGCTTCACGCAAGGCCCAGCCGCAAAAGCAGCGCGAAGCGAAAACACTGTCGAGGGCGCCGGTAGTTCGAAGACTCCCCTTGGGCTCTGTTATACTCGCCACTGAATGGTCATTCATTTTCTTCGATGCGCAGGCTTTTAGCCTGCTCCCTCAACTAACTAATGGTACGTGAAAGCTTAGAAATGGACGTGGTCTTCGTCGGCGCCGGTCCGGCGAATTTGAGCGGCGCTTTACACCTTTCGCGCCTGATCGCAGAACACAACGCCGCGGTGGAAAGCGGCGCAAGCAAAGGAAAAACGCTCGGCGAAGTTCAAATCGGCGTAATCGAGAAAGGTGCGGCGGTTGGAGCGCACATTCTCTCCGGCGCGGTCATGGATCCGAAAGGACTTGCCGAGCTGATTCCTGACTTCGTCGCACAGGGCGCGCCTCTCGAATCCCCTGTCAAAGAAGATCAGTTTCTTTACCTTACGGAGAAACGCTCGATCCGTTCGCCGATCAATCCACCGCCACTAAACAATCACGGCTATTTCATCGTCTCGCTGAATCGTTTAACGGCGTGGCTGGGCGAGAAATGCGAAGAAGCGGGAGTCAACATCTTCCCCGAGTTTCCCGGCGCTGACTTGCTGTTCGATGACAACGATCGCGTCCTCGGCGTGCGTACCGGCGACAAAGGCATCGACAAAGAAGGCAAGCCGAAGCCGAACTTCGAACCAGGCGTCGACCTCCTCGCGAAAGTCACTGTGCTGGGTGAAGGCGTGCGCGGATCGCTTACTAAGAAGTTGGTTCGCAGGCTGGGTCTGGATGAAGGTCGCGAGCCACAGGTTTACAGCCTTGGCGTGAAAGAGCTCTGGGAGCTTCCCGACGATCGTTATCCCGCAGGGCGCGTGACGCACACGCTCGGCTTCCCTTCTGATCAATGGACGTATGGCGGCGGCTGGATTTACGGGATGCAGAACCGCGTGCTGAACATTGGTTACGTGACCGGACTCGATTATCGCGACCCTTTGATTGACCCGCACGCCGAATTCCAAAAGTTCAAGACGCACCCGTTCATCGCAAAGCTGCTCGAAGGCGGCAAGATGATCCGCTATGGGGCGAAAGCGATCGCCGCCGGCGGCTGGAACGCGATGCCTCGAATGTATTCCGACGGCGTGCTCATCGTCGGAGACAGCGCCGGCTTTCTGAACGCGGCGCGCTTGAAAGGTATTCACTCGGCGATCAAGAGCGGGATGCTCGCGGCACAAACGATCTTTGAAGCTTTGGTGGCGGAAGACTATTCATCCGCAACCCTGCAATCATTTGAAGCTCGTGTGAAGGAAAGCTGGATTGCGTCCGAGTTGCGCCGCTATCGGAACTTTCATGCAGGGTTTCGTCACGGCCGCTGGCTCGGAATGGCAAACGCCGGTCTGCAATACATCACCGGCGGTCGCGCCTGGGGCATCCTTGATCGAGATCATCAGGAGCCCGGCCACGAGGCGATGCAGAAGCTGTCCGCGTACGGCTACAACGGAAACGGATCGACCGCGCCGCGTTACCAGGATCTTCGCTTTGACAAGAAACTGACCTTCGACAAAGTGACTGACGTGTACCACGCCGCTGTTGGTCATGATGAGGATCAACCGGCGCACTTGCACGTGCTCGACACAAACATCTGCGCCACGCGCTGCACCGAGGAATACGGCAACCCGTGCCAACGTTTCTGTCCCGCGGCGGTTTACGAGATGGTTGAAGTGGGTACGCACGCCTCCGGCGGGCAGCAGTCAGAACCGCATGCGGTAACTGGCGGGCCCGGGTCAGTACCACCTGCGGTAGCGGGTGGGTCACCTCGTCGCCAACTCCAAATCAACTTCTCGAACTGCGTCCATTGCAAGACGTGCGACGTCATGGACCCGTATCAGATCATCAACTGGGTGACGCCAGAAGGCGGCGGTGGGCCTGATTACGTGGGGATGTAAAGAACAGTGAGCTGTGAGCTGTGAGCAGTCGCACGCGTCCGCGTAGCTGACGATTTGAATGTAGCCCAGCCTTTTAAGGCTGGGTCAACGATCAATTAAGGAATCAAAGCCCGCTTTAGCGGGCGGCAGAGAATATGGCTGCGTTAACAAGTGCCATTCACGCCGAAGGCGTGACAGAAGGTAGCCAGGGGTAAGCGAGCGAAGCGAGCGACACCCCTGGATTACGATAAAACAATGATCTCCGCCCTGAAGGGGCGGAACAGCGAGGCGGATCGATTGCTTCAACCCCGAAAACGATTTCAGAAGTTTCCGATTGAGGCCGCCAACTCGCTATGTTAATCTCTCGGGCAACATGACAGCCCTCGAGGAACAAACTTTCGACGTCGTCGAAAAGGAATGGCCGATGTCGGTTGGTGATGGGAAGGCCCAGCGCAAGAAGCGGCCGCGCATTCTCGCCATCACGACTGACTGCTGCACTGGTTGCGCCGGCTCGCCTGCCTGTATCGAGTACTGTCCGATCGAAGCCTGCATGTTCTGGGTGACGGATGAAGATCATCCGCCCTTCGGCCGCATCGAAGTCGATCCCTATCTCTGCATCGGTTGTCAGAAGTGCACCAGCAAAGGTCCGGATGGAGCTTTTCTTGACGGCTGTCCGTGGGATGCGATTGAAATGATTCCGACCGACGATTGGGAGTCAATGCACGGAATTAGTCTACCGGACTTACCACCACCGCCACCGACGACGGCATTGCCAGCGTCATCCGAGGTCACAGCGCCGGCAGAAGCACGATAGTCTTCAGCCGCAAAGCGGCTAAATATTTATAGACCACGTCGCCCGGGGTTGAATTGAAAAGAGGGAATCTCGATTCATCGAGATTCCCTCTTTTCGTAGGTAGTGGTTTTTTTCCGGTGATTCTATAAACATTCCGCGCCTGACGGCGCTGTTTGGATTCCGTGCCCTAACTGGAAACCGAAACTCGGAACTCAAGGCCTATCTGCTCACCGCTCACTGCTCACTGCCAACTGATTAGGAAACGCCTTCATCGACGCGAGCGCCGCCAGCACATAACACGCACTGCCCATCAGCATCGCTGCCTGGAATCCCCAATTTAGCGCCACGAACACCGTCGTCACCGATCCGATTACCGACATAATGCCGTTCAGTCCCCAGTAGAACGGTGGCGCCGGCAGAGATCCTTCGCCCGTGTGTTTTAACCCGCGCGGGAAAGGCATGCCCATCGCTAATCCAAGCGGCGCCATCAGAGCGATCGCCACTCCAATCCTTCCCCATAGCGGCAGCCAAAGAAGCGCGGGCACCAGCTTCGGTAACGCCAGCGCCTCGACCGTTCCGATGATCGCCACCGCTGCGCACGCTTTCGACATCGACCAGCGCGGGCTCAGAGCTGCGCCAATGCCGCCAAACGCCAACAGGGTGAACAGCAAGACTGAGAGCGTGTAAATCGGATGGCCTACGAGCAGCGTCAGATTTTGGAGCAGCGCTAGCTCAACTGAAATGAATCCGAAACCGAGCATCGCAAAATAAACCAGTGAGGCGACGTAACGGTACGCAGGCTTCTGGCCTGCTTCCCCTTCTATCCTCTCGCGCCGCGGCCTCCCAAACACGGCAAACACCACGAGCAGGAGCACGCTCGGGGCCAGCAGCCATTTCAAAATGCGCTCAGCAATTGCTCCCGGCATCCGCCACGGCCGATCGATCGCGAAATAAAATGGACTGTCATCCCACACCGGCCCAACGTACCGCGGCGCCTCAGCGTCGTACTGATCCAGAGTCTTCGAGCCCGCCAGCACTTCTTTGAGACCTGGCGGCGCGATTCCGCCCGGCGCCACTATGGCATTTGCTTGAGTCCAGTTCTCGCGGATCTCTTTCAACTCTGCTTCGGTAAAAGGCCGCTTGCGCAACATGAAAAGCATCTGCGGAAAATCATTCGGCGCGGCCTGCTTCTCCATCAGCACCACCACGCGCTTGGCCGCTTCGTCGGCGCCTAAAGTCGCCACAGCATTGGAAGTCAGCCGCGGGATGTCCATCTCCCAACGCAGCACCACCATGATTCCGTTATCCGAAAGATGATCGTAGAAGGCGCGCATCGCTTCAGCCGTGTAGAGATAATTCTCCGAAAGCGACAAGCCGCCCGACGCTACCGACGCCCACGAATCGACAAACCCCATGAAGATGATGTCGAACTTCTTGTCTGTGCGCGAAATGAAGTTGCGGCCTTCACTCTGAATGGTTTCCACATCCGGCCGGTCGTAAAGATTGCCGGCGCGCGCGCCATAGCTGCGCACAAACTTCAGCATCAACGGATTCAGTTCGACTGCGGTGACTTTGCGGCTGCCCGATGCCAAAGCCGACACGACGTCAGCGCCACCACCGGGACCGATGACCAGTGTTTCGGCGTTTGGTGTGAGTCGAAACGGGAGGGCGCGGTAAGAGTCGCGGAGACCCTTCGCGCTTTCCAGCTTGCCGTCCCATTCGTTGATGCTGGTCCATGCGTCCGAATCGATGTAGAGCCGCGCTACGTGACCGGGCGCGACGCCTTCTACAGCATCGATGCGCGAATAAGCATTCCAACCGGTGTACGCGATGCGCGCGTTTGGATTCTCATCCATCTGATTGCGCATCGCCTTCGTTCGGCCGGGCTTCACGCGAAACGTTTCATACTTCACGGCTGAAACTGCCGCGATGATTGCGAGCACCACGCCAAGCGCCGCCGCCACCTGAACGATTCGTGGCAGTAGGCTGGGAGCGCGGGCATCCTGCCCGCTTAGTTCGTCGTTCGTGCTGACTTCTGACTTCTGATTTCTGACCTCTGCCGTTTGAGCCCGCGAAGCGGGCGACAGACTTAAGAGACCCGCCGCAATCGCCGGCGCAATCGTTGCCACCAATAGCGCCGCTTCCCCTCCAAACAAATGCAGCAGAACCGTCACCAATACTGCGCCCAACGCGGCGCCGATCAAGTCCCAGAAATACAGACTCCCTGCGACCGCACGATGGATATCGAAAACGATCGACAGCGCCATGCCGGCGAGAAAGAACGGCAGCAGCGGCGCGAGGAAATACAGCGGCAGCCGATCCATCTCGAACGGATATCGCACAAGGAGCCAGAGACACAGCGGAATCGCGCCCGCATACAGCAGCGTCGTCAACGCTGCCGCGTGGATCGACAGAGGCTTCCGCTGTTTCAGCAGATGAACGGTAAACCCACCGAGACCCCAACCAAGCAGAGCGACTGAGATAGCAACAAAGGCAAAGTGATACCAGATGCTGGCTGAATAAATCCGGGTCAGCCCAACTTCCAGAATCAAACCCGAAAGAGTGATCAGAAAAACCGCGATACGAGTGCGCATAGGCGCACTAGTTAAGTGAAACTAATTGCGGAGGTCAAGCTGCCAGAGATGCTTCAGCGTGAAAAAGGTTACTAACTACGGTCTGGACGCAAGCGCTTTTCGCGCAGCAGCGAGACATGAACTGGTACTGAGTCGGAAAACCTACCGGACCCTCGCCTAGCCGGACCAAACGACAGATGTAATCTTACTGCTGGGATGAACTCACGCGCGAGCGGATGGCTTTGGCGGTGGTAGATGCTTGGCTGGCAATTTCATCATCGCCTACTGTTTGGGCTAAAGATTCGATGGAGGGCAAATCCTCGGCTGTGCCAACGTAAGCCAAGCCGCGGAGTGCGGCGCTGACGGAAGCTTTGTCGGGTTTCAGCGAGGCGACTGTTTGACCAACAGTCACGGCGTCGCCTTCCTTCACAGCAAGCGATGCTATTTCGCCGTCGACTGGGGCGCGGAATTCCTGGACGTCACCAAGAACGGTGACGGGTGACGGGTGTTGGGTGTTGGGAGATGCCGAACCAGTGATGGGTGATGAGTCATGAGTGATGAGTGAAGATGGCGAACTGACGACGCGGATGCGGGCGAAAAGGGCGCCCGCGCGTAGTTCGGAACCAACTGGCAATATGCTCACGATGGTTCCGTTGATGGGCGACTTCGCTTCGAAAGGTTGCAGCATGGCGCGCAGCTCGGGGCGGCCGGAAGCGTCGCCGAAACGCACTAACTGCAAGGCCGCGTTGCGACGCACGAGCGGCTCGGCGTCTTTCAACAACTCGAGCAGCGCGCGATGAAAATCTTCGGAAGTGTTGTCCTGGCCCATGACCCACGCAACTGTCTTACGGACTTCGCCGGTCGGGCTCTTCGCTAACTCCAGAATGCGTGGATAAAACTTCTTGACGGCCGGATCGTTCTTCTCCATCCGCGATTCGATTTGGGTAAGCGCGTGCTGGATGTTGCGCGGCTTCTTTTCGTCGTTAAGGTACTCGACGATCTTTTCATCGGATAGTGAACGGCCGAACCAGGTGAAGTACCACGACAGAAATGGAACGATGATGAAGAGCGAGGCGACGATGATGAGCCAGATATTGCTCGGCCGACGCGGCTTTGGGGCAACGACAACTTGCGCATCGCGGCCGTTGGTTTGTATGAAATCATCTGACATTTGTCATTTGAATACGGCCCGTCATTTAACCACAGAGGAAGAATCGAATCATCCACAGATTACGCAGATTACACAGATTAAAGAAAGGATGAACTTGTAGACAGTTCTAGTACGCGCGAGTCAGGTAATTCTGGGAATCAATTTTTCATCTCGCCCCTTCAGGGCGAGGAACTTCTATCTATCGCGATCCAGGGGTGTCGCTCGCTGCGCTCGCTTACCCCTGGCTACCTTCTCTCACGCCTTCGGCGTGATGAAATCCAAAGCGCCGTCGAGGCCGGCGCACTCCAAATCACCAGATGAGATACCGCGGCACTTTGTTTCGATAACGCTCGTACGCTTCGCCGTAGCTCTTCTTCAGGAATTCTTCCTCGCGCAGAATTTGCCAGTGCTGCGCGGCGATAGCCAGCACCGCAAGAACCAGGAATATCCACGTGCCATTAATCAGAAATGTGCCGATGAACCAGGCGTTGATAAAGACGTAGATCGGATTCCGCGTAAGCGAGAAAATGCCCCGCGTCACGAGGGCTCCGGGCGTCTCGTAGTCAACGCCGACGCGCCACGAGTCGCCGAAGTTGAAGAAAGCGAGAATGAAGACTACCAACCCGCCGCTTATCAGGATCACTCCGGCCACCCTCAGCGCGAACGATTCAAAAAATTGATCGTGCAAGACTGCAGGTAGAACGCGCGCGTGGGAATGCAGTGCGTATAAAACGATCTCAACCATCCAAAAGACCAAGCCGGCGAAGGCGGCTATTTCAAACACCCGCGCGAGCCCGCGACTGTCGCGACCGGCCACAATCGCGGTGATGTTTCGACTTATGCGCAGGTACACGGCCTTGGTGACAACAATCGCGATAAAAATCACGATGATGGCGATTTGGAAATAGTCGAAGAAGGACATGTTAAGAGTGGCCGCGGATGAAAGCAGATTTACGCGGAATAAAAATCAGAGCAGTAATCCGATGACCTGATCGGCGTTAATTCGCTCTCATCTGGCGCGATTATGGTTGGGGATGGCGAGAATCCAAAGCGCCGTCGTCGCGACGCTCTGCCGGCGCACTCCAAATGCAGGCAGATGCCTGCGTACCGCACTCCAAATACGTGCGCTGCTAAATCAGCCCGATGGGTAGAGGTGATACAGCATCGCGTAAACCACCACGCCGGTGATCGAAACATACAGCCACATCGGGAGGGTCCAGCGCGCGATGGCCCGGTGGCGCAGGAAATCTCCGCGCTTAGCGCGCAGGACGGTGACAATCACGAACGGCACGATGACCGCCGCCAGGATTGCGTGCGTGATCAGAATCGTAAAGTAGATTGGCCGCGCAATTCCCTGCCCCGGAAAAGGTGTCGATCCGTGCTGCGAGTGATACGTCACGTACGAAATTAAGAACAGAACGGAAACAGACACCGCCGCGATTTGGCAGTTGCGATGGGCAATGATGCTTTTGCGGCGAATAAAGAAGTAGCCGGCCATCAGTAATACGAAGCTGGTGAAGTTAAGAGCGGCGTTGAAGTGCGGGAGAGCAGAAACCCAGTCGGCAGCGAGCAGGCCCAAAGCAGTGAGCAGTGAGCAGTGGGCTGTGAGCAGCATGACGAAATCAGAGATCAGAGGTCAGGTGTTAGAGCAGTTGAAATGGCGATAGGGTGGAGTTGGAGTTTAACTTCCTCTGTCCGCCCCTTCAGGACGGACGCCTGTTTTTTGAACCCGATCCAGGGGTGTCGCTCGCTACACTCGCTTTACCCCTGGCTACCTTCTAGCACGCCTTCAGCGTGAATACTGCTCACCGCGCACTGCCCACGGCTCACTGCTGTGTCCCCCGGTTCATTTCGGCGACCATCCGGTTCACGTCGGGCGGCATGGCGCGGCCGCGCACGTCCTTCAGAGCAGGCGGCAACTTTAGAGCAGCGGGTACTGTGCCGGCCGCTCGCGCCGCTTGTTTCGCGGCGGCAGGGCTGGGCTTCACTTCCTCGCCCCGAGCGATGCGCCTCTGTTCAAGTCGTCGCGTCAGGAACTCCTGAGCAGGCACGGCCAAAAACCCGAGCGCGATCACAATGGGAACAACGGTAAAGAAAAGACCGTCAGTGCTGATGACCGAGCCGGCCGCGATGAAGTTGTAGGCGACGAACGCGAACAGGCCGAGCGCCGCAATGAAACAAATCAGAGTTAGCAGCCTTTGTTCGTTCTTCATGGAAAATCGTTGGGCGGTTGCAGTCAATTGATTATCGTCCTATTGGGTTCCCCTGTCGCTCGCTGAAGCGCGCTGGATAATCTTACCTTACCCGCTAGCGCCGATGCATCGGAACGGGTAAGGAGAATTTTTCTGTCGCCCGCTAAAGCGGGCTCGGCAATCTTTTGTCCATCTAACCCAGCGCTAAAGCGCTGGGCTACTTTAAAACTCTGCTGCCGACAAAGTCGTTCTGTACTGCCTTTGGGCTAGTGTTTCTTTGCCGGCTTCAACGGTTTTTCCGAAAGCTCTTCATAACCGCAACGTTCGCACTGCCATACCGGAAACACCAGGTTTGGATCAGTCTTGTTTTCATAGACCGCCCTTTGTGACGGAACGATCTTGCCTCCGCATTGCGGGCAGACACGTCCGCGCGTCGTGCGGCGCTCAATATCAATCTGCAAGAGGTCGGCTACGTCTTCAGGCATAACATGCGGGCAAGATGCTCACGCCCAACATTATCCCTTTCGATTGCGAAACGCGATATAGAAAATTGCCGCAAACATCGTCACCGGCGGTACAAACAGAACCAGAATCGCCAGGTTAAGGTTCCTGGCGAACGCCTGGCTGACGGACGCGCGGCACATGGCGCACTGCGCGAGTGCAGAGTCGGACATTGCGAGAGCGCACAGGGCGACAATCGCGCCGACGATCATCATGCGAATTACGCGTAAAGCCATTCTCAGTTCTTCAAGCCCGCTTACCCAGCCTCAAAAGGCTGGGCTACGGAAAAATCGCCGTGCCCTCGTTACGGTTCGGGCTACTGCCCCCCATCTGCTCACTGCGCACCGCTCACTGCTCACTGCCCACTGACGCTAATGACTCGGCTGTCCGGCCGGCGGCGCGGTTGCTGGCGGCGTGGCCCGCAGGTCGCGCGAGCGGAAGCTGTCAGGGAAAAACACCAGCAGCAGACAAATACAAATGACGACGGCCGGCACGATGGTCAGCACAAGCGGCAAACGCTCGAAACGCAGGTGCATGAAATAGGCGACGATCAGAGCGGCCTTGATGATCGAAGCGCCCAGCAGAATCACGAGCATGTAAACAAGGGGCAAGTTGATATAGCCGAACAACACCTCGATGCCCGTCAAGATTAGCAAGCCAATCCAAACTGAGATGAAGAGCTTGTTTGAACCGGCAAAGTGTTCGTCGTGCGATTCTGCGTGTGCGCTCATGTTTGATTCTCCGGTTTCCAGCCTGTTGCCCTGTCGCCCGCTAAAGCGGGCTCCGAAAATCTTCTTTCAAACTTCCCAGCGCTAAAGCGCTGGGCTACTGAAAAATCAACGAGTTGCTCTAACTTCGTCCCTCACCCAACCCTCTCCCAAAGGGGAGGGCTAACAGCCGCTATGCTTGAATCGAAAGCAAATAGATCAGCGGGAAGACGAACATCCAGACCAGATCGACAAAGTGCCAATACAGGCCGCTGATCTCAACGTCTTCGTGACTGGCTTTCTTAACCCGCGCCGCCACCACCAGCAGATAAATGCATCCGGTAAAGACGTGGAACATGTGCATGCCGGTGATGCCGAAAAACGTAGCGCCGAACAGAGGCGACGCGCCCGGCCACTTCTCAGCCCATTCGTGCGGGAGCGCAAACGGCGTCAGACCTTCATCAATCAGGTGCTTCCACTCGATCGCGTGCAGGACGATAAACGTCGCGCCGAGGACAGCCGTGGCGATGATCCATTTGCGCGCGGCCGACAGCTGTCGTTTGGCCGACGCCGACACCGCGAACACCATCGTCAAGCTGGACGATAGCAGCACCAGGGTCATGATTGATGAAAAGACTATGCTCGGATAAAACTTGAACGGCGTCGGCCAGACGTTCGAAGCGCGCAGGTATGCGTAACCCATCAACAAGGCCGAAAAAGTTAGCGAGTCGGACATGATGAAGAGCCACATGCCGAGCTTGCGATGGCCGACGCGATAAGGGTGAACTCCGCCGCCCCAATCGTTTGTCAGAGCTTCTGCTTCAGTTGCCACGAGTTACCTCCGAAGTGGGTGTCGTTGCCCGCTAAAGCGGGCGAATCAAAACAGGAAATTCACTTTCCCAGCGCTGAAGCGCTGGACTACGGAAACTTAGAGGGACTTGTCGCGCGCTAACTTCGTCCCTCACCCCTACCCTCTCCCAGAGGGAGATGGCGACTCACTTCCAAAAGAACAAAAGCAAGAACAAGCAAATCCAAAGTCCGTCGAGAAAATGCCAATAGGTCGTCGCTGCATCAACTACGCCCACACGCTTGAGTTCACCTTCAACCGAGTCGCGTTTCTTTCGCGTGCGCAGCAACAGATAAGCCAGGGCGCACAGACCACCAAGCACGTGAATAGCGTGCGCGCCGGTGAACAAATAGAAGAACGCGCTGTGCGGATTGCTGGCCACGAAGACACCTTGTCGAGCCAGTTGCCGCCAGGCAAAGAATTGTGACGCCACGAAAACGACGCCCAGCGCGGCCGTAATGGTGAGCCACATCCCGTACTGCGCTTCGCCTTTTCGTTTCAAAGACCGTCGCGAGATTTCGATCGTGACGCTGCTGATCAAAATCGCCGAGGTGCTTAGCCAGAGCATCTTCGGCATCGCGATGCGCACCCAATCGTCTGCCGAAGCCGAGCGCACAATGTAAGCGCTGGCGAGCCCGGTAAACAGCATCACGATGCTGGCAATCGCCACCCAAATCCCGACGCGATAACGCGCCGGCGAAAACCGAAAGTCGGTGCCATCGTGGCCGCCGCCGTTCTTGCGAAAGCCATTGCCGCCCTTCGACTTCGGTCCGCCGCCGACGCCAACATCGACAACCGGACTAGTGTTTGTGACCGTTGCCGCCATTACCGCTTCTTTCTCCCAAACCTGGATGAATCTCGCCGGCATCCGGCTCACTCTGCATCACATAATCTTTCGGCGCGTCAGGCACCGAAAACTCGTATGGTCCGCGATACACCGTGGGCGCAATGCCCGCGAAGTTGTCATGCGGCGGCGGTGAAGGGATATCCCATTCCAGCGTCGTCGCCTCCCAAGGGTTGTCGCTCGTCACCTTCTTGCCCTTGAACATGCTCCAGAAGAAATTGAAGTAGAACAAAAGCTGGACCGTCACCGTGATCAGCGCTGCGACCGTAACAAACTTCACCAGCCCGCCCGAGTTATTCAGGAAGGTGTATTCGTCGAACTGCGAATAGCGCCGTGGCATGCCCAACATGCCCATCGCGTGGAACGGGACGAAGATCGCGTACACCCCGATAAAGGTCACCCAGAAGTGAAACTTGCCCATGCTTTCGCTCATCATCCGGCCGAACATTTTCGGAAACCAGAAGTAGGTCGCCGCGAACATGCCGAAGATCGACGCGACCCCCATCACGAGGTGGAAGTGCGCCGTCACGAAATACGTGTCGTGGAAGAAAAAGTCGAGCGACGTCTGGCCCAGCACCAGGCCGGTGATGCCGCCGGCGACGAACAACGACACGAATCCGATCGCAAACAGCATCGGCGTGGTGAAACGGATCCTCGCGCCCCACAACGTACCGATCCAATTGAACGTCTTAATGGCTGATGGCACGCCAATCGACAATGTCAGGACTGAGAAGGCCACGGCTGAGTAAGGACTCATGCCGCTTATGAACATGTGATGGCCCCAGACGAAGAAGCCGAGCATGCCGATCGCAAAAATGGCGAACACCATCGCGCGATAACCGAAAATTGGTTTACGCGCAAACGTCGAAAGGATGTGCGACGTTGCACCCATGCCCGGCAGAATCGCGATGTAAACCTCGGGATGGCCGAAGAACCAGAACAAGTGTTGCCAAAGAAGCGGTGACCCGCCACTGTGCAGCGGGACGGGCGCACCGCTCACGTACAAACCGCCGGGAATGAAAAAGCTCGTGCCCGCCATACGATCCAACAGCAGCAGAATGCCGCCGCCAAGCAGCACGGGAAACGAGAGCAACGCCAGCACGGCGGTCGTGAACCACGCCCAACACGTGAGCGGCATTCGCATCAGGGACATGCCGCGCGTGCGCATGTTGATCAACGTGGTGATGAAGTTCAGGGCCCCAAGCAGCGAACCCACACAGAAGATCGCGATGCTGATAATCCAGAGATTGACTCCGGCTCCCTGCCCCGGCCCGGCTGCTTTGCCCAGCGCGCTTAACGGCGCGTAACCTGTCCAGCCTCCTATCGGCCCGACAGTACCGCTTCCTGCCGACCAGGACGCGCCCAGTCCGGTAAACCACGCGCCGACGGTCGCGTTACCTTCCGCCAGAATCGCAAGGAGAATTACGATGAAGCCGACAAACGTCACCCAGAACGACAGCATGTTCAACGTGGGAAACGCCATGTCGTCGGCGCCGATTTGAATGGGCAAAAAGTAATTGCCGAAGCCGCCCTGGGGCGCCGTCGTCAAAACGAAGAACACCATTATGGTGCCGTGCATAGTGACCAGGCTGAGGTAAAACTCGGCCGACATGATGCCGCCCGGCGCGCCCTGCGGAAACAGCGTCTCGAGAATCGAAACGCTGGTTCCCGGCCACGTCAGTTTCACGCGCATCAGCACGGACATCAGCATGCCGACGATTACGGCGGCCAACGCAAGCAGGATGTACTGAATCCCGATGACTTTGTGATCGATACTGAAGATGTACTTGCGAATGAAGCCAGTCGGCGCCGGGTGCCTGTGGACTTCTGCATGAGCTGCTTCTGCCATCTCGGTTCTCCTCTACGGGGCCAGCTGAAAACTCAGTACTGTGGAAGCTGATAACTGTTGAGTAACTCGTTCTTCTTATCCTGGAACTGGGCCGGAGCCATTTGCACCAGCGCGTCAAAGTCCGCCGGCGGCAGGACCAGCATGAACGTCTTCATCTTGAAGTGGTTCATGCCGCAAAGCTCGGCGCACGCCATTTCGTACTTGCCGACTTTGTTGGCGGTGAAGTGAACGCGAATCGCCATGCCGGGAACCAGATCCTGTTTGAACCTGAGTTGCGGCACCCAGAAATTGTGCGTCACGTCTTTTGATTTCAGGATGAGTTCGACCGGGCGGTTCGCCGGAATGACCAGCGTCGGGGTTGAGATGTCGTCCTTGCCCCCCGCATCCGTGTCCACAACGCCGACGGGATTAGTCGCGTCATCGATGTACTGAACGTCCGTGCGACCGAAGGTCTTGTCGCCACCCGCATAGCGAATGTTCCAGGCAAACTGCTGCGCCGTGACTTCGATTTGAGTAGCGCCCGCGGGAGCCGGATTCAGGTGCAGCGCCGCCCAAACTCTCTGGCCCATCACGCCCAGGCTGATGAAAACAATCGCGGTCACGATGGTCCACACGACCTCGAGCCGATTGTTGCCGTGCGAATAGGTTGCGCGCGTCTTGTCGGCTGAGTCGCGATACTTCCAAACAACCCAGCCAAGGCCGATCTGCGCGGCCGCGAAGGCGATGCCGCACACGATAATCGTGATCAGGAACTGGCGATCAACGCTCGGCCCGTGGTCGGTGATGGCCTCAGGAAACCACCAACGCTTATTAAAAAACATCAAGACAGAGGCGATCGTGATCACCCAGATAGCTACTGCCAGAAGACGTCCCATCAGCTAGCTCTCCTTCGTAAATCGTCAATCGTGAATCGTAAATAGAAGCTGTGTCACGCGATCGAACTATTTACTATTTACGATTTACTATTCACCGGTTTAACACCATCACGCCAAATAACAGCGGCAGATAAAAAACTGAAGCCATCAAAAGTTGCCGCGCGTGCTGATTTGATTTCGAAAACGCGGCCCGAATGCCGCTCGCCAGAAACAGCAGGCCAAGCAACAGAGCGGCCACAAAATAGATCTTTCCGGAAACGCCCAGCACCGTAGGCAACAGACTCACCGGCACTAACATGACCGTGTAAGCAATGATTTGCTGGCCAGTGACGCGGCCGTCGGGCTCGACAACCGGCAGCATGCAGATGCCGGCCCGCCCGTAATCTTCACGATACATCCACGCGATCGCGAGGAAGTGCGGAAACTGCCAAAGGAAAAGAATCGCGAACAGCACCAGCGCGGTGGTGTCGAGCTCTCCACGCGCGGCGGTCCAACCAAGCACCGGCGGCATCGCACCCGGAAACGCGCCAACGAAAGTTGAAAATGTCGTGCGGGTCTTTAGCGGCGTGTAAGCGAACAGATACCCCGCCACGACCGTCAAGCCAAGAATCGAGGTGAGCGAATTTGTGAACACCGCCAGATAGAGTTCCGCGACAATCGTGAGCGTGAGACCGAGCCAAAGCGCCTCGTACGGCTGCACTCGTCCGGTTGGTAGCGGCCGATCAGCGGTGCGGCGCATCAGCAGATCGAGATCGCGCTCCATGAACTGATTCAGGGTGCCGAGTCCGGACGCCAGCAACCCGATGCCAATCATCGCGTGCGTCAGCACCAAATAATTTGTGTTGCCTTGCGAGCCGAGTGCAAATCCGGCCGCGGCGGTGAGCATGATGAGCGATGTGATGCGCGGCTTTGTTAGCTCAACGTACGCAGAGAGTTTGGCGCGCAGTCCCGATTTGGTGATGGGCGCCGCAGGCGAAACTGGATGGACTTCGATTGCAGTAGTTTTCATGAAAGCTCGATTGTTCGGAATCCCTCAGTGTCTCTGTGGGATCTTTGTGTCTCTGTGGTGTCTGTACTCGCCGATTAGCTCACCACAGAGACACGGAGAATTCACTGAGACACAGAGTCGGAACGCGTCTTACGCAGTAGCCAGAACCCCAACATCTCTCGCCTGCTCAGCCCGCAAGACCCGGAACACCCGCAACGTCAGGACGATGGTCGTCGCGAATACCAGAGCGCCGCAGGCGACGTGCGAAACCGTTACGGTAATCATCGGATTCAGGGGCTGCGGATCGTAAGGCGACGCGGCGCGCGTCAAATACGCAGCTACCCCCAACATTAACTGCACAAACAGCAGCCCCACAGCGATTGCCGCCGGCCGCGTCAGAAACTTCTCTTCGCGATGCCGCAGGAGCACTGTCATTACCGTAACGCTTAGTGAAAGCGTAACGATGATCGCTCCCGTGATGTGCGCAATAAGCAGACTGGTCGGCAACCACTGGTCCCAACTAGCCGAATGCCGCAGCGTTGCGCCCAGCACCAGTTGCGCCAGAATCAAAATGAGCGACGCGACACACAACGAGCGCAGCGAAATGCCGCCGCTTGGTTCGTGCACCCTCGCCGGCGCATCGATCCAGCTTCGCGATGTGAACACCGCTAAACTTACCGTGGTGAGAAAGAACAATTGAGCCAATGTCCCGTGAGCGGACGAAACGGCGAGCGGCAGATTCATCTTGACGGTTAGTCCGCCAAGCAGTCCCTGCACAATCACCAAGCCGAGAGCCGCCCACCCCAGACGCTTGACCCATGAACGCCGCTCGCGCACCTGCAGATAGATCGCGAGAATGATTGTCAGGAAGCCGACGCTCGCGGCAATCATCCGATGGCCGTGTTCCCAATACAGATTACCAACCATCTTGGGAAAGAATTGCCCGTTCGACAGCGGCCAGTCTGAGGTCGCTAGCCCGGCATCACGGCTGGTGACATTCGCGCCCGCGATGATGAGAAAGAACGTGGCTCCCGCCAAAAACAGCGCGAACCGATGAACCCCTTTGGACATGGTGATTAATAAATCGTAATGGGTGATAAGAACGCGTCTTATCACCCATCACTGTTCTCTAGTGCCGCATGAACGGAACTTCGAGAGCCGGCAGCATCGGCAATGAACTCGGCTGTCCACGCAGATGCGCGCTGGCGCCAAAGCTGAAGTCAGCCGCTCCCTTACCGCTTGCGGGAACCGTGACCTGCATCGTCTTTTCCGTGCCCGCGCCCGGGCCTTCATGCCAGGCTACGACTGTATATGTTCCCGGCGGCACGCCCTTGATCGTAAAGCTGCCGTCTTCAGCACTCACCGCAAAGAATGGGTGCTTCAGAACGCCGACGTAGGCCTTCATCCACGGGTGCTGGTTGCACTTTACCGGGACCATGGCTTCAGCCGTGTTCAACTTATGAGTGAGCGGTCCCGCGCCATTGGCCTGCGACTGGTTCCAGTCGGGGTTCAACTTCGGGGTGAAGTGAACGTTGTGCGTCGTCGGGTCGCTGTTGGTGATGGTAATCGACTGCCTGGCGACGACACCCATGACGTGCGGCTTATAGCTGCATCCATTCTGATCGAGGGTGGCTGCACCAGACGGCGCCGCATAAGAGTAATCACCGACCTTCTTGCCGTCCGCGAGTGTTCCTTCTTTGATATAGACGAACGTGTTGGCGAGCTTGCCGTCCTTGACGGCCCACTCTTCGGATAGCAAATTCGACGCTTTCGCGGAGCACTGCGGATCCGCCGACGTGTCGATCTTCTTCGCTTCGGGCGCAGCGCCGGCATAAGCCACCGTGCCTGAGATAGTGCCTTCGGTACCCGTTGATTTGTATTCGGTGCCGGTAGTGCTACCCGTATCATCGCCGCCGCCCTCGGGCGCCTTACTGCATGATGAGCCGAGCGACAACACCGCCAGCGCGGCCATCAACCCAAGCCACAAACGTGCGCGTTTAGTGAACATAATTTTTAAGTCCTCCAAAAAATTTGAAACTGTCTGTAAATTTGCGTAAAGCATACCGTAAAGAAGTTTTCAGAACCACCTGCGGTAGCGGGTGGTTGAACATTCCTGACAAGAGGAATCTCATGCAAAGATCAACCTCCCGCTACCGCAGGCGGCTCTGACTCCTTAACCGATGATGCCGGGGCCGCCGACTCCGATTCGCATGATGACCGCTCGTGGCCGCCGGCTGTGGTTGACCCGCCGGCGCCGGAGTCGATGGTGACGCTGACAACAAGCGGCGCTGCTCGTCAGGTGTCATCAGGAACATGTACCGCACGAGCAGTTTCGCGTGATCGCCGTGATAATTCGTCACGCCCGCAGGCGGATTGGGAACGTTCAGCACCCACCGCTCCCCTTCTTTCTTAAACAGACCGGTCGGCATCGCGGTCCCGGGCGAAATTTGCGCCGGGTCGAGCAACCAACGGAACGTCCAATCCGGCTTCAAGCGCTCAGACGCCAGCAGGAAGTTCGGCGCAATTGCCGTTGCGTCATGCCCGGGATCGCCGGTGATGTGACACTTAAGGCAAGGCGTGCCTGACACGAACATGTCGCGCGCGATGGTGCGTTCAGCCTCAGTCAGCGGCAGCATCGGCTCCTTAATATATGGATCGTTCTGCGACGACACGGCGATGAAGAAGCGCACCAGGGTCCGCAACTCGTTCGGCGAGAAATTGAACGTCGGCATGTGCACCTGAATGTAGGGCCGCACACCGTTGCGATTCGCGCCGGGCTGCGGAAGCAGACGCCCATTCCTTTGATCGTTAGCGTTCGTGGCCGCACTGGGGCTCGGCGACCCAGTGGCTGCCGGCGACGCGGACGGCCTGGCGGGCGGCGCGGTTGGCCCACTCGCCGGCTGCGCCGGTCGTTCGCCTTCGCGCAGCATCGAGGGATCCTTCAGGAATCTCATCAGCCATTCCGGATCGACACGCGCGCCTTCACTGGTGAGCATCGGCGGCAGCAGGTCCTTGTTTGTCGCATAGAAAGGCAGCGACGTCAGCGACGTGCCCTGAACAGTCGTTGGCTCAGCCGAGTTGTTGTAAATCTGAATTGTCTGCCCCGGCTGAATCACGTGACAGCCCATGCAGTTGTACTTCTTGATTACCCACCAGCCGTTCTGAATGTCTTGTCGGCGTTGGTCGGTCGGCACATAGAAAAGCGACTTCGGAACGTTCGCGCCCTCGATACCACGACTGCCAAGCAACAGAGTCGTCAGGCTGGTGCGCCACGGCGCCGGCAGATGCGGATCGGGCATGCGCAGACGCTCGTTGGGAGCGAGATAATCAGACTTGCCATGATCGTAGATGCCCGGCTCGGCGAGCTTGTGCTCAAAGAACCCGCGGTGGTTGTACCAGTTCTTATCCTTCTTATCAGGATGAAGATCGACCAGTTTTCCGTCCTTGTCCTTGAGGACTTTCTTTCCGTACTCGGCATCATGCGTGAGCAAAGCAAAGTCGAGACGCTCAAGCGGCGTCGCGCCTTCCGTCGTCAGCTCTTTACCGATTCGTTGTTCTTCTTCGAAACCTTTAATTTCATGACAGCCCGCGCAGCCGTATTGTTTAATCTGCAACCGTCCACGTTCCACCAGTTGCGGGTCGTCCATGAATGACGCATCGGCGTAAGAAGGCGGCGCCGAAAGCGAGAACAGATACGACGTAATGTCGCGCGAATCTTGTTCCGACAGGCGCAGGTTCGGCATCACCGTCATGTTCTGGACCTGCAGCTCGGCGCCGTCGTTTGGACAAGTCGAATGCAACTCAGTATCGAACGTGAAGGGTTTGCCGTGCTTCGCAAAGTCGTCCGGGGTCAGGTCGCGCTTCTCTGTCGGACAATACGGCGCCCAGCGTTCGCGCGGGTTATAAATCCAGCGCACGATATAGTCGTAGTTCGCCTTTTCGCCGACGCGCGAAAGATTGGCCGCAAACACTCCGCCCATCGTGTTGTCGCCCTGGCCGATCGAATGACAACCGAGACAACCTCGCGATTCAAATAATTCTTTACCCTTCGTCTTATCACCCTGTGCCTGCGCGGGAACTTTGCCGTCAAAGCTGTTCTGCCACAGGTAGGCCGCAACGGCCCTCAGGTCCTTCTCACCTTCGTCCTTGTCATGCTCGAAGCGCCAGAACTTCGGCATCTTCGTGCCGGGGCGGAACCCTTCCGGGTCTTTCAGCCACAGCGGAACCCATTCCTTCCGCAGCTTCAGCTTGAGGTCTTTGAGGTTTGGGCCAACCTTCTTTTGATCCTGCAGGAGGTAACGCGTCTGAAGGTTAAGTTCATCTATGCGCGCGGCGAGCTGGCTGTTGATGACTCGTAACGATTCCGCGCGGGCAAGCAGACGTCGAATTTCAGCTTCGTCTCCAGCGTTTGCGCTCGCGTCAGTTTCGCGCTTCGCTTCGCGATCATTGGCGGCGATCTGCTCCTGGAGTTGCGAGACTTGCTGCCGCGTGTTCGTGAGCGAGTCAGCCTCGCGATCAAACGCTTCCATCCGGTGACAACCGACGCATCCACGCTGATAGAAAAGGTCCTTCGCCAGGTTAAGCTGATCGGCGCCTTGCGTTACCCGGTCATTCGCGTGGCACATCTGGCAACCTGCCTCGGTATTTTCTTTCTCGTACATCGGATGCAGCCAGTATTTGTGCCGGCCGTGGCCCTTCACGACGCTCGTCGTCGCGCGGCCGTTACCCCCGTGGCAGGACGAGCAACCAAACTTTTGCGGATTATGAGTCTGGAACAGTTCTTTGCGCGGATGACTGACGAAGGCGCGCGCGAGTTCGTCAGGCTTCTTGCCGGGCCCGTCGGGCGCCATGTCTGAAGCTTTAATATTCAGAGGTTCGCGCGTGCCGAGGTGACAGACTTCGCATCGATCCACGATCCCGTATTCATTTGAGTTGATTTGATGGCCAAGGATCGAATAGTCAAATGAGGTCTCGTTCTTCTTGATCAGATCTTCAATCGCTTTTGGCGGTAACGAGCTGACCTGGTTCTTCACATAATCGTCGCGCTTCTTCGCCAGCTCCAAGGGCTCTTTCAATAGCTCAGCTTTCTCGCCCAGGAATTTCGCCTTCTCTTCGCGCAGGTCATTGAACGTCTTTTCCAACTGCGCATAGTTCATGTGGTGGCGCACAATCTTGCCCTGATCATCGGGCATATCCACCGTCACCTGTTCTTCTTTCTTGGCCTTTAGCTGTCGGTCGTATTTGTCTTTCGAAGATTTGCTTTTCGCCGTCTGGGCCGTGAACGTGATGACGACGATGCGGCCACGCTGGTTCTGAAACGGATCGGTAACGGCATCGAGCTTCGCCTGAATCCGCTCTACTTCCTTGTCGATCTCTTTACGGCGCTCTTTGGTGTTCTCCTCCGCAGCCGTCGCGGCATCATTAAGCTGTTGGTACTCCGGCGTCTCTTTGACCTCGGTTTCGGATTTGCCGGCGTCGCGCTTAATGCTCTTGAGGTAGGCGGTGTAACGCTTGACGTATTCGCGCTGAATGCCGCGCCAGGGTCGCGTGGCGAACGCCTCGTCCCACAAAGCCCAAACGCCCGAGACCACCAGCAGCAGCGTGCAGATGAGAAGGATCGAGCTCGTCGAGCGGCTGACGATCGGATCGCGTTCAGGCTCGGTCTCTCGCGTAACTAGTGATTCGGTCGGTTCAGTCGGCTCTGCCATGGTTCTCAATAATGGTTCAGACGTTGAACCAGGGAGTTACCCAAACGTACTTGATCGTAAATACCAACCTTAGTATCAGTTTCACCGGCATCGCCAGGAGCACGGTCACCGCAAAAAACTGAAACGTCATGTACTGAAGCAGCGTGGTCTGGGCGAGCAACTTGCGCTCGAACTCGCCGGGCACGGTGGCCCAATTTTTTAGCGCCGTCCAGGACTTGAAATAGCGAAGCTTTAACGGTGCGCGCATCATCCACCAATGGAAGAACAGTCCGCCCACGATGAAGAATCCGCCGACAACAATCGCGCCGAAGATCCCTTTCCACGGATATGAATTCAGAAACGGCAATCCCCAGCCGGCGATGATTTCATGCAAATCACGATTGCGATCGAACACGACCGTGTTGTGGTCCCAGGTCTGCCCCGGCCAGAACCAAATCCAGCCCGGTCCGCGAATGAACGTGCCGATGAAAATCAGGACAATCCACGTTAAGAAGCCCACGCCGAACATCCAGATCGCAAATCGTCTCTGTTTGAATGTGTAGTAGCCGTTGCCCAGCGGATTCGAATCCACGTAAGGAAACACCATCAGGCCGATCATGATGAGCGACGGCATTACCACCCCGGCGATCCACGGGTCGAAGTAGACCAGCATCTCCTGCAACCCGAGGAAGTACCACGGCGCCTTCGACGGATTCATCGTCAGGTTCGGATTGGCCGGTTCTTCTAATGGCGCGTCCAGCGTGATCGACCAGACATAAAGAATGACGGTGACGATGACGGCGGCGAGAAACTCGATGCGCACGAGATAAGGCCAGACGTGCAGCTCTTTCGCCCAACCCGGGCGCCACGGTTCGGCTTTGCGATGATGAGATTTAGCGAGTTTCGGATCGGCTTCGAGCTGATTGATTAACTGATCGTTCGCGACCGCCTGTTTGACGCCGAGCCAGGTGAAGAACGGCACCAGAAAAAGCATCGCGACGATGGGGATGTTGTCCGGCGCCGACGTGATCTTCCAAAGCTGGTACCAGTCTTCGACCCACCAGATGTACAAGCCCAGCAGCAAAAGGATCACGGCCAGGCCGATGATCTTGTTGCGGCGCGAGTTTGGCTTTGGAGTTTCTTCCATCCCGATCATTCTTTGTGTCGCTCTGTGGTTCTCAGTGTCTCAGTGGTGAAGTGCCGTTAATGACCATTCACCGCAGAGACACAGAGGACCAGAGGCACACAGAGACTATTTTTTCTTCACTGCTTTCATTTCCGACTCGAGCATCATCGGCGCCGGGCCGCTGATGCCGCCGTCTTTACGTATCCGCCAGAAATGAACGGCCATGAATATCGATGCGACCAGCGGAATTCCGATGCAATGCCAGATGTACGCGCGCAGCAACGCGTTCGAATCGACGATCGATCCGCCCAGCAATCCGAACCGCACGTCGTTGTATGGCGTCAGACCGAGTTGCGGGCCGAATGGCCCCTCACTTCCCAGCATGGGTGTCGCGCGCGCCATGTTCGTTCCCACCGTCACCGCCCAGAATCCGAGTTGATCGTCTGGCAGCAGATACCCAGTAAACGAGAGCAAGAGTGTCAGCACCAACAGAACTACGCCCACGCACCAGTTGAACTCGCGCGGCTTTTTGTACGATCCGGTCAGCACCACGCGGAACATGTGCAGCCACGTCGTGATCACCATCAGGTGCGCCGCCCAACGATGCATGTTGCGCAGGAGCTTTCCGAATGGGACGTCGTGCGCAAGGTACAGAATGTCTTTAAAGGCATCACCCTTGGTTGGGTGGTAATAGAACATGAGCAGCACGCCGGTGAACGTCAGGACGATGAAGAGGTAGAACGTGATGCCGCCCATCCCCCACGTGTATCCGTATCGCACTGCGTCGCGGTTGATCTTTGCCGGATGCAGGTGGAGAAAGACGTTTGAAAGGATTGCCAGCGAACGATTGCGCGGATCGGATCGTTCGTGCGAAACACGAAAGATCGATTTCCATACCTGGGTCTGCTGCGGGTCTTTGTATTCTTTCGCCTCTTCCAGCGCGCGGTCCTTCAAAGCGACGGCCGAATCTTTCGCGCGCGTCACCAGCCCGGCGTTGGGCTTCTCGCCGGTTAGCTGTTTCGGTTCCTCTGCGTCTTTCGGCTCGTCCATATTTGGTTAGCGCAAACGATTTAGAGCGGGATGTAAGCTCCCTCATCGTTAAAATGGTTCACGCCGCCCTTCTCCCACAGGTAAAGGCGACTCTTATTCACCACGATCTGCCCTTCCGCATCCAGTTCTACGTGCGCGCGATCCATTGGCCGCGGCGCAGGACCTTCGAAGTTGATCGCCTCGATGTCGTAACCACTGCCGTGGCAGGGGCACTTGAATTTGTTCTCGCTGGCTTTCCAGTCCGGTGTACAACCCAAATGCGTGCAAACCGCATTAATCACGAATAGTCGATCCGATGTCTTGGTCACCCAGATGCGGTACTGTTGCTGCCATTTCGTATCGACGCCTAACGCGTAGTCGCCGGGAAAACCAATTTTGAAAGTGCTGGCCGGTTCAGTGATCGAGCGCGGCAGGAAAAAGCGCACGAACATCAGGAAACAGGTCGTTAAAAATCCGGCAACGCTGTACCAGACTATCCGGCGACGAGTTTTGTTGACGGGAGGTTCCGACGTGGAATCGACAACCGCCGGTTTGGCTGCGGCCTTAGCGACAGGTGTCGCGGCCCCACGCGCCGGCGGCGGCATTGGGGGTCCGGCGGGCTTCTCAGGTACCGCTATAGATTCGGTGTTTGGATTAGTATCCACTCCGACGATCTACCCTTGAGAGTCACGGATTCGAAAAATTAACAGTTACACACCAAGGCCGTCGAGGATTGCAGACAACGTATACAATCCCCCACGACACAGGGACCAGGAATCTCTGCGAAACAATTGCAGTGTGTTCACTAGAAGAGCACCGCGCCAAAATAAAAGTATAAACTGGCTGCGACAGCGCAAAGTTATACATCGATTTTGACAGAATTGGCAAGAGAATATTGATGTGCTTGAGCGCGGACGCCCCGTCCGCATTCGCAAACTATCGGAAGCGATAACAGTTAACGTGAGTGTTCAAGTCATCCTGTACAGCAAACCCGGCTGTCACCTTTGTGAATTGATGAAGCAAGAGATGGCGAAAGCCGACTGCGCCGAGCTGTATAAACTCGCGGAGATCAATATTGAGAGCGACGCCGAACTGTTTGCCCGTTACCGCGATGAGATCCCTGTTCTTTTGATCGACGGGGTTGAAGCCTTTCGGCATCGTCTGACGGCTGATTCTTTTCGTGCATACCTAAAGAACCGCGCCCGATGAGGTCTCAGGCGCGTGGTAATATGGCCGCCGCAAAGCGTGTCAGTACCGGGAGCGGTAGGCGACCGGGTCCAATGCGTCAATGCGGACTTGAACCCCGTCGCTACTGCTCCGGGTACTGAATCTATCTGCCGACAATGCTGGAAGCGATCAACCTGACCTGTGTCCGTGGCGAGCGGCCTCTATTTCGAGATGTGAATTTCACGCTCGCGCCGGGTGGTCTGTTGGAACTTCGCGGTCCCAATGGAGGCGGAAAGACGAGTCTGCTGCGGATTCTCTGCGGCCTGGCGACGCCGGCCGACGGCGAAGTGCGCTGGAACGGCACGAATATTCGGAGACTGCGCGAGGAATATTTTGGGTCGCTGGCGTACGTCGCACATCTGAACGGCGTCAAGGATGAGCTGACCGCGCTTGAGAACCTGCTTGCAGCACGACGTGTCGCGGGTCACGAATTAACCCGGGAAGAAGGCGAAGCCACGTTGGAACGCGCGGGTTTGATCAATCAACGCCATCTGGCGACGCGCGTTTTATCGGCGGGCCAGCGACGGCGACTGGCATTAGCCCGGTTGCTTACATCGGGCGCGAAGCTTTGGCTGCTCGACGAGGTGCTGACGTCACTCGATGACTCGGGCGTTGAGCTTGTTCGCAAACTGATCACAGAACACCTCGACGGCGGCGGACTCGCCCTCGTTGCCACCCATCAAGAGCTGGGCCTATCGCCGCCGGGTTCGCAGACGATTAATCTTGCGAACCCTCCGAACATTAATGCATCAAGGATGGCCGCGCTCCCAGCGCTCTCAGGATGACCGCGCCTTCCATCCTTTCAATGTTTCGTTGGGTCGTCTGGCGCGACCTGCTACTGGCTTGGCGACGGCGAAGCGATGTGCTGGCCACCCTGTTCTTTTTCATCATCGTAGTGAGTCTTTTTCCGCTCGGCATTGGACCCGAACAGCAGCTGCTGCGCACCATCGCGCCCGGAGTCGTTTGGGTGGCCGCACTGCTCGCTTCGATGCTCGCGCTGGGTCGAACATTCGGGAATGATTATCAGGACGGCACGCTTGAGCAGCTCATGCTGACTCCGCAGCCGCTTTACCTGATAGTGCTGGCGAAGGTGCTGGCGCAGTGGCTGGTTTCCGAAGTGCCTTTGGTTTTAGTTGCGCCGGTGCTTGGACTTCAGTTCGGTCTGTCGCAGAATACGCTCGCGGTCATGACTGTGTCCCTGTTGTTGGGAACGCCGGTGCTAAGTCTCGTCGGCTCAATCGGGGCCGCCCTGACTTTAGGGTTACGCTCGGCAAACGTGCTGGTGGCTCTACTCGTACTGCCGCTTTATATTCCGGTGCTCATATTCGGCGCCGGCGCGATCGAAGCTACGGTGAGCGGAGCAGAGGCGCAACCATACCTATTATTATTAGGAGCAACGCTGGTTCTGGCTTTGACGTTGGCACCCTGGGCAACCGCGGCGGCGCTTCGCATATCTGTGGAATAGTGGCACAGACTAAATGAGCAAATCACGAATCAATTGGTACAGGTATGCGGCTCCCGCGAACTTTTATCCGCTGGCCGGCATGGCGTTGCCGTGGTTTATGGGCCTCGCGATCATTCTGTTTGCAGTCGGTCTGTACATTGGTTTCTTTGTTGCGCCGCCTGATTTTCAGCAAGGCAACTCGTATCGAATCATCTTTATTCACGTGCCGGCCGCATGGATGGGAATGCTGCTCTACGTCCTGCTGGCGATTTACGCGGCCATCGGTTGGGCCTTCAATGCGCGGCTAGCGTCGATGATGGCGACAGCGATTGCGCCCACGGGAGCAATCTTCACGTTCATCGCGCTAGTGACCGGAGCGCTGTGGGGCAGACCCGCGTGGGGCGTCTACTGGGTTTGGGACGCGCGCATGACTTCAACGCTCATCCTGATGTTCCTGTACATTGGTTTCATTTCGCTGCAGTCATCAATAGATGACACGCGGCGAGCCGATCGCGCCGGGGCGGTACTGGCAATCGTCGGCGTCATCAACGTGCCGATCATTTATTTTTCGGTGCAGTGGTGGAACACTCTGCACCAGGGCGCCACGATCCGTCTCGGCAGCCGGCCCTCGATGGCGCCAATCATGCTGGCGGCAATGTTAATAATGACTGCAGCCTGCTGGATGTATTCGATCGCCGTTGTGCTGGCGCGCGTGCGCACAATCATTTTGGAAAGAGAGAGCGAGGCGCCCTGGCTGGCCGAGGCGTCATCGACGCTACCAGGTAACTATGCAGTGGAATAGCCTTTCTGAATTTATCAACATGGGTGGTTACGGGTTCTTCGTTTGGGGCTCGTATGGCGTGACTTTCATTCTGCTGGCCGCTGAACTCATCATGCTGCGCGCACGGAAAAAGCGACTTTCGGAAAAAGCGGCGCTGCGTCGTAAACTCGAAACGCGAAACTCAGAACTCGAAACGGCTTTATAAGTTCATGAAGACACGTCATAAACGAATCATTTTCATCTGTGCAGCTTTGGCCGCCATCGGTCTGGCCACATTCCTGGTGCTGGGCGCGTTCCGAGAGAACCTGGTCTTCTTCTTCAGCCCGACGCAGGTCGCCGCCAAAGAAGTTCCGGTCAACAAGACATTTCGCATTGGTGGACTGGTTGGTGAAGGAACTCTCAAGAAGGATCCGGACGGTTTGACGATTCGCTTCACGGTTACCGATATGACGCACAGCATTCCGGTCGTCTACAAAGGAATCCTCCCCGACCTTTTCAAAGAAGGTAAGGGTTGCGTGGCCCAGGGCCGGATGAACACGGACGGTGTGTTCTACGCCGATCAAATCATGGCAAAGCACGACGAGAACTACATGCCGCCCGAGGCGGCCGAAGCGCTCGACAAGGCGAAACAAAACGAAAAGATTCAGCAACACACGAAGGACGCCGCGAAGACTCTCTCAAAGTAAGTCGTAATGATCCCTGAAATAGGTCAGTTCGCCTTAATCCTGGCGCTCGCGGTTTCGATTGTCCTCGCGATCCTCCCGCAGATCGGCGCGGCGCGCAGCATTCCGCAAATGATCGCGGTTGCGAAACCGGCGGCGCAGGTGCAGTTCCTGTTTGTGCTGATCGCCTTCACGTGTCTTGGATATTCATTCATCAATAATGACTTCTCGGTTCTCAACGTAGCCACTAATTCAAACTCACGACTGCCGCTGCACTATCGTCTCGCAGCTACCTGGGGTTCGCACGAAGGCTCACTGCTGCTTTGGACATTCATGCTCACCTTGTGGATGGCCGCAGTCACGCTGTTCAGCAAGCACCTGCCGGAGAAAGTTGTCGCTCGCGTGCTGGCAATCATGGCCACGATCAGCGTGGGCTTTCTGCTGTTCATGTTGCTGACCTCGAATCCGTTTCAGCGTTTGTTTCCGGCTGCCGCCGACGGTCGCGACTTGAATCCGCTGCTTCAGGATCCCGCGATGGTCGCTCACCCGCCGATGCTTTACATGGGTTATGTAGGCTTCTCGGTCGTATTCGCCTTCGCGATCGCGGCGCTAATCGGAGGCCGGCTCGATGCGACTTGGGCGCGTTGGTCGCGACCATGGACCACCGTCGCGTGGTGCTTTCTCACCTGCGGTATCGCGCTCGGAAGTTTTTGGGCTTACTACGAACTCGGTTGGGGCGGCTGGTGGTTTTGGGATCCGGTTGAGAACGCTTCGTTCATGCCGTGGTTAGTTGGCACTGCCCTGATCCACTCGCTGGCGGTCACGGAAAAGCGTGGGGGCTTTAAGAGTTGGACAGTACTAATGGCGATCGCTGCTTTTTCGTTGAGCCTGCTCGGCACATTTCTCGTTCGCTCAGGCGTGCTTACTTCCGTTCACGCATTCGCGAACGATCCAAAGCGCGGCGTTTTCATTCTCGGATTTCTTACGCTGGTAATCGGCGGTTCACTCGCGCTTTATGCATGGCGAGCCCGGCAAGTTGGACTGGGCGCGAAGTTCGAACTGCTTTCCCGTGAATCGCTTTTGCTGACGAACAACGTCTTGCTGATAGTTGCCTGCGGCTCGGTTTTGCTCGGCACTTTGTATCCGCTGTTCATGGACGCGCTCAACCTCGGCAAAATTTCGGTGGGCCCGCCGTACTTCAACGCGGTGTTCGTGCCGCTGATGGCGCCGGCATTGTTTTTGATTGGCGTCGGACCGATTGCGCGCTGGAAACAAGCGAAGCTCCCGGAGATGGCCGTGCGTCTGCGTTGGGCATTCGTCGTTAGTCTGATTTCAGCCGTGGCAATTCCCTTCCTCCTGGGTGGCTGGCAGTGGCGCGCGAGTCTCGGCATGCTGCTCGCCGCTTGGATTGTGGCGACCGTCGTTCAGAACATCTGGACCCGCGTTCGCACCGGTTCAAGCGAGTTAAGTCTCATCGATCGCATCAAGGCGCCGTCGCGCGGCTTCTACGGAATGCATCTCGCTCACCTCGGCGTCGCGGCGTTCGTCGCCGGGGTGACAGTCGTAACCGGCTATCAAACTGAGAAAGATGTGCGGATGAATATCGGCGAAGTCGTCAATGCCGGGGGCTACGAAGTTCGTCTCGAGAACGTTACCCAACTGCGCGGACCAAACTACCAGGCAGTACGCGCCGACATGCAGGTCTCGAAAAACGGCGAGTTCATCGCGAGGCTGCATCCCGAAAAACGTGCCTTTACCACGGCCCAGAGTGTTACTTCCGAGGCCGCTATCGACCGCAGCATCTTTCGAGACATCTACGTCTCGCTTGGCGATCAAGCCGAAGGCGGCGGTTGGACCGTACGCGTCTATCACAAGCCTCTCGTGAACTGGATTTGGGGTGGCGCACTATTGATGGCAATCGGCGGAGCGTTCGCGGTGACTGATCGCCGTTACGTGCTGCAGGCGCGCAGACAGAGTGAAACGGCGAAGCCATCAACGGCGCCGGCAGTCGCCACGGCGACCACAGGAGCGAGCGAGTAGCGATGAAAAAGCTTGTCTTCGTTCCCCTCGTGCTTTTCATCGTTCTGGTCGTCTTTCTATTGATTGGCCTGCGACGCGACCCACGAGAGGTACCGTCGCCGCTCGTCAACAAAGCCGCGCCGGCGTTTCAGTTGCCGCAACTTCAGGATCCGACGAAAACGTTTTCCGCTCAGGACATGCGCGGCAAAGTTTGGCTGGTGAATTTTTGGGGCACCTGGTGCATCGCGTGTCGTGAAGAACATCCCTGGCTGGTTGAGTACGCGAAAGCGAACGCCGTGCCGATTGTCGGCGTCGATTACAAGTACTCGAGCGACACAAGCGACGAACGGGCCGCGGCTGTGCGCTGGCTGGCCGAGCTTGGGGATCCTTACAGCATTACTGTTTACGACGCTGACGGCCGCACATCGATTGATTTCGGAGTCTATGGCGCGCCCGAAACGTTTCTGATCGACAAGCAGGGCGTCATTCGCTTTAAACAGATTGGGCCGTTGACCCCCGAAGTCTGGCAGAACAAGGTGCTACCGATGGTGAAGCAACTTAATCAATGACTGCTCAAAGGCATCGCAAGTCTCTGTGTCTCAGTGGAACTCGGTGCCTCTGTGGTAAAGACTCGCTCAATTACTTTCACCACAGAGACACAAAGGCCTCACAGAGGCACAGAGGAATAGTTCTGGCTGTAGCAATGCTGCTGACAATGGCCTGGGTTTCATTGCTTCATGCTCAGGTCGCGCGGCCGATCGAAGATCCGGCAATTGAAGCGCGGATGAAACATCTGACCAAGGAACTGCGCTGTTTAGTTTGTCAGAACGAAACACTCGCCGATTCGCAAGCGCCGCTGGCTGAAGACCTGCGCCGCGAGATTCGCGAACAGATCAAAGCCGGTAAGACCGATCAGGAGATTCTGGCTTACGCGACGCAACGTTATGGTGACTTCGTTTTGTACAACCCGCCCGTCAAAGCAACGACGTATTTGCTCTGGTTCGGTCCGTTCGTCTTGCTGGTAGGCGGAACAGCGTTTCTCTATCGCTACGTGAAACGACGGCGTGACTTAATTAAAGTGGAGCCGTTGACGGCGGACGAACGGTCACGGGCGGAAAAACTTCTGAAGGAGACCTGAGGCGAGTTTTGTCGGCGCTTCAGATTTTAGAAGATTACGTATAGAGGCGGGCTACTTCCCGCCTGGTTTAATGCGCAGAGGGCGGACGGTAGCCCACCTCTAAACGGACGGTGTATCAAAGAGAGCGGGAGAAAAGTCGCGATGATCATCTTTTGGTTTATCTGCGCGATGATGGTTTTGCTGGCGCTGTGGTTTGTCCTGCCTGCGCTTTTGCAGACGGAACCGGACGCGAAAACTGACGATGCGCGCGCCGCGAACCTCCTCGTCTATAAGGATCAGCTCCGCGAAATGGCAGCCGATCTCAAGAGCGGTTTGCTTTCGGAAGCTCAATACGAACAAGACAAGGAAGAGTTAGAGCGCCGTCTCCTCGAAGACGTCGGTGATGGAAAAGCGAAGCCGTCTTCCAGGCAACTCCGCAGTCGCGCGCTTGCATACTCGATTGCGATCGCGATTCCGGTCGCGGCGCTTGCCTTCTATTTCGCGATTGGCAATCCGAAAGCTGTCGAGCCCAACACCGTTAGCCCGCCGATGATGCGCACTCGGTAACGTGAAGGTGGCCTTGCGTTGCCGCGTCACCATCCTTCGCGTTAGACTCCGCCGGTACGCACTCCTCCGGAGTGCAAAGCACGCTTTGAAGCGTGCGTCCGCTTCATACATAGCTTTTCGGAGACGAGATTTTGACGAGAGAGAATTTCCTATTCGCAATCATCGGTGTGCTGCTGGGTTTTATTCTCGGTTTCATGCTGCATGGCGTCATGAGCCAGCGCGACGCCGAACGCGCGTCGGCTTCAACTGAACAGCGCCAGCAGTTGCCCACCGATCATCCGCCGATCGATAACGCCGGTTCCGGTAACCCGCAGCAAACGATGGAACAAGTGCAACAAACCATCGCGCGCGCGCGCAATAACCCGAAAGACTTCGACGCGCAGATTATGGCGGCGCGACTTGAGTACCAGATTCAGCAGTACGACGAAGCGATCAAGTTCCTGTTGACGGCGAATCAGCTGAGACCGGACGCCTATGACGTGCTCGTGATGTTGGGCGAGGCCAACATGGACGCCCAACACTGGGACGCGGCGGAAAAATGGTACAAGGCCGCGCAAGTGAAAAACTCAAAAGACGTCGCGGTCGCTGCCAGTCTGGCCTTTGTCGGCTTGCAAAGGGGCGATGTGAAAGCCGCGGAACGCGCAATCGCAAATCTCGAAAAACTCTCGCCTGACAGTCCGGATCTCCAAAACTTCAAGAACAAACTCAACGAGCTAAAGTCCGGTCAATCGAAATAGCCAAATGGCAGCGCGAAAACTGCTTCAGCCAATTCTGATCGGCGGCCTGATTGCCGGCGTGCTCGACATCACCTACGCCTTTGTCTTCAGTTATCTCCGCAGCGGCCGGACTCCCGCGTTTGTTCTGCAATCTGTCGCGAGTGGAGCCTTGGGCCGCGACTCATATCAGGGCGGAGCAAAAACCGCAGCGCTCGGTCTCGCATTTCATTTTCTGATCGCTTTAACCGCGGCCGCTGTGTACGTGGTCGCCAGTCGTGCTCTGCCCTTCATGACGACGCACCCGATCCGGTCGGGAATGATTTTTGGTCTGTGCGTTTATGCCGTCATGTACTGCCTTGTCCTGCGTGTCTCAGCAATTCGCGCGACCACCTGGCCTTGGTCACTCCCTAAGTCTGTTTTTATTGGTGGCCTGCTTATCCATGTTTTCGGGATTGGCCTACCCATCGCTCTTGTCAATCGACATTATTCGAAGTAGAAATCTCGACATGGAAATGAACGAAGTCAGACTGGAAACCGAGCGGCTGGTGCTGCGCTGGTTTCGCGAAGACGATTTCGATCAATACAAGCGCATCTGTGCTGATCCTGAGGTGATGCGGTTTCTTGGTGATGGGAAACCGATGACGGAACTCCAGGCGTGGCGCCACATGGCCGCGATCATGGGCCATTGGTACTTTCGCGGCTACGGCGTTTGGGCAGTCGAAGAGAAAGCGACCGGAACCTTAGTCGGCAGGATTGGTTTGATGTATCCGACAGGCTGGCCGGGATTCGAATTGGGTTGGACGCTCGCCCGCACCAGTTGGGGCAAAGGTTACGCGACTGAAGGCGCCCAGCGGGTGATGGAATATGTGTTCACAGAGATGAATCGCGATCACGTGATCAGCCTGATCGCTCCCGCGAACGTTGGCTCAGTCAGGGTCGCGGAACGTCTGGGCGAAACAGTGGAAGGTGAGACTGTGGTGATGGGCCATCACGTTCTGATATACGGCATCGGTCGTAACGAATGGAGGAAAAGACGTGAAGCAAAGGTTTAGAGCTTCGATCGGAGTTTTCGCACTCTGCCTATTCGCGATCACTGTGTGCGCATCGGCATCGGCGCAGCAGAACAATCCATCCGTCGAGCAGTTCTGGGTTAGATTCAAGACCGCAGTTCAAAAGTCAGACAAAACTTCCGTAGCTTCCATGTCGCAATTTCCGATCGGCATGCCTTACGGCGTTCCTAAGATCAGAACCCGCACGCAGCTTGCGCGTCGCTGGCGTGACCTTTTCAACGTTCAGGCGAACGCCACGAAATGTTTTGAAGATGCTAAGCCGGTCGTTGATCCCGCCGCGCGAAATCGGTTCACGGTGGGATGCAAGAACGAAGCGGGAGATGAAGTTGTAATTTACGGCTTTATGCGCGTTCGCAGCGGTTGGAAGTTAGCTTATCTCGACAACATCAACGAATAGCACGGTACGCACGCCTCCGGTGTGCTGACTCTTTTCAAATCTTAAGAAGAACACCTGAGGCGTGCGCACGCCAGAAGCGTGTGTACCTTACGGTTCGATCGCCATTCTCGCAACTGACGTCATCGGAATTCGTTCCGTGCGTCCCGTTTTCAGAATAATCACAATCACATTCGTTTCGACGATGATGCGCCGCACGGTGGACATCGGGCGGTCGATGCGCGTGCCGTCGGTTTGCTCGATGATGAGGCGGGCGCCCGGCGGAGTTTCCTGAGCGGGCTTCTCGGTCGCCGGCTTCTCTTCAGTCTTCCGTTCTTCTCCCGCAGGCGGCTTCTCTTCTTCGGTCTTCGGTTGCTCAGTTTCCGTTTTCGCTGGTTCGGTTTTCGGAGGAGTCGACCGCGTGGATCGCGGTGGCGTACGTCCACGTGGGTTACGTCGCGGCGGGGTTCTCGTTGTGTTCCGGCGCGCGGACGGCGGCGTTACCGGTTTTTCTTCCGCTGGAGTTTCAGCCGGCTTCGGCTCTTCCACGGCTACTTCCCCCGGCGGTTTGGGGATGGTCGCGCCGACTGAGGATAAGCGCTGCACATTGTCATCACGTTTTTCGGGATCAGTTTCCGTCGGCGCATTTTCAGCCACGGGAATGCCACCGCTGAACGGCTGAAAAGATCCGCCCAGGGTAATGCGATACGTTCCGGCATCGTCGTTGGGCGACCGCGCTTCAACGCGCAGAATCACCATCTGGCGCGTGCGAAAATAGAGACTCTTCTCCACTTGCGGCGGAATGGTGCCGGCGTAAATTGTGATCTTTGTCAGCGGTCGGAACGTGACGGCGGTAAAAATATCAATGTCGCCGTTCAGGTTCCGGCTGTTCACCGTCACATTTAGATCACCTGGCGTCGCTTCGAACGCGTAGTAGTGGCGCGTGAAGCGCGAGTCGCCGAGATCAAGCACGGCGATCGTTCCGTTGATTTCATTGCTTAAGACGGGTGTCGGCAGTTCCGGATTCGTCGACTGCGCCCGGAGCACGCACACACTTGCCGGTGCAAAGGTAAAGATCGTTACGAATAGAATTGAACGGATTAACTTCACAATAGCTAAATGCTCCGGCGCCGCTGAGATTCTACAAGCCGCAGCGTTGCGTGGCAAAACGTGGGTTCTGTGTCCTGATTTCCACTTAAGCAATAACGACGCGGCGACAGAGGGCGTTGACAATGGCGCCTTGCGCTTGTAGAGTAGCCAAGCTCTTAACTAGTTTTTCCACCACGGTTGGGTGCGGACCCGACGGTGCGTGTGTCAGAAGCCATTAGCTCCCAAGACGTTTTTCTTGCCCGCTAGCTGCCTTCTCCCGAAACACCGCGGAAAACTTTTTTGTTGACCCCCCACTGGCGTTGAAGTACGTCTCGCCAGAGTTCGGATCAAGGGACGACCCATTAACCTCAGTCTTAAAGGAGATTACAACGTGAGATTACTAAGGAAAAATGCATTTCTAATTGTCGCGGGACTCGCTCTGGTGCTTTCGAGCGTCTCGGCGCTGGCCGCGACCCAATACTTCCAGGGTTTTGAGACAGATACCTATGACTGGACCGGCGCAACGCGAGTTGGATCGGGGTCCAACGGTGTAGCCTCGGCAACAGGAAATTTTCATGCCGAAGCAGTCATGGTCGCGGCGCCGGGTTCGACTCTCGACTTTACCCGCTTCGGAGGCTATGAGTCGGTGTTCCCTGCAGGCGGATACACAACGAGCGTCGACGTGTACCTGAACGTCACGGCAGGCAACGCGAACGACACGCGCTTCGATTGGTCATCTGCGATCAATACGCCAGCCGGCACTCATCGTCGTGACTTCGTGTTCAACGCGGGGTTCTATCTCGACAGTGATGCTACCGGCACGGGCCCGCGTTTTGTGATCAGCGCAAGTAACAACGCTACTCGGGGCGGAGCCTTCCCCAAGAACCCCGCCCGCGATCCGTTCACCATTACACAGACCGGCTGGTACACATTTGAGCACCACTTCCGAAACGATGGTTCCGGTGTACTGGCTGTAGACTTGACTATCAGCGCGCTGGGCGGCCCGCCGCTTCACAGTTGGACGTTGACCAACCCAACTGACGTCATCGGCTCGACGGTGGGCGGCCACCGTTATGGCTGGTTCACGATTCAGGAGTTCCCTGTCCTGGCGTTCGACAATGTGAGCCTGGTGAGCGTCAACGAACCCACTAACGCGGGTGACTGCAAGAATGACGGTTGGCAATCACGGACCCGCGCCGATGGCAGTTCGTTCAAGAACCAGGGCGACTGCATCCAGTACGTGAATACTGGCAAGTAGTCAGCTTTATTCCTCGGCAGTCGGCGGAAGTCGGCCGCCCAGGCAAAAACAAAAGGCGAGTCCCGAGACCTCGGGGCTCGCCTTTTTCTGTTTTGAGTGTGGTGCCGAATGCGTGATGAAAGCGTCGTGTCTGCTACTCATTAGGCAGGCGCGGAATTTCCACCAACTTAGCACTTTCCTTGATTGACAGTACCGCCAGCGACTTGTAGAGTACGCAAGCTTTTACAGCAGTTTCCACCGATCGGTTGGGTGCGGACACCCGACGGTGTGTGTGGTGTCGGAAGCCGAAAGCCCCCAAGACTTTTCTCTTGCCCGCTTGCCGCTTCTCCCAAACACCGCAAGCAATTGATCTAATAATCTTCTGGCGGTGACGTCTGTCTACGCCAGTTACGAACGCAACAGAAGAATCGCTTCCAATCAATCTAAAGGAGAACTCAATGAATCGAAGAAAAGTGTTAACAATCGCGGTGCTGGCCAGCGCAGCATTCGTCCTCGCCCTGGGCATCGCGGCTACGCAACCCACCGCTTCCGCCGCGCCGCCCGCCAAGGTCGACCTTTGCCACAGAACAGGCAACGGCGGCTACCAGCCGATCAGTGTGAGCGCGAATGCCGCGGGGAATCACATGGCCCACGGTGACGTTCAGCAACCTAACGGCGCAGTGCCGGGCAGTCCCGGCTTCGTCTTTGACAGCCAGTGCAACGCTGTGACTTGGACCTATTACGTCAATGCCGCCCCCGACATTGCGGCCCAGGATCCAGCCAGTCCGGGAAACTTGTTTGTTGGGTCCGGAATACCGGCTGAGAACTTCGGACTAGCGCGGAATGAGGCGTTGGGCATCGAACTCGGGCTGATGATTCTTTACCGGCAGGGTCCGACAGTTCCCTCGACCGATAACTACGCGGATGGTGTACTGAATTTTTCGGTCGCCTCGGGTCCGCAGTCAATCTCCAACGGATCTGCCGTCAACAACCCCGGGCGAGCTGCATGGAATTTCACCTTTTCAGTGGCGACCGGCCTCAATGGGGCAACGACCGATTTGGGTGATTACACGTTTCAGCTCCTCTACGACACGGACGCAGGTCCGGGGACCAACTACAGAACCTTGACGCTCGAACAGGAGCTCACGCCGCAGGCTGCCGGCCAGTCAGGTTATCAATGGAGAGATCAGGTATTGAATTACGTACCCATTGCTGACGACGAAGGCAATGGAAACGTCACCCAGAACTCTCAGAACTACGCGTTTGCCCACTTTCAAGCTTTCTTAGGTGGTGCTTATGCGCCTCCCACGTTCGCTGGACCGGGGCAATTCGACATCATCCTGCGGGCGCTTGACGGAACTCAGATAGTTGCGAGTAACCACATTGTAGTGAATGTGGCACCGTAACCTCTGGTTACTTTTACATGTGCCAATCTAGTGGCTGTTGACTCGAGGCGGTCGGCGGAAGTTGACTGCCCTCAAAAACAAAAGGCGAGCCCCGATCCATCGGGACTCGCCTTTCTTCTTTTGTGCCTCGCTTTTTTGTTTTCAGAGATTGTGGCACCGACGGGGGACTTAAGCTCCTAAGGGCAAACTACAAGCCACGAAGACGCTCTGGCGAAAACGCCTTGCAACCGGCATGGCCTTTGCGCGGACTGACGGATAAATGAAGTCGGTCGTTCATGGAGTTTAGGGCCGCTCGATAGCCTGATTGCTCGGCTTCTGCCGCCGTGCGGAACGGCACGCGATTATAGCGTGCGATGGCGTCGTAATAAGGACAACCGGGCCAGTGTTAGATCTTAGTCCGTCTGTTGCCTCTTACTGGGCCCGTTGGAGGTGCCGGATTCTCGGCGTGCGAACTGGGTTGTTTGCACGCGTTGAGTTACGGTTTGAACGATAATCGTTTACAAACCGATCAGTAGAACACGCGCCGAGAATAACGACGACGCATAAGAACAACAAGAGTAGAAAAGGTTTTTCAACACGGGGGGCAAGATCCGCTCTTGGTTGCTTGCGGCTTACGGCTACGGGCTTTTGATGTGAGTCGGGTCGGTTGGCTTGTTGGTCAAAGGAGCGGGACTTAGAATCGCGTTTGTAGACATAATTCAACGGCAAACTGTTCTCCGATTCTCCCTCTTGGCAGGTTCGCAAAGGACAATTGATTCTTCCCGCTGACCATGCCGCATTGCACCCTCACCTCGCCTTCTATTGATTATTCAACTTGATGCTTTTTAGAATTGACTCGAAGCAATCATGGTACGCGGCGCTTTCTGTGGCCGGCGCGACCACGTTTACGTAAAACAGTCTTCCGTCGCTTAAGGACAGGTTATAGACGATTACGCGCTCTTTATGAACGGATCCGTTCGGTGCGCCTGTTAGAAGAATGCGAACAGCCTCGCGGTCGGCCAGAGTTGTACGCTCGGCGGGGCCTTGAGGGGCGAGGTGGGGATTGCCCTTGATGACCGCGCCAACGTATTCGGCGGACGCTGCGTCGAGTGTAGCCGACGGCACGCGGATGCTCCCGACCATTACCCCATGTGTTAGTTCCGGGCGGCCTTGAAGCGCACGGTAGCCACGTTCGGGAGCGAAGATCGCCAGCGCTTCAGTTGAATGGTCGCGCCAGTTATCGGGAATGCTGATTGAGAATAAATCTGCGGTAAAGACGCGATAGCTCAACGACGGTGGATCGGGCGGCGCCAGAATGGGCGCGTCGTTCGTCTCGGCAGCGACAGGGCCCTGCGCCACTCTCTTTCGAGTGGGGCCGTTACAGACGATTGTAAACTGAGTTCCCTGCTTGAACGCCAAGTCCGGACCTCTAGTGGCAAGCGTAGTTGTCGCGCCAACACCTGCGCCTATTGCTGCGCCGATGACCGCGCCTTTTCCACCGGCCAGCGCACCCCCGATCACACCTCCGATCAAGGCGCCTACTGCTGCTCTTTTGACGCTCGTCTTAACGGTAGTGGATCGGCTACGAACCGTGCCCTCGTTATCCGCGCGTCCATCATTTGCCACATTCACAACGTCGAAGACTTCTACGACGGTCGCAGTAAAGTCAGCGTTGCGACCGTCAACTAAGGTCACTGTGTCAAATGCCAAATCGATGTGCGAATCCTTGTTTGCTTTGCCGGAGTGTTTGAGGTTCCTTATGCGCCCTTCGACAATGGCGCCGGCATATTCAGCCGGCATCAAAATCTTGCAACTGAATTTGTCACCTTTTTTGTTCGTCACCGTACTAATCGGTGATAGTAGCTCGACTGAGAGTTTGGTGTTCGGCGCAATTGGCAGATCCTGGCCGTGCACATTGAACGCCGGTAGGAAGAGTACGGCACAAACGCCGATTGTGAAGACGGCGCCTCGGAATGCGTTCATTGGGAACCTCCTGTGATGAAAAGAGACGAGTTATCATTGTTCAAAATCGAGACGAATGGCTTTGGGTGGGTGAGGCTGATTTGCCGTTGCTCTGTCCCGGCGGAATGCCTCAGCGTAATTGCGCACGTCGATCGCCTTAGCAGAGATCACGTCAACGCGTTTATCGATTGCAATGGTGACGCGAACACTGCGTTGCGCTGGCGCGAACCGAGCAACCTCAGAACTGGCTGGTGTCACTTTATGTTCGGGCGTGGCGTCAATTATGACCGCGCTCGCTTCCGGCGACTGAGATTCCTCCAGCGACCTCCAATTGATCGCAAAACGAACCGGGCGCTTCGAGTCTTTCGGGCGAATTCGGACAATAATCCTCGAATGCTGATTTGAAGGCCCTGGAGCTTCGATAAAGGATCCTTCCGTAACATTCTCGACCCTGATTAACGCAACGCCACACGGCGCACAACCCAGATTGCCGCGAACCTCAGGAAAGGCCGGCGCCAATTTGCTTGCGGTGACGTTTATCGTGCCAATACTCGTCGAATCGTCCGGAGACGAACCGCTCAAATAGACGATCAGGTATTTGCCTTCGGTTTCCACTCGCACAGTCATGGGACGAACCGGGCGAGGCGGCGGTCGCGGCGGCGGTAAAGCATCCAGTCTGGGCTCGATCTCAAGACTGCCCCCAGGTTTTAAGGTAACGGTACGCGTCACAACTGCATAGCCAGCTCTTGAGACAGTGATTTCATACTCGCCTGGTGGAAAAGCGACATCTTCGATCGCGCTTGCATACGAACCCACGTGCTGGTTCCGATCGATATTCCTAACTTCGATGGCGGTGCCGTCCACGGTAGGCTGAACGGTCAGCGTCGCCTTCAAGAGCTCAAGTGTCAGCGTCAACGAGGAAGTGTCGCCGGCCTTTAGATCGACAGTTTGCTCGGCATCCCCGTAGCCTGGATGGCGCGCCGTGATCGTATAGGACATCGGCGGCAGTGTGAGAACAATGGTTCCGCTGGTATCTAGTTTTTGCGATTCGCCATTCAGCCAAACTGAGCTGTCGGCCGGACTCACTGCAAGGTACAACCTCCCGGGTTTGACTCTGGCCGACGCGGGCTTAGGGCTGGACGGACGGCCGCTCCCCTTCTTCCGTGGGTTAGTTGAACGGTTAGTGCCTGCGGGCGGCGGTGGTCGGGTAGCGTTTTCGTCTTGAGCCTGAAGGTCACAAACCAAACCGCTAAAAATAGACACGAACATCAGGCAACAAAAAGGAATCCGCCAGTTGTGTTTGTAACTCATGGTTGAAGCCTCACAAATCCTTGGCGCATCGAAACCCTGTATTCGCGTAACCAACCAAGGCGCCCCGCGCATCCCACCCTTTTCTAAAGGTTGCTGTGGCCTTTCCGGGAGTACTGCCCCAATAGCCTCCGCGAATTACTCTTAGTTCGGCTTGATTTTGATCGGGCGCTTGTCCTCCGGGATACGCCCTGAATTCGGTTGCCGTCCACTCCCAGGCATTTCCGATCATGTCCATCACGCCAAAAGGGCTTTTCCCGTCCGGATAAGAACCCACATTCGCAAAGTGGCGGACGGTGGCATCGCCGGCGTTCGCGACGTTGTTTCGCCATTGATTTCCCCACGGATACAACCGGCCGTCGGTGCCACGCGCCGCGAATTCCCATTCTTCTTCGGTCGGCAAACGTTTACCGCTCCACTGTGCGTACGCATTGGCGTCGTACCAATCAACGCCGGTAACGGGATTCTGGTGGGAGCTATTTGGACAATTGCCTTTGACCCAACCTGGCGGCAGCCGATGATTTGTCGCCTTTACGAACTTTTCGTAATCACGGCACGCAACCTCGTGCTGATCAAGAAAAAAGGGTCGGACTGTGACCATGTGCGCCGGCCTTTCATGCTCATCGCCCAGATCATTTCCCATCCTGAATTCGCCGCCCGGAACGTAGACCATGCCCGATGGCGGCGTGGGGATGACTACTGCCGGCAAAGGGCCCGCTCGTTTGGGACCGAAGACAATCGCGAACGCAGTTACCGCGATAACCGTCACGCCGACTGCGACTGTCACCGGCAACCATGGAATATTTCTTTTCCGAGGGGCCGCCGGTAAGACTGCTTGCCACGGAGCGGCAATGTACACGGCACGATCGTCGCGCTGGGCATCGGTTGCACCAGTGTTTGGCGGCGACGTTTCGTTCTTCGAGTTTGTCCCCTCGAAGGCGGCATCTTTGGACAACCGGGCTGACAGATCCTGCGAAACCTGCTTGCTGACGCTGGTTGATTGGGCCCCAACTGAAGCCTCACAAAAAGGACATGCACTCCTTGGAGTGAGAATTAAGACTCCAATTTCCGGACATTGATGTTCGGCAGGGGCGGCAGCGGGATGCGTTGCGCATCCTGGGCAACTGGGAGCAATTCCGTTTTCAACAGTGATTGAATAAAGCTTTCGCCGGACGGGCACGGCTGATTCGATGCTTATCACCTGACACGCGGGACATAAGTAGCGTTTGGCCGTCGGTCGCTCGCAGACAAAGCATTCGGAGCGGCGCAAGAAACCATTCGTCACTTTCGAAGGCCAAAACGTCGCGCAGTCACAGCAGTACTGCCACCAGGCCTGATCCGGAAAGCCACTCCCGATCGCGTGCCCGCCCTGTTCGCATGCCACCAACGAATCTCCAGCGGCCCGGAACCGGAGCTGGTGCTGCGGACAATAAAAAGTAAAGCTCTGCGTTGCTTCGGGTGACATGTTTCAACTGCGCCGTCTTTGTCAAAAGGAGCCCGACGAACCTTGAATATCCCGGCTCGCTCGTCGCAATGATGCTCATCCCTCTGGATTAAGCGGTGAAGGTGATGCCTTCTCGCTTGCGCTTGAGATCACGGTAACAAAAAGCCTCTGGGACGTGCTCCCACCACGTCCGTCGTTTATTGTGACGTTTATGATCTTCTGTCCGGGCTCAACACCCGTCGAATTGAATATTGCGGTATCTCCTTTATGAATGATCTCGCCGGCCGACGCTTTCCAGTCAAAGTAGAGAGGTGAGTCCCCGTCAGGATCGGTGGCAAAAACCCAGAGCTTTACCTGCCCACCAGTCTCTACGGTGAGGCTGTCGGCTGTGAAAAATTCAAGTTTCGGAGAATGGTTTGGCTTTACCTCAGGTGGTGCGCGCGTGGCTGTCGCGGGAGAGAATTGCCGCGGCAGTACTACAATCGTCAAATCTCCGCTAACCGCGCCTCCATGATTGTCAGTTACACGTAATGTAATTTTCACGGGAACAGGCGAAATAATGTGGCCCATTCCCGCAGTGTTTAGGATTGCGGTGGAACCAGAATCGGAGTTCGTCTTTGCGATTTCCAACGCGGGTGACGAACTTTGCCAATCGTATGAGAGCATCGCGTTCGTAGTGCTCGCCTCAGCTAGAGCATACAAGGACACTATTTCTCCGACTCGTATCTGTTGATTGTTGCAATTGCAGCGCGGGGGAACTGTTAGGCTCGGCGGATTGTTCAGGACGTTGCGAGACACAACCGAAATCCGTTCTTGTCGGGACGCCGTTAATCCGAGTTCATCAGTCACGACCAATTCGATTGTAAGATCAGTCGAGATCGCTTTTGGGATGATGCCATCCGTGTTTAGCAAAGCGTTCGCGCCGTCTCCGTTAATCGTGCCGGCAGATGAAAGCCAACGGTAGCGAAGTTCACCGCCATCTGGATCATCAGCCTGCGCTCTTAACGCGACGACCTGTCCTTGCTGAACGAGATGTTCACACTCAATTGCTCGAATGCGGGGCGGACTATTCAGCCATTCCGTTAAGGTTTGCGAAACCGCGGCTACCGGCCCGCCCAGACCTACCAGAATTCCAAAAACACCAACGGCAATGCTGATGGTGGTTACCCAATGTGAAAACGTTCTGGGCCGGTGCACTCTTAACCACTCAAGCGGCAATTTACAGCGGTCAACCCACGTGCTTGAATTTGCGAATCCAGCGAGGTAAGCCAGGCTCTGCGGCTTGTCCGGCGCGTCGTGCTCATCCGGGGAGTCAGCGGGATCTTTCGCCGCGCCAACCTGTGTTAGCCACTCGTTGCAGAATGGACATTCCAATCGGGGAGTTACGTATGTAATTCCCAAAATCGTGCATTCATGTTTAGCCAGGTTACTTGTGAGAGTCGCGACCAGACAGCCCGGGCAAACAGGAGACGCCCTTCCGTCTTGCAGAATCGCGAAGGACTTGCTTACTGAATTCTCGGACGCAATTGTCAGAAGCTTACAGTCGTTGCACAGAAACCATCGCGTGACTGGGCGTTCACATTGCGAACATTGCGTATATGCGTCGTCACCTTCAAGGATCTCCCGTGGGACAAACTTCTCGCAATCGCAGCAGTACACCCAGAACTCCGTATACGGAAAATCGGTTGCAACTTCATGCCCGTTTGCACAGACGATGGTAGAGGCGCGCAGGGACGACACCGCTGCGCGCTCGGTCCTGCAATATACCTGTATTAGATCTGGCTTCGCGGTCGCGGTTGTGGTTGGTCGCATGTGAATCACGGACGAGCCCCCGCTTGTGCTCTGGGCCCCCGAAAACATCTTGTCAGCTTCCTACACTCTATTAATCGGACCTTGTCTCGCGAAACTATTCGTATTCGCTGCCGGCTGAAAGTTGTTGGGCTTCGTTCAGTTTCTCTTTGATCTTCTCGAGGTTCATGTTGGCAGTTCCGACGGCCTGTGGACTGAGCACCCATTGGTACTCTGTTATCGCGGTCTCAAAATCCTTCTCGATCATTGCAATGTCGCCCAACCACGCGTGAGGGCGCGCCCAGTCAGGCGCGAGCTGAACTGCTTTCTTGTAGAAAACCTTAGCCTCAGAGTAGTTTCTTTCCATGTAATATGAGGTGCCTAAATTGTTGTAAGGATTTGCCCAATTGGGATTGCGGCGAACTGCGTCAGAATAGAGTGTCCGCGCCGTTGAATAGTTCTTGAGCGATGCGTAGACCAGCCCCGCGCTGTTGGCAGGTAGAGCCCATGACGGATCCAGTTGGGCCGCTTTTACCCAGTGCTCAATCGCAGCTTGATTCTGGTTAGCCAAGTAGGCCACTCGACCCTGGCAGTAGGCACTCTTTGCGCTAATAAGACTGTCACCAGGCTTCAATTCAGTAGCCCATGACATCGCTCTCGTGGCGATTTGCCATTCCGAGGCTGGCGCTTCTTCATAGCCAGGCTGAAGCAGGTTTTGGGTAAGCTGCGTGGCCTGCCTCGTCAGTAACGGCACCAGTCGCTCTCGGTACTTGCGCAACGTCTCGTCATTGGCGCCGTTGGCTTTCAGTTGGTTGTAGAGTTGATAGGCGTTCTGGCTTGCAGGCGGAAATAAATTGCCTCTCGCTATTGCGTCGTCAAGCTGCTTCTCGACGCTGTTACTTCCCACGGTGTTAAGGGAAACAGCAATAATCACAACCAGCAGGAACACCAATCCAATGCCTGCCATCAGAACCTTGACTGCGGTTGACAGAGGTGATGGGATTCGCGAAGTGGAAGGCGACGCCGACCAGGAAGTAGTGTCGATCGGCGAAGCCGTCACGTTCTCAACGTCACCAACAAACGATCCAGCAGGTGTCGATCCGGGGACAGGTAGGTTCTCCGGTGCAGTCAATTCAACTGGTAGAGTGACGCTTTCATAGTCAGCCGCCCCAGAGGCTCCGAAGGCCAGGCCACAGCGTCCACAAAATTGCTCGGTGGGTTTTCCGGCGGTACCACAGTTGGGGCAGACGATAAGTTCTTGCGTAATGCGCTGCGGCCCGGCGAGCTTGATTTCGATTGCGCCTGCTTCTTTGACGACCCACCCGGCCTCAGTCCGATCGACTGACGCAGGTCGAATGACAATAATCTCGCCCGCTGATGGGTTGTCGCAGTTAAAGAGTTCGTAATAGGTGTCGTAATACTGCCGCTTCGATTTAAGTTTCCTGGCCTTAGGAATCGCGAAGGACAAGTTCAGGCCGGGCACACCCGGCAAAAGGACGTAGTCGCCGTCGGCCGACGCTGTTAGTTGGTTTCCAGCGCTATCCAATTTCAGTTTGGTTGTCGTCTTGAGACTGGTTAAGCACTCTGACACCGTGCACGGAAAATCCGGCAGGCGTTCAAGGACTTCATCGCAGAAAGGACAAGTGGAAAAGCTCGTCACGAAAGAGGCGCCGTAGTCGCGACAGTCGTGGTCGATGACGGAATGTGAAGGCTCTTGCAGACAGCCCGGACAGGTGGGAGTCGGTATGCCGTTCGTGATCGCAAAGACCTTGCGACGACCTGGTTCGTCTGATTCGACACTAATGACATTACAGTCCCCACAGACATAGCGGCGGACTACGTTGCGTTCACAAGCTGGACATTCTTTGCTGGCGGCTTCTTTTTTTGCCGTATCAACGAGCCAGCAATGCTGGCAGTCACAGCAATATTCCCACGACGAGCTGTCCGGAAAATTCTTGGCGAGAGCATGGCCACCTGACGCACAGAGAATTGGCTTACTCGACGGGGCGTCGAAACCCACTTTATGGGTGATGCAATAAGCGCGAATTACGCGAGCGGTAATCGCGTCGGCTGGGGCAGCCATAGCAATGTACTCCTCTTGGGAAACCTGTCGACTCGGGATTATCAGCGTCAGCGTGTTAGCTCGGGCTCTAACGCACTTCGAGAACACCTTTCTCTCTCAACTGCCAACCTCCGGGAACGGTTGAGACGATGGCCGGGTCGATTATCCAGACATCTCCCGCGGAGGGTCTCTGGCATTCGTAATATCTCTCGTAGTACGAATGAAACTCTTGCTTCGTCTGGAACTGAGCCACGCGCGGCACGACAAACAAAGGCTGAGCGTCATCGGCAACGCTTGCATCACGAATCAGGACCAACTCGCCTTTGCCGTCGATGTCATTCACCAGAATTCCGTTTTGGAAATCGGGTTTTACGACCGTTGAATTTCGCCTTTTCTTGTCCAGGTACTCATTGACCGAGGCGGGAAACTCAGGTTCAATCGGCTGTGGCGTTAGTCGTGAGTAGTCGTCGAAAGCCTGCCGAACCGTACCGCCGCCATAACCACCGTCGGGGCTTTGCCTGATTCGCCGTCCCAGCGCCTGCAGTTCGCCTTCAATCGATTCCAATCGTCCAGATGTTTTTTGCTGCTCATTCAGTGCTGCGCTGAACTGTTTGTTCAACTCGTCGTGGCGGCGCTTAACGCCGGTTACATGGGCTTTCACAAGTTCGTTCACGTGGTCATCAAATTTCGCCCAGTAGCCTTTGCGCAGTCTCAGAGCACCGAAGACGGCAAGCGCTATGAGGCCTGCTGCTGCAATTCCTCCGGCGATTGGCCAGATTAGACTCAGCAAGCCACCCCCTTCATCGCCACGTCCGGGAGACACCTCAGATCCAGAGGATTGCGTCTGAGAATCCGCAGGGCTGACAGTTGTCTTTGGGACACTTGCGGCAAAAGTCTCAGCGTCGGCGATCGCCCTATCCATCGCCTTCACTTTGTCGCCGCGCAAGAAAGTTTTACCCCTCGCGACCACCTGTTGTTTCTCAGCGTCAATTGCCTCGCGGAGTTCGGTAGCAGCGTTCTTCACTCTTTGTTTGTCACTCGAGTTCTTCGCGGACGACAAAAATCTATTCGCAGCCGTTTCCAGTGACCTGCCTAACTGGGGCTCTTTGGTTTTGAGGGCTTTTTCCAGATCGCTTAAAGATTGCGCCAAAGCGGATTTGCTTTCTGCTTCTGTGGGCTGTGCGCGAACCGTGAAGGACCAGCCCACGCAAAAACAAATCACTAGAAGGTAATTCAAATATGACGGAGCTCTCATCTTTGCCTCCTCAGCAGTGTCAGCTCTCTTTACTTTGCACGCGATAATTTCCATTCACTTGCGCGAGCGTGTCCAGAAAGTCCTTGTTGCTGCGGCGGGAATAAAAGACTTCGGACAAAAAGTGATTGATTGGCGAGACCTCAAGCCGCTCGATGCGCCCACTGAGTGTGGATACGAAATCATCGACTCGCCCGTTGATATTGGTCCACGCTTCTCCTGGCATGTTGTCCTCTTCACCAGCACGAACATTGCCAATGGAGGTGAAAACCGAAAGCACGGGACTCAAGGGAACTTCGAGATCTGCGGGAGCATCAAATCTGCCATTCTCGACTTGTTCGACGCCCGGGAACTTTTGTTCGAACGTCTCAGTCCCCCATCGCTCACACCAGCGGATGGTGGCCGGAGGCGAGCCGCTTAATTCCAGGCCTTCCAGGGTGAATCCCGCGTAGGGCGTTGCGGATGCACCATCTCTCGATGCGCGCGTGCGCGCGGCATTCAGAGCGCCTAAGGCCACGTTAGTCTTGGCCTTACTCAGGTTCTCCTCGTTCAGCAGGATTAGGTTGTAGATCTTGAGCGCCTCTAGATATTCCCGCTCTTCTTCCGTGACCACCGCTGCCAATTTTTCTTTCAGTAAGTTGAGAATTCTTTTGGCTTCCTTCTCGAGGTGTCCGCCAAGGCGCTTGAACTCACCGAACAGCATCAATCCCCAACCGTTGCCGCCCAAAATCAGGTTGATGCCACTTGAGGGCTTCAGCTTCTGCTCGACGGCTGCCGCGCATGCTTGCAGCAAGGCGTAGGCGAGAATGTGTTGAAAAAAGAGGCGGGTGCGGTATCTCTGGTAGGACTGCGTGCCCATTCCTTTCCGCAAAATTGCGGATTCACGCTCTTGAAACTGCTGATCATTGAGACTGCTGATCCAGACCGAATACGTGATGTCGAGGTCAAAGCTGGGATCCGGATTCAGCAGTTTTAGTTCCGCGTCATCATTCGCACCCTGGAGTAATCGGCGCAGATGTTTCTTGAACTCACTCGCCCCAAGCAGATCGTTACCGAAATTCTTCTTCGCAAATTGAAAGAAGGTCTTGCCGGCAACGCGGATGCTGTCCAGGACCAGAAATCGCCGGTCGTGACTGACAGCGATGTCCGCCGTGCCCCCACCAACATCGACGAAGACTTCCATCGTCGCTTTGTTGCCAACCGATCCGATCGATTCAGCAATCGCAGTGCTCTCGTCTACTCCTTCTTCATAATTCACGTCCTTACCCAAGCCAGTTCCATAACAGATGTTACGTACCCGTTTCAGGGCCTGCCTTACCTTGTTGTGATAGCTGTCGCGATCGTCCTTTCGGAAGGCGAGCGGAAACGTAAATACGTATCGATCGATAAGCATCCGCTTGCTAAAGAACATCTCGGCGTGCGCATACAGCAACGTGAGTTGCAGAAAGAGTGTTCGCCACGGCTCGGTCTTGCCATCGAGATCCCACTTTAGGTTGGCATGCGGCTTCCAGGTTTTGTTGAGGTCCCCTTGATACAGTCGTTGCTCGAGATCTCTATGCAACCCTGGGATGTCTACTTTGAAAATCTCGGCGACTGAAACGTCCTCCGATTTCAGCGCGTCGGTGAGGTTGGGATCACTCCTGCGCGATAAGAGAATAGTCGGGAAGAAACCTTTTGTGGTAGTCGCATTCCACTTATAAGGAAAGAAGCCCGGTAGTTCCAACGCCTCGCTCAGATCGCCACGCTTCCCCCACACGGGCCTGGGCGCAATGGTGAATCTCAAGATCTCCGGCTGACTGTCGCTGAACGCGTAGGCCAGGCAAGTGTTGCTGGTCCCGAAGTCAACGGACAGTTTCGTATCAAGCTCGCGATTAGCGGTTTGGTCTCCGCCGAAGTCCGCAAGGAAAAGTATGCCGCGCTCTCGCTCGCCATTGTCGGTCAACGCGAGAGCACGCGGTTGGTTCGGGACCTCCGAACCGGAGAGGACGCTTACGTACTCTTCCTCTTCGACATCGACCAATTTGCCGAGCCGGCCGTTCTGATCCACCAGGTGCCAACGGCCGGAGTCTTCCTTAGTGCCAAACCCGTACGCCGCGTACAAACGCCATTCACTCGACACCTTGGGCGGCCAGATCGCGAGCGACGAAGCGGCAAGACCCTTGGCGTACGATGGTCGTGTCTGCCACTTCACTTCCCTGCCCGGCATGACCGGAATCGTCCATTCCACCGATGCGCCTTCAAGGCTTGGGAGCGCGGATACTTTTTCCAGGTTAGTCAGAATCTCGGGAAAGTGCCGAATAAATTCGCTTCTTATCGGCGCAAGACACACCGCCGCATCCTTCTCGGTGACCACCGGATCGCGTAATTCCATTTTGTGAACCGATCGGATGTGCGCGGCCTGGGTATCTGAAGTCTTCGGAATCTTGCACCAGTGCGGAGTGTCGCTGAGGAACAGATCCTTCAACAAAACGATTTCATCGTTTTCAGATATTCGGCAACTAAATCGGCGGCCGGGTAACTCGACTACGATTTCCTTATCGTTCAGTTTCCGATACTGGTAGGGCGCGGGTCCGCTGGGAACGGTAGCCGCTTTCATCCACGGTTGCAGTTCGGGCAAACCATCCAGCAGATAAAAGATGCGGCCAACATTTTTCTCGTCATCCTGCTCAGTCGAGCGCTTGGCTTTACGCAACGGATAAAGCTGGAGCAACTCGTCGCTTTCCCAGTGTTTGAGCCCAGGAACCTCCCAGCTCGACGGATCCGTTTCAAGACTCCCGGTTAGATCAATTCGCCCTTTGAAGTTAGCTTCACAGAAATCGTACAGACGATCCTGAAGCGTCCGGCTTGAGACTGCGTATTCCGCAATTAACCTGAGGTGGGCATGGAAGTCCTGGTTTTCCTTGTCACTGGTGAGAAGAATGCGCCGGCTTCGGGTCCAAGACAGTCGATCGTCCAGTAGGTAATCGGCAAGCGTCTTGTCCTTTTGCCAGGCAGTCCGATCTCGCGCCGGGAAAAAGATTACCGCGGGATAGTATGCGCCAACCACGGTTTCGTTGTGTTGGAGAAGCTTGAGAGACCTTGGCGCCTGTTCGCGAACACTGGGATAGGTGCCACTAAGAGCTTGCCAAAGATCGCGATCATAGTTTTGCTGAAGGTAGCTCTGTTTGAACTCCGCCAGGTGCGCAACTCCAAAGTAATGAAGGAGAAAAAGCGTGATCCACTCTTCGACCGCTGTTGAAACCTCGTCCGCAAAAGCTCCCGCTTCCGCGCCTGTTTTGACCGGCAGGTCGAGCACTTTCCGAAACGCGTATCCCGCCGCCCAAGCGGTTGGAAAAGTCTCGAAATATTGCGGGTCATAGTCGGGACTTGTTAGATATTCAGTTCGCACAGCACGAAAGGACCGCTTTTCGGCAATCCCAGCGCCACCACCCAAGATTCCGGAATTCAGAAATTCCCTTCGATTACCGTTATTCATCGTGATCTCCAATATCCGTTCGACCGGTTAACCTAAATCTACGCGGCGCCGACCGCTCGCATCCGTTTCTGAGTTCGGGAAAATAACCTTGACCATACCAGCCTTAGATATTCTCCACGAGTAAACTCGGCGGTCTCCGGGCACCAGTCGCCGAATTCGAAAGTAGATACACGGATCGACGATCGGCCAAGCTCAAGTTCCCCTTTTGCTTCTCTGCTCGTTAATTTCTTGGCCGTCTTTGCTGTGATCTCCTTCAGACTGTGCGGATCGCTTGAGAGGAACGGCCGAAGTTTGGCCACATCTTCGCCGCTCCACCCCACGGTGTGATCCGGATTGGGATCGAGCGTCGTATCAAGGAACTTGGCGAGCAGATTGGCAGCGCCATTGAATCGCTTCCAATCTTCGAGCTTGCGATTTTCGTTATCGGCGTACACTTCGCGCAGGCGTTTAATCTCTTTGGGCCAGGTGCGCGCCGGCAGGTCCCACGGAATTTGCTGGGTAACAAGATGGTGCATGACCGCAGCAGACAAGAACACCGCTTCCGGCTCGATCTCAGTCTCACCGGCCGTGTAACGAGGAAGATGACGCAGACTCATTTTTTCCGAGTCGAGATCCGGCGTTGATGCGCCGATCACATACGACTCCGGATTCCCGGTACCCGCGCGGGAGAAAAAGTTTAGCGCCGCCAGCGCGCCAACTATTTCCGCCGAGTTGAGTGGATTTCTTTGACTCTTACCGCCATTGCTCCAAACCTTTAATTTGTCAGGCTCAGGCTTGCCGGCAAGATAAAGTTCGTCAAAGTATTCCGCGCTGTGATCGCGGTAATATGCGAGGGCTTGCCGAGCGCGCGCCTCCATCGCTTCGGGTTCGGCGTAAAAACCGAGAAGGATCTGCTCGACGAGCTTTCGCTTATCCTCGATTGGCAGTCCATTGAATGCCGGTTTGTCGCCATGTTCTTTCGCAAGATCGTCAATCTGCTGGGTCGTCGGGTAATCGTCCTTAAGCGCGCCAAACGGAGGCTGCGGCGGCACACAGTACGGTGTCAGCAGGCAGGCGCCAACGCGCCAATCCCACGTCTGATTTTCTTTCTTGAGCGTGCCGAGATATTTGCCCATGACAGGAACTCCGCACGCGCCTGTCCCGCCATGAAGACTTCCGCAAAGGAAGAAGTTCGTGCTGACGTTTTGAAATGCCGTCAGACTGCACGCTTTGCCACCGGGTGAATTCTCGTCGCGCAGCGATTCAGCGAAAACCGCCATAACCGCGGCGCCAATAAATGGCTTCTGATAGAAGCCGCGGTCAATTTCGACGTCAAGGTCTTTCTTTTCATAAAACGGAGAGAGAAATGGGAGCGAACTCTTGGTGGCGCCATATCTTGAATCGAGAATGCCGCCCAGGTTCTTCACAATGTTGTCAGAGTTAGAAGCCTGGGGTAGCTGCAACGGATCCAAGTGGCGAACTCGCATATCAATGTCCATCGCCCATCTACTACTGGCCATACCGCCGGTTTGCTGCCCATTCAGCAACTCTTGCAGCTCCTGATAATCCTTTAGGCAATTTCCGAGAGCGACAGCCGCACCGGAATTCAAATCCGGATCCAATCTCCAAATCTGCAAGGAATGACCGGCGCTCGTGAGTACGTCCTTCTCACTGTGCGTCGGGAAACCGATTGCCAGCAGACGAACCAGCGCTTCGGCCACCTTGGTGCCACTGCCGCCAACTGCAATAAAAACGTTGCGCATAATCGAGTTCCTTCCCCTAAATAATTTCGCGCCGCCAAGGGCTCACCAGATGACCGGTAAACATGCACAGAATGTAGATAATCCACGCCATTACAATTCCTTTCATCAACCCCCCGACGCCCACGAAGTTGAAGAAGTTCCTGGTCATATACCAAACAACCAGCAGTACGATCACGACCGGAATTAGCCCGACCACGATTAGCAGCATCGTCTGTCCTCGGCTCCACGCCTTCTGAACGATGTTGATGGCCATGTACTTCCTGAGCCATTTGAAGCCCAACATCACGAGCGCGCAGATCGCCGCGATCACCAGAGCTGCTATGACCCAGTTCATCGCAGTTTCTTCGCATCCTTCCTCGTCACAAGCGTCCAGGAATAATTCGAGAAAGCCTGAGCCTTGAATTAGAATTGCCAACACGCGCGTATCTCCCTTCTCACTTAATCCGACGGCCCAATCCGCAAGTAGGCCTTCGCGACCACTTGATCCTTTGCTGTCGAGTTGTTCCACAGCCCAAGAAGCGCTGTCTCAAGATTGAATGTCCGGTTAGCAGTTTCCGGCGTTGTATCGAGATCGGTAGACCAACTCTTGATCCATTCCGGCGTACCTTGGTTGAGATTGACGCGACCCTCTACGCTGTAGAACCGCCAGGAAGGTTCTCCTGTTCCCGGTGGATACGACGCGGTCGCCTCCAAAACGAGATTGCCACCTTCAAGATGCGCGCCGGTTATGTTGAGCTCGGGAAATCTCGCGCCCGATTTACTGTCACTTGGGGGGTGGATTGGCTTGAGTTCCCATTTGATCAACCGGACAAGTTCCTGTTCATTGCCCGCATCGAGAGCATGAGAAGACCAGGGCACTTTTACTTGAATCGTAAACGGCTTCGGTCCGGACCGCTCGGTATCAACATCCACTTGCATCGTGAATCTCTGCGGCGGGCCGCCCTGGTTTTTCGCCTTGTGGAGCGCCCCTCGTGATTCTTTGGGAACGGAAATTTCGAACTGGGCCGCAGCGTCCGTGTATGGGAAAGATAAATTCAACTCTCGGATGCAATCTAAGCAGTTGTCTATCAATGGACGTAGACGCTCTTTGAGGGATCGCACCAGCGAATCAAGCGCAACCTGATCGGGCGAGAAGATGTAAAGGAAGAAGGGGCGGAAGGAGGATGGATTGTTGTTCCTGGTCTCGTACGGGATGGCGGCGCCGCTCACTTCTGAATACACCTTGCCGCGAAAATCTGCGCGAACGCCCAGCACGCATCCACCCCAACCCGCCTTCAGTAACTCCGCAATCTTTTGCCTGACGCAAAATTGATCGGAGCCGGCGTTACAGTTTTGGTTCGTATCTCCTTTTTTGGTGGATTGCACGCCGTCAGTAACCAGGATTTGGAACCGAGCTGGCGGCGGCGGCTCCGCGGAATCGGTGCCGTTGCTTCGAGTTGGAGTTGCCGCCTGCTTTGAACCAGTGCCGTTGGGCTGGTAGCCGACTTTGAATGCGCTGATGGCGCCCGACAGGTTTGTTTCACCGGCACGATAAACGGAAGGGTCTTGCGAGGCAGTAGTCAGATCCATATCGGGAAGCGGCGGCCCAATTGCGGAGCCTACTCGGCGGACGGAGACGCGCACGTCAGGACCCGCGAAAGTTCCAGTGGCAAAACGAAGCTCTCGCAATGTCTTGCCGAAAATTGTCTGGCCGTCGCGTGACACGTAGCCGGCCATGCTCCCGCTTTCATCCAGATAGACAATGAGTTCGTTAGTAGTCGCGATCGATGGCGACGGCGGAAGAGATGTCGCCGGCTTGTTCTTCACCTCAGGCGGCCATTCCGGCGCTGGAGTGCCACATCCTGTAAACAAAACCAAACCGCTTAGAACCAGCACGTGCCACGAGACGCTCAAGAGTCGGGTTCGCGCATTGATAGCTTGGGTGTGTTTGTAGTGTCTAGTCATCGGCTACCACTTCGGTCGTAATGCTCGGTACTCCCTACTGCGCAGTTGCGTGAGCGGCGAGGGGGGTTCGTCCGGCAAATGGCAGAGACATCGCGGCCGCCCGCTCCTCGTTGCTGAGGAATGGAGACGTGTGGACAGCAGCGTCCGCGTGGGACATCAACAGTTGTCCCTGCGCAGAAATGAGGACGCCCAGGAGAAAGAACAAGCCGCCGACAAGAACTCCAACCGCCACGCCGATCATGAGGCAAAAAGAAGAAGACGACTCCAGCCGCGGACTGACTGGCCGGACTCGGTCCGAAAGGTGCAGACGACTGGCTGCTTGAGCTGGCAGCAGCGCCAACGATGAACCAAAACATGAAAATGACTGCGCCCAGAATGACGCCAACGACTTTGACGGTCATGCCCAATCCGGTCATAACGCGCGCCGCTCGGTAAAGATCTAAATACCGGTGGACCAGAGCACTGCCTGGCCTTTCACTGTTTGTGTTGCCCGATGTCGTAGCGGCGTATGTGGAATCCATATGTCCTCCGTAACGTTGGGTTTCAGTTAAGCTCGTCGCCCGCTTAGTCGAGTAACAAAAGATCGTCGATGCCGGACTACGGACTAGCGGGCGGAACGAGCACGGCTCGGGGCACCGTCATTTTTATCGACAACACTTCTTTCACTCGAGTAACACTCACGTTCTGCAGCGCTCGCAGCGCCTGCTCGTCGCGGTTGTTCGTTGCGGCCAGGGTTGAAAAGCGTTTCATCAAATTCAATGAACCGGTCACAACGGCTGCTGCCTGTTCGTCGCGCATCAAAACGCACATTTCCGCTGGGTACTCCTGATTTGTGCCGCGGCTCAGGTTCAGGCCAAAGCCTCGTGCGACGTTGATTTGCTTCAAAAGACTTCCGACGCCGCCCAGATCAAACAGCGACAGAGCGAGCGAGGTCGCTGTCAAAGCCGCATCCGCCATGTCCAGGCTGCCTTGCGGAATTACTAGAAAAGCTCGGACGGAGCTGTTCCGCGCTGTCATGCCTGCCGCAATTTGTTTGTAGGGAGATGAGGAAATAAATCTTTGTTGCGAGTCACCAAGCGCTCGGAAAACTGCGGCGGCGGCTTCACGACTTCCGGCAAAGACGGTGCCCGTTTGCGGCAGGGCGACATAGTCCTTGCCGTTCGTATAGACAGGATGCCCGTCGACGCGCTGCTCTTGCCAGCCTCTCCCCTTTAGACTTGCTATCTCTTGTTTTCGATTGAACGAACCATGCACTAACAGCCCGGCCGTCGCCTGGGTGTTAATGCCACTAAAGACAACGGCGGTCTTGACTTCTTCGCTACTCAAAACGAGCTGCTGAAGGATCCCTTCAAACTGATCTCCTTTGAAAAGCTGTTTCAAGTCGTTGTCGTTTCGCACCGTCGCCCAATCGATAATCACAACAGCACAGCTATCAATCGGCACTAGATCAAGGACGCTCGATTGGCGGCGACTGCATGCGCACATCGACAACAGCAGCAGAGTGCTACACAACAAACCACATAGCTGCAACGCCGGTTTTCGCGCCTGCTTGAACACATGAGCAGCGATGCTTTCCTTGCACGACGGACCGCTTAGAGAATCCAATCTCATGTGGTTGAATGCCTGCCTGAACCGCAATCCGCTCTTGCTTCGTCGGCTATAGTTCATTTCGGGGACTCCTGCGTAACCAACAACTTGTTTTCACTTGCGCGATTGCCGTCGCTGACGCGAGAGCATTCAAAATGGACCTTCCGATACTCCACCGGCGTCATGCCGTAGGCGGCCTTGAAGCTTTTAGTAAATTGGCTGGGATTCGGAATGCCTACAGCCGCACCAATCTGCTGAATCGAAAGAAAGCTGGTTTCCAATTGATCTTTCGCCTTTTGCAAACGCACCAGCGTCAGATACCGCTGTGGAGACACTCCCGTCTCAGCCTTAAAAAGGTGAGCCAGGCGCCACGGAGAAAGATTTACCTCGGCACTCATGTCTCGTAATCCCAACTTGCGCTGGAATGAGCTTTCCAAGAACACGCGCACAATCTGCACTCTTCGGTCTCGTCCCTTCGCCGCCAAAACTTTGGCGCGATTCTGTTCAGAGTTCTCAACATTTTTGTCGCGCTTGTTCGACATAATTCAACTTTCACCCGCCAGTTCGCGATTGTTGGGGTGGGAGTTCCCAACTGAACGCGAAACCCTCAAAGGTCGCGGGGTGAGAAACATTGAAATCTTCGCAGGGCAAAGCTGCCCCTCATGATTTCCTGTCGCTGTCGCAGTTTCCCGCGCAAGCCAAGCAACACGCGTGACGTTCAGTCGACGCGTCATTTAGTTTTTCAAGTTCAGCGGGATGATCCGAATTGCAAGTTGGGTCGGGGGATCACCAACGCAGACACAACTGAGAACTGAAGTGGACATTTAATGTTAAAGAAGAATGCATGCAACCACTTTTCGTTATAAGATCCTGCTAATAGTTTCGGTTTCTGCTATTACTTGGCTCATCTTGCTACCAGGATCGTTCAGCGTCGTGATAAGCGGCGTTCGACAGTTGTTTTCGGTATTGGCCAGGCGTGAATCCGACAACGCTCTTGAAGCACGCGACGAACCTGGTGACACTAGAAAAGCCTACGGCCGCCGCGATCTCTTTCACCGACAGGAAACTTGTCTCCAACTGCCTCTTTGCTTTTGCCAGCCGAAGTCGCGTCAGGTATTGCTGCATCGAGAGATTCATTTCACTCTTAAACAGGTGAGCCAGACGACTGGGGGACAGGTTTACTGCCTGCGCAATCTCAGGGAGCGCAATTTGTTTGTTCCAATTGCTTTCGAGCAACATCACGACGGTTTGAACTCGTCGATCAGTGGGCTTACGAATCGCCGGATTAAAAAGCTTGTCCTGCGCAAACCCGTTGCTTTTGAGACCAACGGTGGGCCGGGTGATCTTGCTAACCGGCTGCTTAGTAAGTGACTCGGAATACATGATCGAGTGAAAACTTCGCACTAGCCATGGTGCCTGCGTAGCTAAGCCGGATTCTCTCCGAGCAATTAGCCCGGGCGGGCCAGCGGCTAGTCATGGAATTTCAGTGATAATGGAAAACGTTGAAAAACGTTACTGGAGGAGTTCAGAAAAGGCGTGGAGAAGCCATTAGCAGCGCGTCAGACACACAGGCAGGACAGAATGAGAGGTGGTGTACGTCTCTCCCCAAAGTTTGCTGTCCTCAATGGATCGAGACAAACGTGTATTCATCAACCGGTCCCGCCGAACCATCCTTTGCAAAGCTGCTCAGTGTAATTTGGTACTGACCGCGAGCTAATAATTCTTTCCGCAGTCTCAGCTTTATGACGCGGCCACCGGATGTCTTGTGAAGCTGAAGGTTGGGAACCTTGTATGTCTCGCCGGTCGAAACCCTGCGGAATACCGCGTGGTAAGTGTCATAGTCACGCGCATGGAGCCAAGAAAGCTGAAGCTCGACAATCTTGGAATTAGGGTCAGCGGCCACTTCGCCTGGCCCGCTCCCACTTCGCAGAGTTCCCGGCGAGAGGACGACGGCAGGCATCCCCGGCGGATTGTTACGAAGTTCCGACGGCGAATTGAGTTGCGCAAGCTGCTGTTCAATAGAATTCAGTCGCCCGCGTTCCTGTGCTCTGCGGTTGTTGAAGTCGATCAGCCAGATCGCAACAATTCCAAGTACGATCGCCAAGGCCGTTGCCGGAATCAAAAATGGACGCCTTCGGCGCCATAGCGACGAAACAAAACTGCCTAACCGCTGAACCTCTAACGCTGGTTTTTTATTAGCCACTGACTGTGTCGCAGCACGTCGTTGTATTACCTCGGCAATCTCCAGTTTGCGGCGCAGTGCTGAGGTGTTCGCATACTGCGCTAGAAACCTCTCCGTATCCGTGGCCGAGAGGCTGCCTTCAAGGTAAGCCTCCATTAAATCCTCTTCCGCAAGGAGGACGGTTTGCTTGACCTCAGGGTAGACGATGATTAGTTCGTCGATTCTCTCCCGTTCTGAGTCATCAACGTTGCCCAGCAAATATTGCCTGGCAATCGTTTCATTCACTTGAGGTTCGCTCGTCATCGCTCTTTCAGCGGTCCGGTCTGTTGACAATGAATTTCGACGCAATACGTTTCATTTTTGATTGCGGCGCCGATCGAGACAAAGTTCAATGCACGCTTCCAGGTTACGGCGCATGCGGGACATCCTGACCCGCAACGTCTCGACAGAGATTCCGAGCTGTCGGGCCATTTCCGCTCGGTGGACGATCTTGGCGTGTTTTTCTTTTGAGTAGTAACTCAGTATCAACTCCCGCTTTCGCTCGGGCAGTTTCTGCAAGCAATCGTTTAAACACTCTTCTCGAAACTCGATGCTCGTGTCCTCCGTGTCCGGTGGCTCGTCTGCGACGTCGATGCCGTCGAACGGGACGTTGAGTTTCAGTTTCTTCTGATACTCCTTTATCAGGTTGTTGGCGACAGCATAACAATAGACCTTTGGATTACCCTCGAACTCGCGTTCCAACTGTGGTAGTCGCCGACAGACTCGATCGAAGACTTCATCGGCCATACCCTCAGGGTCCGCACATTTGCGCCATGCGAAAATCCTCGCGAGCGAATCTTGCAAATCGAGGTAGGTAAGACCCGCGGATTCAGGGTTCGGATCAAGCCAGGCAAGTAGATCATTGAAACGTTCAGGTGGTATATCCGACTTCCGTGGCATTGAGCGACTTTGTTGGCGGTAATCAAATGCCGGCAATGGCCATCATCATCTGGGAGAAGCGCGTCGCCTCCTCTTGTGGATCAAATGCAATCCAAACAAAAACAGCGGTAACGTTAGTACCAGAACAAAGGCGGCGTTCAAGTTGTGGAAGGTGGAGGGGTCCACAACATTGTCGGCGTATTCGCCTTGTAACACAAAGCCGGCCCAAAAATACGGAGCCTCCCACCCTTTCTGTCGCCTGACATGTTCTTTCGCTGACTTCAGCGCGGCAACCGGTTTCATGCCGTCCTGCAGCATCGATTTGTAGAAGCGCGACATCAGTGCCGCGGTGGCTCGATCGTCGACTTTCCACAAACTAGCTACCACCGTTTTGGAACCTGCCGACATGAAGCCATACGTCAGGCCCACTAAGCCTTCGCCTGTAATGTCCTTACCTAAAGCAGTGTCGCAAGCACTCAGGACGACGAGATCAGCCGAGCCGTTCAGGCTGTAAATGTCGCGCAGCGGCATGAATCCTTGCGCCTTGCTCCCATCTTTGTTGACCATCGAGAGAACAATCCCCGAAAGCTCGGGATGCTCATTGTTTATGAAGCTGTGCGTCGCAAAATGCACGATTTTGTAGTCAGCCGCCAACACGTTGATCGCAGTCTCGCGGCGGGCATCGAATCCCTGAATGGCGATCCCTTTTCCCCGGGGCGTCACCGCCAGGATTTCGTCAGCTTCTTTCGCAGAATGCAGCAAACGCATGAACCCACGGTAGCTGCCCGACCGAGTAGCAACAGCCACCGGGAGCAAAGGTGAGTTCACGGCGGAAGTAAGATCTATTGACCCAGAATTCGGGTTCTTCACGCGGTCGTCATCGCGGTTAAAAACAGGATCTGCCAGCACCGCAACTACTTTGTCAGACGCCGCTACGCGAGGGTGCTGGCGACGGATTGCGGCCAGCGTTGAAATAGATGGAAGCATAACTATTTCGTGTGCCGCCAGCAGCGGCGGAGGATCTCCTGAACCGCCAAAAGCCTGACTTGATGCTGCTCGCGTTACACGAGGATCTGGTAGCGCGTCGAACGGGATGTATTGCAAGACTCCCTCGGTTACCACGATGATCCGTTTGGCGCCAAGTTGTTCCGCAGCTGGTCCCAGCAACATCCGACTCAACTCGAGTCCCTCTTCCTGGTAGATCCGGTCGGAGGTAAACACGGTAGACGAATCCGTTGCCGCGCTGTTAGCGCCAATCACCTGTCGCTCGGTGACCAGCTTGTAGACTTCAAAGGCCTTCGTTTCCAAAACAGCGCGACGCGGTAACTCGTAGCTATGGAACGTTTTCTTAGTGACGGCCCAGAGATAACTGCGCTCATCGCCCAGCGAGAATTCGAGCAGTATCGAATCATCGTCAAGCAATTCTGTTTGAATTTGCGCGACCGTAAGCGGCTGTTGTTGGCTCAACGCGCCAAACCCAGGGGTTGGTTTCCTGATCTGCGCCTCAATATCCAGGTATTCAGATCGGAGCTCTTTTAGCTGCCGGCTGACTCCCTCGGATTCCCCGGCATCATGCTTCTTCATTGAAAGCTCCAACGCATACTGCCCCTGCGCCCTGATCAGCCCCAGCAATTCGCGCCTCCGTTCAAGTAGAGCGGGAGAGGCGTCGGAGGGAATATCGGCCTCGCTGTCGGCCATCCGATCTCTAAGAGAACGAGCGCGAGCACTATCGCTGACCGAAAATGCTCTGGCGGCAAAGTCGCAATTCGGATGAATTCGATCAAGCTGCATTAGGAGATCACTATGCAGGTCATACTGTTCTTGGACACCCGCAAAATACGACGTGCGAAACTCGGGACTCTTCACGTTAGACCGCAGATTCTCAATCGTGCTGATCGATCTCTCAATGGAGGAAAGCGCTTCGTAAAAGTTTCCCAACGCACGGTTCGCCCGGGCCAGGTTATACAGAGTAGATACCGAGATGGCCGGATCGCCGAGTCCCTCGCTGAGTGGAAGCGCCTGCTCAAAGGCGCGTAAAGCACGCCGCGGTTGTTTGAAGCGTAGCAAGACATCTCCGAGGTTGTTCAGCGTCGTCGCTTGTCCTCGTCGATCAGAAATGCCAGCGAAGGATTTTAGAAGCCTTTGATATAGGGCGGTGGTCTCTCTCTGGTTGCCCTGCGTCGCGTAAATCGTAGCCATATCATTGAGTGCATTTGCTTCGGTACGCCACTTCTTTGCCGCCCGGCTCAACTTCAAGCATTCGCGATAGTGCACCAGTGCTTGATCGAAATCTTTAATCACGCGATAGGTCCGCGCCACCTTGAACATGCTTGACGCGGCAATATCAACAAAGCCTGTGTTCTGAAGAATCGCCAAAGCCCTCTTATAACTTTCGAGCGCCATCGAGTAGTCTTTCAAAAACTCATAAGCCTGGCCCATTGCGTTCAGCGTGATAGCTTCACTTTGCCGGTCTCCAATCGCCCGGAAGATATCGCCCGCCTGACGATGCATCCCCATCGCCTGATCCGCTCTCTGTTTTTGCGAATGGTACAATCCAAGAGCAGTAAGACATAGACCTTCACCAGATTTGTCTGCAACCGCCTGGAATAGATTTAATGCTTCTGAAATTTCCGCGAAAGCTTTTTCCGAATCGCCTATGCTCGCAATATAACCTTTGAAGAGATGAGATCTGGCCTGGCCTCGACGATCGCTAACGTCGGTAGAGAGATTTAAGGCATGGTTAAAGTCTTCCAGCGATTTGACGAGGTCACCCTTCGCATAATTAATTTCACCCCGGCTAATCAGTGCCTCAGCACGGACATGACGGACGGTGGCAAACTGGGTGGAGGCATTAGACTGCGGGATGATATTTAGCGCCTTAGCCAAACACTCCTCAGCACGATCGCTATTCCCCAAAGCTGAATGCAGTCTTGCAATTTGCGTGAGTGCCCGAGCTTCTTCGATCGGCGTCTGCGTCTTCTTCGCATGCGTCGCTGCCTTTTCGAAGCGTTTCAGCGCCTCGTGATAATCGCCCAGGACGAAACACGTTTCACCTGCTCGCATCGAAGCGAACGCCGCTTGCCGCAACTGTTTTGAAGAAACGAGGAGGGCCGTCGCCGTGTCGTAACTTGCGAGCGCCTGGCGTAGCGAGTTCTCAGTCCACTCCAGCCTAAGAAAATCCCCTGTCGCAACGATCTGTTGGGCTGTGTTGAGTTTTCTGTCTTCAATCGTGGCTGGCCTGAGGGACTCAACTTTCAGTTGATATCGACGGCTGGCGCGATGCTCTCGCGAAATCACTTCGAGCCGGTAGGCTCCAGCTGCCGACGTTGGCAGCGCAATCTCCAAAACTTCGTAGCCGGTGCTGATCCTGTCCGCCACTCGCTGATTTAGTGGGTCGTAAACCGCCAACTCGAGCACAGCATCTTCCTTCTCAACGGACACGCGAAACAGTTGATCGGAAACGAGGGATATCTGGAAGAGGTCTTTCGAGCCGACACTAATCTCGCGAGTCACGGACTGACCGGTTGTCAGCGAGAGCAATCTCGCATCTGTCCTGGCGATCTCCGCGCGATTCCCGGTAGTCGTTAGCAGACAAAAAAATAACAACCCAGCCAGGTGTGAGACCACAAAAACAGCTTTACTGCGTGACGACATACAGTGAACCGGTGTCGTTGGTTGAATGGCTAGTGCGCAGCTCGCGTCACCGGGAGGCGAGTTGGAGCAACAGAGAAGTACCTCAAGTGGTTGTCCTTTTAACATGGATAAGCGGCAGATTCAATGAATTTGGCCGCCACTGAACAATATCGTTACCAGCAACAGGGTAGTCCTCTTTTGAGGACTACCCTGTTGCTATTTGCGGAAAGGCAGACGTCTCAGCGGCCGTCGCGAAAGCCATTACGGTTCAGCTTCCGTCCGGTCCGTTTGTCGCCTCCAGCGCGCCAATCTTCAATAATTCCGGCGCGTGTTCCCAGCGCTTTCGTCGCGAAGGTCTTACCATTCGTCGAACCTTGCTGTGTCGAGCCCGAGTTGCCGAACTGTCTTCGTGTTGCAATGTGTCGAACTAACATTTTCGTGTCTCCTTTAAAAAGTGTGAGTGGCGCAGTCACTCACATAGCCCCTCAGCCGGGTGTAATCTCGTTCACACGAACTTACACCTGCGTCCCGGCATCGTCCCAGTTTCAAACATAAGCGGATCATTCTTTCGCTAAGTTATTCACGACTAAGTCGAAGCTCTCTGTCCTCACGACTCGTAACAAGTGGACGGTAGCTGTTGCGGAAGCCGGCAATAAGCTCACTGACGAGCGCTCTTTCCCTCTGCGCCGGGCTGCGTCGCGCCTGGCTTCGCCGAGTCTTCGTTTCGTCTTCGAAGCCGGCAGTGGCCGTTCTTGCAGCGACGCTTTTGAAGATCGTCGACTTACGATCACTTCGGTTCGCACCGAGTTCACCACTTCAATCCGTCGCTCGCCGGAATGTGAGCCGTCGCTGGCGCGCGTCTGGCGCAATGCACCGACAAGACTGGTTGATGGCAAGAAGATCGGATCATCGCGGAGCAACTCTCCGCGACGGCCGGTAATGCAACGGTCCTCTGACGATGTCCGGCTGGTAGTTTGGCGTTCAGAATGCCTGCGCTTCCCGCGGGCTCTTGTCTTCGGAAATGAATCGCCGCTGCGCAGATCCGGGCGCTTAAACAACTCGAGTCCACTCGATCTTGGGATCTTGAGAACAGCAAGTTCCGCTTTTGCCGACTGGAATGCTTCCGAAACCGATTTGCCAAAACCCAGAGAGCGGTAGAATGCGCCGGCAAAAGCTACGCCGCCTTTATCTCCGATCATCTTTCCGGTACCGACAGAATAATCGATCACCTGACAAAGAGACTGTGCCTGGGTTCTGGTAAAGCAAGCGTTCAGAAAGACGAGCTTTACGTGGCTTCGGTAGAGTGCGAACAATTCGACCAGACCAGCGGGATCGACTTCCTTGCCTCGACCACGACTACCACCAAGAATTATTTTGTGTCGCTTGCTCCCATGTGCACTGAAGTGAACAATATGTGGTCGGTGCATCAGCAGCAGACGCTGAAGATCGATTACTCTTGTAGCCGCGTGTTTTAGCAACTCGAACTTATCTCGATATGATCCCTGCTGAAGTTTTTCAGAGATCTCCCGCGCTTCCTCATCCACCAGTATTCGACTGGTTGTCCATGGATTTGCTGATAAGAAAAGTATCCGAGTTTTTTGCGCCATCCTGCTGTCCTCACTTTGATCTCTGGTTCAGTCCACTGCTCGTCATGCCGCTTCGAGCATGATTCGCTTGCGTTTCGTGTTTTGATCGCGTCGCCTCAATCGGCCAGTTTTTTACTCCTCATTTAGCATGGCGTAGGAATCGCTGAGATTCCTTCACCGATTGCCAATTTATTTTCCGCCGCACTGTCCGACTCTCATCTGACGGCCTTACGCTACAGAACTCATTAAGCTAGAATGAGCGGCTCGTGGCCCTACGTTCCACCTTTAGCAGCAACGTTCAAATAAGTCCTTTGGATCCGATTAGGGTTTTATGAGGAAGGCTTGATGTTAGCTAAACAAAACCAAGTCAGTCGTTTGTACGAATTCGGCCCGTTTGTCCTAAACCCCGATGAGTACCTGCTTGTCACCAATGGCACTCCCATTTCCCTGCCGCCCAGAGCCTTCGACCTGCTTTTAGTACTCGTCGAGAATCAGGGATCTTTGGTGACGAAGGACAATCTGCTCAAAGTCGTCTGGCAAGATGTGTCCGTCGAGGAAGGAAACATTCCTTACAACGTATCGCTCGTGAGGAAAGCTCTTGGTGACAACGCCGCTGCGCCTCGCTACGTGGCAACTGTTTCGAAGCTGGGCTACCGATTTATCTCGCCGGTTAAAGAAGTAACCGAATCCCCAACCGACTCGGCAGCGACGAAAATTGAGATTGAGAATAACGTCAGTTATTCACAACCATCGACGCTCGATCCGACCAGCCGGCTGCTTTCGTCGCCCTTAAGAAATCATGTTTGGCACTTATTGGCAGCGTGTGTTTTGTATGCACTCTATTACTCGGTCGCTTTCATGCTGGAGGTCGCATATGAGTATGAGACCTACGGAATACGGGCCTTGAGGATCACGCCGCTAATCTTTTTGTGGGTGATGGGAACATCTTTGATAGGTTTGGTTGGAGGATTAAGACGGACGTCAAGAGGCTCAGCATCGGGGAGTCTATTTTCTTTGTCGGTCTTCATCGGCGCGGGCTTGACGCTCTACCTGGTTTCGGGACTGTTCCTGCCAAACCATGCGATAACCAAAGCATTATTTCAGACCTATCCGGCACAAGGAGCGTTTTTAAAGAGTGTCTATTATGTGCTGCCCCTGGTTGTGCTGTTTGTGGTGCTGCCATTTCATCTCATCGTGGCGAAGGAGTCTGAGTTGCTGAATGGAACGTGGCGGGCCGGGTTGGAAGGGCATCGTTACGCCAGTCCTGGCGGCGTTTATCTCAAAACCTGGTGGCTGGCGGGAATCTTACTTGGCACATTCTGCGTCGCCCTGTTAGGTACAGCTCATTTATTTGAAAACCTGCGTTCCAACCCTAACAGCGGTCTGTTCATTCAATTAGCGCAATGGCGATTCCTTCTTTATTTTCTCCTCGGATTGGAGTGCATCCTCTGGTACCAAAAAGCGCAGTGACAGACTGGCCCCCACCTTCAGAGAGGGCCGGAGACGTTAGTTGGGTCGAACTAGATTTGGCGAGTTTCTGACGCGATAGAATTGCTGGTCTAATTTTATTTCGTGCCGTCTAAGAACGATATTTAGCGACTTAAGTGGCTGTTTCCCACTAGTTTCGGTTAACAGGTCGCCAATCCCCGACTCCGATGAAACTTGCCCAGAAGAACGGATGCTCACGTCCCACCGTTCTCATCAACGCAAGTTCGGCATTCCGCAATGCCTCGCCTCTTCCCTCTCCTCTTTGCAGGCGCGTATAAAAGTCAACCAACAGCTCGCGGGTCGCTTTATCATCCACCTGCCACAGACTAATCATTTGGCTCTCCACGCCTGCGAGCACGAGCGCCCGCCGCAAACCAAAGACACCATCGCCGATCTTTACGTCGCCGATTCCAGTTTCGCAAGCGGACAGCACGACTAGTTGCGTGCCTCTAAGATCCAGTGCCGCTGTCTCCAGAGCCGAGAGAACACCATCCTCTCCCGGGCCGCTGCTACGTCTCGCCACCCCCGCCAGAATGAGGCCCGATCGCAACAGGGGGGTTTTCCAAAGACAGGTCGCTGCGCTCGCGAACAAGTCCACGCTCGCCTGGTTTCGTACTCTTTTGATCTTCAAGGAAAAAACCGTGCGTAGCTATGTGCAAAATGCGCGGCCTGATGGCCCTTTTCACAAAACGCTCAGTCGCCTCGGCTCCAGTCAAAACTTCTGCATCAGTCAGAACAGCAGCGATTTCCTTCGCCTCAAGTGCACTACCCGGCAACGGTGAATATTTGATTTTCGTGAAATCGATTGCGCGTTCCATAAGTGCCGAGGAATCCTGAGGGCCAGGGTCGTCATTTCCAACGCCCTCAAAGAGAGGATTTGCAATCACAAGCGGCCGGTTGAGAGTCTGGCCCGGCGACAGCGACCGCAACAGATCTCGGCCACTGGTCAGGTAAGTGATCAAATACTTCTCGATCAAATAATGGTTCTGTTCATCGACCAGCGCGCTAAAAGGAATCAGGCTAAGGCCTCCATCGGGCGATAGGAGGATGTGGCCCGAGTCTCCTAATAGAGTGCGAATCGGTTGCATGACTTGCTCATACAAGGCGCGGCCAACCTCTTTTGAGTTGCGGCTAGTGCGATCTTGAAGGGCCGCGCGAAATTGGCTGACCTGTTTGTCTATGACACGTGCATCCCCCAGTTCCACCCACGATGCATGCCCCTCGCGGCGAAGCACAAACGCAACGTATCGCGCATCGCCGAACTTCTTAGCCTGAGTCGTGGCTTTCGGGTCGAATGGTCGATAGCTAAAGATTTCGACCAGCGCTGCGCCCGGCGGTATCGCGGTTACCAGATGTTCCAGGGTTACCGGCCGTAATTGCTACCGGAACTCATCGCTATGAGCTGCGATGTTTCCTTCCAGCTCATCGACTCGCTTTTCCAGTGTTGACGCGTAGGCTTGCCGGTCTTCATCACCGGCGCGGTTAGGGTCGAGCATGATGTTCGCTAGCTGCCCCTTGGCCACTGACAACTCATCCAGCAGCGCGACGTCCTGAGGGCCTGCGCGCCGGCGCAACTTTTCAATCTGGCCGCTTAGCACGTCGAGCGCTCGTCCCTTGCGCCGCAGTACTGACGTTAGAGCAAGCTCGACGATCTCCTTATTACCCGGCCCCGCCTGGACCATCAGGGACACAATAGCGTCGGTTTCTTGGGACAGCGTTGCGACATAGAGGCGCTTCTGTCGCTCAGAGCCCGTAGCTACGACTAATCGCAGCGTCCTCTCGCGTATGTTGAAGACGCGCACGAGAAGGCTCACGGCATAATTGAACTCACCTCTGGCTTCGTAAATCTTTGAGAGATTTATTAGCGGGGAAACGGCATAAACCGAGTTCTTTCCGTAACGCCTTTCGTAAATCGCCAAGGCGCGTTCCAGCAGCGGTTGCGCCGTCGCGTTATGACCCAGCTCCATGTGAAGCAGTCCAAGATTGTTGAGAGACGTCGCAGTCGAAATAGCGTCGCTACCCAGGGCCTTTTCCGTTATGGTGAGCGCACTTTCATAAAATGGTCGGGCCAGTTTGAAGTCACCCTCCTCTTCATAGACTCTGGCTAAACCGCTTAGCGAGGCTGCCAACAAGTGCCGGTTGGACGCCCCGCCGAGTCCTTCTGTCAGGGAAATTGCTCGTCTGAAATACGTCTTCGCAGCCCGGTAATCCATTTTCTTCACATAGACAAAACCCAGACTGTTGAGCGCCGTAGCCAGATTCATATCTTCGCGTGGGAGTCTCTCGGCGATGGTTATCGCGCGCCGCAGCAACTGTTCGGCTTGCTCATCGTCACCTCTCTCACTGTAGAAACCCGCGAGGCTGTTCAGGATGCTGGCGACGTCAGGGCTTGATGGATCGGCAGAAGGGCTTTCAGCTACGTTAAGCGCCCTTTTGTAGAATTGCTCCGTGCGAACATAGTCGCCCATCAAACGATATAAGCCGGCAAGATTGACAAGACACAAAACTACAATTCGGTGAGTAGGCCCAAGTCTGCGTTCGGCAATAGCAAGCGATCGCTTATACCGCAATTCAGCTAGGTGATAGTTACCTACCTGTCGATGGAAGCCCGCAAGATTGTTCAGCAATCGGGCAACTGCAATATCGTCCGTGCCAAACATTCTCTCCAGTAGGAACACAAGACGTTCAGCCCGCGGAATTGCCTCCGCATATTTCCCTTCCTTCGACAGCAGCTCGATTTCCTGGTTCAGGCGTCTGGCTTCGGACAACTGTTGCGATTGTGGTTGGGCGAAGGCACTTTTCACCTGGGCTGATGACTGTGCCAAGGCAATAACTACAAGGAATAATGGCAGAGCGGGCGGAAATTCAGGCTTGAGTAATCGGTGGCGAGAAAGGCGGAATTGCCGGCAACGTGAAGCCGAGCCGTCGATTTCGAATCGCGTGGACCGAGTCGCGATAAGCGAATCACTTCCCATAGCTCAACCGTACGTTCACCAGCATGGCCTTTGTATTCGTCGCCGAGACGCGATAGATCGTCTGCGGACCGGGATCGTCCCGGGTTAGTTGTCGGGTCTTCTTCGCGGCGGCTTGTTTTTCCTCTTGCGTCCAGGCCTGGCCAACTCCCCCCTCCATTTCGTAACGCTCGCTCACGCCGCCCCACAATTTTTCCCATCGGCTAAGTTCCCCCGATTCGATATGCAACGGTTTGTCAGACAGCGGGAGATCGAGTGGAGTGGCGGTGACTATGAAGGTCAGCAACTCGCCGACCTGGTTGTGGCGCGTGATCCGGGCGGTGAAATGGTTCGGGTCTTCTTCCTGGCCAGGAATATCAATAAGACTTCCCGGAACCAGTTTGTTGTCAGCCTCAGCCCACGGAAAGATTAGCATCGCCTCGCCAGTTGAGCCGTCGGCCAAAACGTCTCGGTCGACTACATAGAGGTATCCGCCCCGCGGGGACTCAACGCTGATACGAATGTAATCGCCCTCTCGAAATGTGCCGTCGCTTTGGACTCGTTCGGCAGCCCAAAGCGATCCTTTACTCTTTTCCCGGATGAGAGCGCGTCGGCCAGAATCACCCGTCCTCGCCGGTCGCAACCGCCAGATCGTAATTCCTAGCTCCTCGAAATTCGCGGGCGGAGGCCGTGAGCCAGCGGCGGGATTCGAAACGAGCCGGTAAGTGGGACGTCTGACTTGCCCACGTGATCTTCCCTTGCGGCGCGGGTCGACTTCTCTGCGGCTCTTGATGAAGTCGTCAGAAACAATTTTCCGTTGCGGGTCCTGGCTCGGGCTGACATACCCTTCGACTCGTAAGCCTGCAATGCTCGCGAGCGAGAGCAACAAGATCACGAACCATTTCACATGTAAGGGTGGTTTCATAGTTGGCCTCGTAAGTCATTGATGTTCCAACTCCACAAGTTTGACCAGTAAATTTCCGCTGGCCCAAACACTGGTTCGTTGTTTGGCTGTGTCCTTAGTGGTTTTCGGTTCAGGTGTCGAGTTTTCAGACAGAAAATCTCTCAGCGTCTTCACAATAGATGTATCGGTGACTGCGCCTTCCGGGCTCTTAAAGGCGTCGAGGGCTGCGACTTCCAGCGGCACGACCTTAGCCTGCGACCACACAATCCATAAACGTTCTTTTCCCTTTTCGCCGGTAAAGGTGTTCCAATTTGTTTGGAAGTCCTGATTTTGTTCCAACCGGGCGGTCCCATCATTCGCCGCCTTTGTAGGAAAAATAATATTAAAGACCTCTTGTTCAGGTGGGCCTTGACTAAAGACATAGAGATGTCCAGCCTGTCGCTTGAAAACGTTGAGACGGAATTTATCGCCGCTTTCGAAAACGTTCGGTTCTGCTGATTCAAAAGGCTCCTGGTACAGCTGTCCGCCGCGCATCTTTTGTACGGTGAATGAGTAACTCAACGTTCGATACGGCGACGAACGAGTATTCGTCGCGGTCCCGAACCCGGGTCGCCAAATCAGCCAGTACACTCCGGTCACCATTGCCAGGAGCAGAACGGCAGCGGTCGCAATCATAAACCGCTCTCTTAGTCGTAGTTTTCTGCCGACGACTGGGTGCGCCGGAGCATTTGCCAGTAACGCGCTGGACAATCGGTTGCCGAATTCACCCGCGTGGTAACGGGCCCCCGGGTCAAATGACAAACCGTTGAGGATGATCGCTTCCGCTTCTTCGGACAACTTGGGCCGCAAGGCTGTCGGTTTGGCCCTGATTCCCTGGCGCTGCAGTTCCCACAAATCAGCCGGCGTTTCAAACACGAATGGCCGTCGGCCGGTCAACAATTCATAAGCGACCACGGCAAACGAATAAACGTCGCTCGGCGCCGACACCCTGTCACCGTGCAATTGCTCAGGAGACATGTAGGCTACCGTCCCCATCGTGACTGAGTCCTCAATATTGGTGGGACCCATCAACGACGCTTTGACTTTCGCAATGCCGAAATCCACAACTTTCACCTGCTCTTCGTTGGCTCCGAGGTCCTGGAGCATGATGTTTTCCGGCTTCAGATCGCGGTGATAAATCTCGTTGCGGTGGACGGCATTGAGCGCGGAGCCAATGCCTCTGATGATGAACGCCGCGCGTTCGAACGGAAGACCCTGGGGCTTTTCGTTAATCAAGTTGCGCAGAGAAGCGCCGGCCACATACTCCATCACCAGGTAAGGTTTCTTATCCGGCAACTCACCGGCACCCAAAATGGTTACCACGCCGGGATGAACAACATGGGCGAGAGCCCTTTTCTCCTCCTTGAATTTCCGAACGATCTCTGCGTTACGCAGTGATTCGTCCAGCAGGACTTTCAACACCACGCGCTTCGGATCAAGCGTAAGGTCGCGCGCCAGATACACGCGGGCCATGCCACCTTTAGCGAGACGTCTCTCGACCACGTATCGATCATCAATAGTCGAACCGATTAGTTCATCATTCGAGTCAGAAATATCCAATTCTGTGGGATCGTCCGTGCTCAGAATCCTGAGACCGAGTCTGAAGATCGGCGCTTCGAGAAATTGCGCAGACGAGTCAGCTTTCAGCAGCGAGCAAACCTGTTTTGTGAGAACCGGATCGAAGTCACACTCTCGCGCAACGAAATCGCATCGCTGGCCGGGAGGGATCGGCAAGGCTGAGTAATAAATCTCTTGAATGCGATCCCAAGTGTGAGGGTCCATTCAACTATCTCCGGTCATGGGAAGTTGATCGGCGAGCGAACTCGCGTTCGGGACTATTAGCGGTTCGGCGCGGCGACATCTTATACACGGCTAGTTCCGATGGCAATAGTGTTTTGGACAGCAGCTTGGCCATTCATTTTAGCGTAGCAGGATATTACTAGTCAGAGACTGAGCCCCATAAATCAAACACGAAATCACCGTTTTCTAAAACGTTCTGGATGTATAATCTGCCACCGGTTTAATGTGAAAGATCAAACACTCAACTCTCATGAAATAACTAAGTTGCTGCAAGCATGGAGCCAGGGCGATTCGGAAGCTCTCGCCAAGCTGATACCCCTGGTAGACCGTGAGCTGAAGAAAATTGCCCACGCCTATATGCGTAAAGAGAGACCCGGCCATATCCTGCAAACGACCGCACTGGTCGATGAGGCGCTTATCCGGTTAATACGGGCAGACAAGATCAATTGGGACAATCGAAAACACTTCTACGCGCTCATCGCCCGCCGCATGCGTCAAGTCCTGGTTGAATACGCCAGAAAGCAAATAACCAGGGGAGGTACTCGCGTGGCCCAGGTTGAGATCACAGAGGCTGATAAGTTGACGGACAAGGCATCGGAAGAATTGCTACTCCTGCATGAGGCGCTGATGAAGCTCGCGACTTTCGACGCGCGCAAAGCAACCGTTGTCGAGCAGCGTTACTTTGGAGGATTTACCTTCGGCGAAATAGCGAAGCTCATGGGAGTCTCAAAGACCACGGTTGAGCGCGAGTGGAATTTCGCACGCAGCTGGCTGAAAAATGAAATTCCGGCCTCGAAAACTTGAAAAGCACCGAGTCTGGAGGTTGATCTAAGAGTCCGCCCCTTTCGCAGAACCATACGGGCGATGTGAATCCAACTCACCATCGGGCGCAAAGAAAAGATCCTTTGTGCTGAGGAAATTTGCCATGAGTCCACCATCTCCCAGCAGGTCACTCACCCCGAACTGCTCAATTCCTTTCCGATACCTTTTTCTATTGGTAACTTTCTTTCTGTTACTCGGCACACCGTCAGCACAACCGACGAAAGAGACCCCTGAAAATGCTTTTATCCGACTAGCGAACGAGGGGTTGCATCTGTTCGCCGCAGGCTCGCCGGCATCTCTAACAAAAGCCATTGAAAAGTTCGAATCGGCACGAGTAGCGCTTCGCCCCCTTAACCTGCCTGTCGGCGACGCTGTTATGTTGACGATGATTGGCGTCGCCTACAGCCAGGTCGGGCAAGATCAAAAGGCGATGGAAAAGTACATGGAGTCGCTGCCCCTCTATCGAATTGCCGGCGAGCAGAAAGGGGAGGCCAGCACCCTGCTTCATCTTGGGCTAATACATACCAAGTTAGGCGAAATGGAGAAAGGGCTGGACTATTTGGGCCAGGCTTTGGCGCTCTTTCACACCGCGGGCGAGCGGCAGGGTGAAGCGATGGCGCTAACTGTGATCGGAAGTCTTTATGTGCTTCTGGGAAAACCTGAGGAGTTGATCACTTATTACAGCAAGGTTCTCGCGATCTCCCGCTCCACCGCGCCGCGTGAGAGGGACACAACTGCTCTGCCTGCACTTGCCCCGCTCTTTAAGCTGATGGGTCAGAATGTAGTGGATCAGCCGGAGAAGGCGCGAGAGGGTCTTGAGCAACTTTTGTCATTGTCGCGCGCCTTCCGCATTCCTCGCGGACAGGCTCTTGCGCTTTTAGGGCTGGGCCTGGACCACAGTTTTGAACACGAAACTCAAAAAGCTCTTTCGTATTACGAGCAAGCTTTGCCTCTCTTTCAATCCGAGCATGATCGCCCCGGCGAGGGCGTTGCGCTCTTCGGGCTTTGCATGAGCTACATTAGTGCTCGTGATCATAAGAAGGGTTTTATCTATTGTGATCAGGCGCTTGCGCTCCATCGCGCCATTGGTGACCGCCATGCTGAATCACTCACACTGAAGCAAATCGCTATCGGAGAACGAGATCGTGGAGATCTCGCCGCCTCTTTGAGAGCGATCGAGTCTGCCATCGCGAATGTCGAGTCTATCCGAACAAAAGTAGTTAATCCGGAGCTTCGTCTCTCGTTTTTCGCCGGCGCACAGGATTACTACGAGTTCTACATCGACCTGCTAATGCGTCTGCACAAGCAGCATCCAAACGACGGCTACAACGCAAAGGCACTCCATGCGACCGAACGCGCGCGCGCGCGCTCCCTGCTTGACACGCTTAACGAAGCAAACGCCGACATACGCCAAGGCGTTGATGCTGCACTGTTACAGCGCGAACAGGAGACTCAGCGCCGGCTCAACGCGAAAGCCCAAACACAAATGAGCTTGGTGTCGCAAAAGCACTCAGAGGCACAAGCCAAGGCGATCGCCGAAGAAATCCAGGCGTTGATTAAGGATTTGCAGCAGGTCGAAACAGAGATCCGGCAAAACAGCCCGCAGTATGCTGCGCTGATGCAACCGCGCCCGCTCACTGTAAGGGAGATTCAGACGCAGGTACTGGATCAAGAGACTGTCTTGCTGGAGTATGCGCTGGGTGAGGAGCGTAGCTTTGTATGGGTTGTGACTTCAGCCGCGATCACCAGCCACGAGTTAGCCAAACGTTCTGATATTGAAAGTGCTGTCGCCCACTTTTACAATCTTTTGAACGCACGGAATGCAGACGTGAAAGGTGAGACGAAGGAACAGCGGGCGGTCCGAATCAGTAGGTCGGACGCCGCCATCCCCCTGGCTGCCGCATCGTTAAGCCGGATGGTGCTCGTTCCCGAAGTGGGACGCACGGGCAAGAAGCGATTGGTGGTTGTCGCTGACGGCGCGCTCCACTTTATTCCGTTTGCCGCGTTGCCGGTGGGGACCGACGGCCCTACCAGGGGGAATCAAAAAGGAACTGTCACAGAGCCGAGAAACTTGATAGCTGATCACGAGATCGTCAATCTGCCCTCCGCCTCAACACTGGCAGTGATCCGAGAGGAAGTCGCGGGACGTGAACGGGCGCCTAAAACTGTCGCGGTGCTGGCCGATCCAGTGTTTATGAAAACCGATGAGCGCGTTAAGACAGAGAAAAACAGGAGCCCACCGCCGCGCAATGAAAGCAAAAAAGACCGACAGCTTATCAAAGCTAAGGAAGATACAGGTTTATCCAGTGGATTGGACATTCCTCGTCTGCCCGGTACGCGTCGAGAAGCAGAGCAGATCGTGGCGATGGTTCCCGAAAATGAGCGGCGACTAGCGCTGGACTTTACCGCCAATCGGGAGGCGGCAACCAGCGCCGAGCTGGCCCAGTATCGCTACGTACATCTTTCCACCCACGGTCTTTTGAACAGCGTCCACCCAGAATTGTCCGGGTTAGTTTTCTCTCTGGTGAACGAACGTGGAGAACCCCAAGACGGCTTCTTGCTGGCGCATGAGATCTTCAATCTAAAGATTCCGGCCGAGGCGGTGGTTCTAAGTGCGTGCGAAACCGGCATTGGTAAAGACATTAAAGGGGAGGGGCTTGTGAGCCTAACACGCGGATTCATGTACGCCGGATCACCACGGGTGGTCGTAAGTCTTTGGGGTGTGAGCGACTCCGCAACGACTGAACTGATGGTGCGATTTTATCAAGGGATGTTAAAGGAAGGCCGGCCGCCCGCCGCGGCTCTTCGGGCTGCACAATTGTCCGTGATGAGCGACAAACGATGGGCGTCACCCTATTATTGGGCCCCATTTGTCTTGCAAGGGGAATGGCGATAAATCGAATTCAACTCTGTGACTTCAACCCTCAGTGACTACTCACTCGATGCCGTAATGCGCAAAAGCCTCAAATACTCCCAGCACCTTCTAAGAGTCTTCAGGAAGTCAAGAAAACGAAATAACGTGGCGCCACTGTAACGTTATGGCTTTTTCGCCATAGTCACTGGTCAGACTTTCGAAAATCTAAGGAAGGGCCAAATTTCTAATGGCTAAGACCAGTCCGTGGCATTCGAAACTTCCGAATGACCCGTATGTTTACCACAACGACACCGACTGCAACACGGGAAACAACATCGAAAAAGAAAACCGCGTTGAGGGTACTGGTGACCGACCGCTCTGCAAAGAGTGTGCTGGGCTCGGATAGATAGAAGTTAATTTCCTACGGGCCCGTTAGTCGGAAGGCCATCTTCTATCACGGGCCGGTAGGCCCTCTATGATCGATCGGGTAGACGCGCCTTAACACGGTTACGTTTAACCTTACAACTTGCGAAGTTGCAAGTTTCCTAGCGTGCTTCTGTTCTAGCGCGAACAAATTCATCGATATCTTGAAGACCGGGAGAAAGGGATGGAGGTTTAGCGATGGAAAAATACTACGTCAACAAAAATGCTCAGACTAACGGGGATCATGAAGTTCACGTTCCACGCTGTTCGTTTTTTCCCGAGTCTGAAAATCGAGTCTACTTGGGAGAGTATTCTAGCTGCCGCCCCGCGGTAACGAAGGCGAAAGAGTATTACAGCCACTGTAATGGTTGCTTCTACTGCTGCAACGCTTGCCACACGAGCTAGTTAGTTGGCGCAGTTTGCATTAAAGCAACAATTCCGAGCCCTTTTTTTGCGGGTTATGAAGACAGTCCCTCTAGCTCTTGCTTTATTTTCCCTTCTAACTGCCGGCTGCTACGGCCCTAAGTCTGAGACCGAGCGTCAAGGCAAAGGGCCGCCAACGGTTTCGAGTCCCATGACCCGAAGTAGTCCTGATGCGTTGTCATCGTCGAATCAGGCAAGTGAAAAGGCCTCTAATTGCGATCCCAACTATTCTCCCTGCGTTCCTATTGCCAGCGACGTTGACTGCGCTGGCGGCGGCGGCAATGGACCAGCTTACGTGCGAGGGCCTATCCGGGTCATCGGAACAGACATCTACGGGCTAGACCGAGACGGTAATGGAATCGCCTGTGAGAAGTGAAAGAGTTCAGTTGCAAACGAAAGGAGCAGTCATGGCAGACACAATTAAAGGCAACAACGACGGTGAAAATGGTGAGAACGACTCATACACAATACCTGGACGTGGCTCCCACATTGCTCGTCGCACTATCGTCCGAGAAGTTAAAGACGGTAAGCATCCGAACTTTGGAATCTATGAAAGAAACGGCGTCGAGTACGTTCGCGGCAAACCGGACTCCAAAACCAGAAATAACGTTAATGATTAGCTCTACAAGACGACTGTAGCTGATAAAGGTGTGCCTGCGACATAGCTGCCATTCCATGTTGCACCGTTGGGTCTTTACACACTATTCGCACATCACTGCGAGGAAAAGGGTGACAACAGTGGGCACTAAGAGGACCCTAATTTTAAAACGATGCGGTTTTGCTAAGGAACATGAAAAGGATGGTGCCGAAGGGGGGACTCGAACCCCCACGAGTTACCTCACACGCCCCTCAAACGTGCGCGTCTACCAGTTCCGCCACTTCGGCTCGTTCAGGCAGGATTATCAAACAGCAACGCCGAATCGAGTTCAGAGTTCTACTTGCTCGGTTGCGGCGAAGGCGTGATGACAGTTGAAAACGGAGTCGGGGTCGGCGCCGCTGTCGTTGGCGAGGCTACGGGCGTCGGCGTCGTCACGGGAGCATCCGTTACACCGGACTGCAAAACCGAACTCGTGCCCGTGAGCCACGGCAGCGAAAGCATCAATGCAATCAGCATAAAGGCCGACGCCGCGCCGATCGTAATCTTTGCCAGCAAGCTTGCCGTGCCGCGCGGTCCGAACGCCGTGCTCGAAACTGAGCTGGTGAACAATGCGCCCGCATCGGCCTTGCCTGGTTGCAGCAAGATGACGAGGATCAAAACAACGCACGCCAGAATGAATAATCCGTATAAAACGTAAGCGATCATAATTAGTTAATCGTAAATCGTGAATGGTAAATAGAAGTGCCCTACCCTGCGTTCGTCTATTTACGATTAACTATTCACGATTCTACTTTAGGTAATTCACAATCTCAGCGAAGCTCTCGGCCTTCAAACTCGCACCGCCGACGAGGGCGCCATCAATATCAGGCTGTTTCATCAAGCCCGTGATGTTGTCCGGTTTGACTGATCCGCCGTACAAAATCCGCAGGTTTTCCGCCGCGGCCGGCGAGTGTCCTTCCGTAAAAACGCGCCGGATAAACGCGTGCATTTCCTGCGCTTGCTCCGGCGTCGCGGTGCGTCCAGTACCAATGGCCCAGACAGGTTCGTAAGCAACGATGATACGGTCGAGGTCTGAGGCTGTCAACCCGCTCAAACTGCCGGTTAGCTGCTCTTTCACCACATCAAGAGCCTTGCCCGCATCGCGCTGATCGAGCGTTTCGCCGACACACACGATCGCGGTCAGGCCCGCGGCGAGTCCGGCCTGGGCTTTCTTGCTGACGATTTGATCCGTCTCGAGAAAGTATTGGCGACGTTCCGAATGGCCCACAATCACGTGCGAGCAGCCGGCGTCGCGCACCATGAAGGCCGCTACTTCACCCGTAAAGGCGCCTTCGTTGTGTTCCGTCGAACAATTCTGCGCCGAGACGCGAATGTTCGAACCCTCCAGACGATCAGCGACAGATTTCAACGCCGGGAACACTGGCGCGATAACCACTTCACAGTGATTCGCGTTAGCGACCAAAGGTTTCAAAGCGACGGCCGTCGCCACTGAGTCGGCGACCGTCTTGTACATCTTCCAGTTTCCAGCAATGACAGGTTTACGCATTGTTTAAGTGTCAAAATGAGTTTCGATAGTAGCAAAGCCCGGGGGCCAGGCGAAGCAGCCAGCCATTAGAGACCGCTCTTCACGAAATACATTCAGTGTTCTTGTCATCAACTTTAGGAACTAATGTTGATTCAAAAGGGGGCCCATTTCTGGCTTTTTAACCTCACTAAAAAAGGAGATTCCCATGAATCGATTCAATTCTCACTGGGCCTTCAAACTGGTTATGTTCCTGTCTCTCTGTGCTGGGGGTTCAAACGCGGAAGCCAACGTCCCCCATGTGCAAGCCAACGTCACCCCGGGTAACGTCGGCTCATCCATGCGAGTTGTCAGCAGCGGTCTTTGCATGAGTGTTTCAGAACACGGCCGCGGCATCTGGCGCGTGGTCCAACAACCGTGTCGGTCTGAGGAAGCGATGTGGTTCTACGCCCGACCGGTTTCCAATACTCAATTTTTTACCATCGAAGCGAGGCGGCGTTGCCTTGATGTGCCTTCGGGATCTCGAACCTCAGGAGAGCGTCTTCAGCTCTACGCTTGCAACGGGCAAACTAATCAGCACTTTGAGCTGAGAGCGACTGGTGCGGGGTCATACAAAATTCACCCAAGACTAGCCCCCACTCTGTGCCTGGATATCGAAGAGGGGGATACACAAGCGGGCAGAAGGCTGCAGCAATTCGCCTGTCACAATGGCAACAATCAGCGGTTTTTGATCCGACCGACGTTGTTGACTGAGATCTTCGATTTTGACAGACGGGACGTGTTGCACATTGGCTGGCCTAACATTTTAGTGCCCGATCCGTATAACCACCCCTTGTTCGATAGGGTGAATAATGGCACCGTGGTCCACTTCGCGGCCGCACATGTGCGTTGGTCCGACAGGCCGGGACGTGGCCAAAACTGGTGGGACGATGAGAAAATATGTCCCCGCGGGACTTCGACAATCGAGATTAGCCGCCTCGAACGCGACCGGAACACGTTTCGAATTCGCTGCTACCAGTAAAGTACATGCGGGCGATGTGTTTACGCCTCGCTCTTTAGCAGACTTACAAACTTGGCTTTTGGCTTGAGCCGGGGCCGTCGATCACGGCACTACTTATCAGTCAGCGAACTGACGCCGGGCAGCTCGTCTCCGGAAAGAAATTCCAGCGTGGCTCCGCCGCCGGTGGAAATGTGTGTGATGCGATCGGCGACGCCGGCTTTTGTCACCGCCGCGACAGAGTCACCCCCGCCGACAATCACAATCGCGCCGCCATCCGCAGCTTCGGCGACCGCGCGCGCGATTCCGATTGTGCCCTGGTCGAATGGCGGCTCTTCGAAGACGCCCATCGGACCGTTCCAAATGATCGTCGTCGCATCTTTCAAAGCCTGCGAAAAGTGCATCACCGTTTCCACGCCGATGTCCATGCCCGCGTGTCCCGCATTCGTAAATTCAATCGGGATCGTCTTCGCCACAATCGCGCTTCCCTTCACCGGCTCGTAGCTGTCGACCACTTGATGATCCGTGGGCAGAAGCAGCTGCACGCCAGACTGTTCGCATCGCTGTTTGATCTCCGATGCAGTGTGAAGCTGATCATTTTCCACGAGCGACTTTCCGACGGTGAAGCCTTCAGCCTTTAAAAACGTGTAAGCCATCGCGCCGCCAATTAACAACCGATCGACTTTGCGTCCGATAAGCGCGTCAATTACTGGAATTTTGTCCGAGACTTTTGCGCCACCGAGGATCGCAGCGAACGGATGCTCAGGATTCTCAATTACGCGGCCTAGATACTCAAGTTCTTTTTCCATCAGCAGACCAGCTGCCGCTTTCTCAACGAACTTTGTGATACCGGCCGTGGACGCGTGCGCGCGATGCGCCGCGCCGAATGCATCATTGACGTAGAGATCGCAAAGTGAGGCTAGTTCTTTCGCGAAGGCTTCATCATTCTTTTCTTCTTCGGGATGGAAACGAAGATTTTCGAGCAGCAGCACGTCGCCGTCCTTCATTTGCTCGGTCATTTTCCGGACTTCTTCGCCGATGCAGTCCGGCGCAAAAGTGATTGAGCGGCTGCCACTCTCGGAGCCGATTGGGCTGGCTATTGCGACTTCGGTTGACGGCGTTCCCAGCAGTTCCTGAAGTTTTTCGTGCGCGGGCCGCAAGCTGTACTTATCGACGCGTTGACCTTTGGGCCGGCCCAGGTGCGACGCGAGAATCACGCGCGCGCCGTGTTCGATCGCGTAGTTGATGGTGGGTAACGCCGCACGAATGCGCGTGTCGTCGTCACACCTACCGTCTTTGATGGGGACGTTAAAATCGACTCGGATGAAGACGCGCTTGCCGTTGAGGTCGAGGTCGCGGATGGACAATTTAGTCATTGTCAGTAGTCAGGTGTTCTACTTTGTTCTTTGTACTTTGATTTGTTTCCCAGATTACCTTTTCGATTGAAGTTGGCTGCTGCGCGACGAGGTCAAAGCACGAAGCACAAAGTACAAAGCACCGCATTGAACCACTGGCAACTGACTACGGACGGTCTTCAGAGTCCTTTTCCAGCAATGTACTTGATCAGGTCGCGCACGCGGCAGGAGTAACCCCACTCGTTGTCGTACCAGGAAAGGATCTTGATCATGTTGCCACCGATCACTTTCGTGTATTCGGAATCGACGATCGAGGAGTTTGAATTCTGTTTGAAGTCTGAGGACACGAGCGGCTCTTCAGAGAAGCTCAAGATTCCGGCCAACTCTTCGTTCGCGGCGTCCTTGAGCGCTTTGTTCACTTCTTCGGTCGTCGTTTCCTTTTCGACAGAGATAACCACGTCCACGAGCGAAACGTTCGGCGTCGGTACGCGGACACTAATGCCATCAAACTTGCCTTTTAGTTCCGGCAATACGAGCGCAACCGCTTTCGCCGCCCCCGTCGAAGTCGGAATCATGTTCAGCGCCGCAGCGCGCGCACGTCTTAAGTCGCTGTGCGGCAAGTCGAGCAGTTGCTGATCGTTTGTGTACGAGTGAATCGTGGTCATCTGCGCGTTGCGGATGCCGAACTTTTCGTGGATTACCTTCGCGACGGGCGCCAGGCAATTCGTCGTGCACGACGCGTTGGAAATGACATGGTGCGCGGCCGGGTCGTAATTGTCCTCGTTCACGCCGAGCACGATTGTGATGTCTTCATTTTTCGCGGGCGCCGAGATAATCACTTTCTTGACGCTGCCGCGCAGGTGTTTCTTGGCGTCTTCGGCTTTGGTAAAGCGTCCGGTGGATTCAATGACGATTTCAGCGCCAACCGATTCCCACGGAATCAACGAAGGATCTCGTTCGGAAAACACCTGGAACTCTTCGCCTTCGACGGTGATTCCCTTTTCCGACGCCTTGATGTCATGTTCGAGATTCCCGAGCACTGAATCGTATTTCAGCAGGTGCGCCAAAGTCTTTGTATCGGTGATGTCGTTGACGGCGACGAAGTCGATGTCTTTGTCGCCCAGGGCCGTGCGAAAGATGTTGCGGCCGATGCGTCCAAACCCGTTGATGCCAACTTTAACTGCCATTCCCTGTCCTCCGGAAGCTTTGCGATTTGCACACTTCAGCCGCAGGTTTGCTGCCTAACGATGAACTGAAGAGGCTGAACTTAGAAAGAAATTGGAAGATAATGCGCGCGCCATTGAGTGTCAAGCGCGTGTTCGTTTACTGATTGAACAAGTGTCGCCCAAAAGTCTTAGGACGCTAATGCTTGATTGATCGCTGATCACTTCAGATCTGGCTGACAATATTCAACGAAGCTGCAAAGCAGCGGATGTATTTAAGCCCAAGGCGAGGTTTTGCGAGCCTTGGGTTACGATGGTTAATAAAATTTGTAGGAGCCGCGGAGCGGCGACAAATTTTCGAGTGCGCAGACTAGTCGCCACACTCCAAAGATGTCGCCCCCTTCGCGGGCTCCGCTGGTCTATACGGGCATGGTTTCCCAAGGCTCGCAAAGCCTCGCCTTGGGCTTAGCTAAGACCGCTGCTACGCAGCTCGACGAGTTTGTTCGCTAACTCGGCTTTTTGGACAAAGCCGCGACGCGCGGTAAAAATGTCTAAACAGAGACTTACCACAGAGACACGGAGCTTTTCACAGAGACACAGAGCGAAGGCGAATGAGGACACTTACTCTCCCAAGGTCACGGATTGACCGACACGAAGCTCGCCCGCTCTGACCACCGTACCGTAACCGCCGGCGTAGTTCTTGTTCAGCCGCACAACAGTCCTCATCACTTGAACATCTCGCTCGGCTGTGTCCGGATCAAGGTTCACCATCCGGCATCGCTCATCCTTCATATAAATCTTGACGGCGGCGGAGTTGTCACCTTCACCAAAAGTCAGTGTCTGGCCCACCCATCGGTCTTCCGCAAACGGTTCAGCACTGTCGGTTTCGATCACGACGTTTGGGCGAAATCGGCGCAGGTCGAGCTGCCGGCCTGATTCGCGTTCGATGCATTGCACGGTGGTCGTCGTGATTACCGAAATCGACGCTTCGTCGAAAATGCCGGCCTTGAGATTCATTAATTCGACATCGCTGCCATAGCGCGAAGAAATGTCCTTGCGTAGTTCGTCACTTCCGAGTTCGTACTCTTTTCCGTCCGGTGTACGAACGTGCGTCGGAAGTTGTGCAGCGTTGTCGCCGTCGAGTCCGAAAGGCTTATAAAGAATCAACTCCGGCAGTTTGCTGGCGGTCAGCCAGGGGAAATTACTTTTGTCATTGAGTCGCCGAAAAGCCATCCGGCGATCGCCTTCAATGCCATGCCAACCAACACTGGCAACATCCAGCATTTCGCCTGCCATTGACTTAACCGGATAACGAAGGATGGCACTAATACGCCCTAAGGTCATGTGACTTTATAACAAACTGTTACTGTGATGATTTAGACGTCTGGCGTCAGGACTTTACCGAATGGCCTAGCTGTTTCCGCGAACCGTATACCAAGATTTGTTGGTCGCGGCTTACGGGCTAGCGACTTTTCGAACAGCGATACCGTAGGGACCCGTACTTGAAGGACTAAAATGACGAACCCGTACGAAGTATTTTCCAGGTAATAGCTGCTGAGTCAACAGCGACAGGTTGCCCGCTCCGCTATCGTCATCTTCCGCGATCAGTATTGACTCGTTATTCGGTCCGAAAAGACTGACGAACGTATCGGTCGGGCCGGAGGTTTCAATCGCGTACGTGCCGGCAGTATTCACTTTGATCGTATAACGGTCGCGTTCGCCGCCGTTGCTGATGTTTCCCTGCACCGCTGCCCCGTCGATCTTCAATTCGTCTGCCGGTTTTTCATCCGGCCCTGCCGCGCCGTGGACTTCATTGGAATACATGAATTGGACCGGTGTTGGTTTCGGGCCGGGATGCGTGAGCACTTCTTTGAAGACCCGGTCCAGAGTGTTAGCCGCGATGGGTTGATCACCGATTTCCATGCCCCGGTTCGAGCTGTACCCAACGAAGCGTCCATCCCCCTGGCGAATGGCGTCACCGACATCTGGATCTGTCTGGGATTCGATCAACTCGTGGTATAGCGTGCACACCACGTTCTTCCACGGCTTGCTGAAAAACGGGATGCCATTCCGCTTGCCCGCGCGGATGGCGGAATAGACGTTCGCCGAGTAGTAAAGCGTCCGTGACTGGCCGTTGCGATTGAAATGGACCGAGCCGTGATAGCCACCCAACCCGTCCCGAGAGCTCGAGCCGTCAAGCGTCAAAATTGTGTCGGGCGGAAGGATCAAATTGAAGATCGTGCGGTCATGGTCGGTGGCAAGAATGAGGTTCCGATCAAACAAGTCGATAATCTTGTTCTGAACGTCTCGCTCCCCCATCTCATTGGGCCTGGATTCATTCAGAATCACCGACGGAGCGACGTCATAGGACACTGGCTTGCCAGGGAAGTATTGCTGTACGATCTCCTTGAGTTGTTCATCGCGCATCACGCGCGTGGTCGCATCGTCAATCGCCTCGATGTCACCGGACGCGAAGTCCTTGGCCCGCCCCAAATAGATGTTTTGATAGCCCATCTGCGGAAGGGTCTTGCCACCGCGGAATATCAAATCATCCTTCGGTGAAGCGGTAACGCCAGGCGCTAGCGCTTCTCGGCGAGGGCTGTGGCCGCTGCGCCGCTGCGCAGCCCAGAAATGGCGAAACTCTGCTTCGGACCCCGGCGCTGCTTGTACGCGCATTGGGAGTGGACCAAGTTTCTCGTCGTCTTCAGGCATATGATTCTCCTTTTGGTACCTGGCGGCACCGACTGCGGATCAAGTGAAGCATGGTCTCTCGGGCGCGGCGATTATATTCAACCTTTGCTGCAAATCAAGCAACGCTCGATCACCGCCAATGCCATACCGACTTAGCCTTGTCACATCGAGTAGTCTTCACCGCTTTTGCTCACGCGAAGGCGGGCGCTCGCTCGATCAATAACTGAAGATCCTTCCCGCGCAGAACCATGAAGGAACTGCGCGGGAGGATTGCTTGCGAGCCGATCGGCGTGCGCTTCGATCACTCTTTCGATCGATTAAGGCAGCGGCTGGGCCTTGTCGTCTACGAAGACGTCGAAGACGCAAAACAGGGTCGGATTGAAGGGCACGAGGCTGGCATGGTTGGTCACCAGCAACGAACCGGTATGTTTGTCGAAAGCGATGTTGGCCGGGTTGGTCCAGGGCATCGGATCCGGAGTCCCGCCGGGGTTGTCGGCCGGCCCTGAGTAACGCGCTTCCTCTGTACCATCAGGAAGTAGCACGGAGATTTGGCTTGTACCCGCCAGGGCGACATACAATTTTCCTGATCTGCCGAACGCGATCCCATCCGGGCCTGCGAGTTGAAATGTCGGGAAGAACGGATAGCGATAAAACTCGTCCAGGTTCAGCGCGGTAGGGGCAGCCAGAGGCAGACGGTAGATCACGCCGTCCAGGGTGCCGTTCTCGGCAGTCACCGACACATAAACATTGTCATAGTTCTCGTCCATGCGAATGCCATTTACGCCAAAGGGCACGTTAGGGTCGCCCGCCAGACGTGAGTCCGTGAACCACACCGTTGCCGCGCCGCCTCCGGCCGGGATGCGGTAAATCGCCGCCGCAAACGAGTCAGTCACGTAGAGGTTGCCGGCATTGTCGAACGCAAGGTCGTTGGGCAGGGACTGCCCGGGAACCGCTGGAGGAGGAAACGTCGCATACAGAGACTGCGTGTTACCGGGATTAAGGTCCATGCGGATCACGCCGACGAAAGGCTCGATCACGTAGAGCTTACCGTCGGGTCCGAAGGCGGCGCACGATGCAGCGCTCATTCCCGCGAATGGGTTGGTGATGGTGATGGGATAGCTGGCTTCGAACGCACCCGTCTTGAGATCGTAGGCATACACATATGCTGAGCCGAGGGGCGACCCAAACGTCGCGGGCCCGGAAACGTAGAAGCTGTTACCGCGCGTGGCGATGCCCTCCGGATAGCCGGGCAATGGAACCGGGGCGACCACTTTTGAATCACCTAAACTCTGGGCAAGGATGGCGGTTGGGGTTACGACGAGCGCAAGTAGCGCGGTCGCAAAATAAAGAGAGATAGTCCGTTTCATTTAAATTATCCTCCAGGGGTTCTTTGAATATTAACCGTCAGTGTTGTGTGAGGGTCACAATCAGCGAACAGGGCTAAGTTCGACAACTCATCCCGATCACCTCCTTTTAATTCAATTTGCTAACAGCTAACACATCACCGCAAGCTGAATATAGATTTTTTTCATTCGTTGCTGATACGTGATTCTGCGAACCATACGCCACGACAAAGAGTGCGGAGCTTCTTAGCCGTTACCATTGGGTCGCGCTGCAGTCGTCGCTTGCACTTTCTCGCTGAGGCGGGCGCAATAATCAAACCAGTCCACCAGTCCCTCCTCACCTTCGAGCCGGGCGAGCGCCCCGCCGATCAGCATCCGGAAGTCGGGCAACCTCTGCCGTTTGTACTCTGACAGTTGTGCGCTTGAAAGTGTTTCGATCGCTGCCACATCAAAGCATGGGTTAAAGTCGTAAGCGATCGGTTTGAGCGTACCGCTCTCGGTGATGACAAGAGGATTCACCAAATCGGCCAGCAATCGTTCCGGCTCTTCCTCCGCGCTTCCGGGTCGAGTGCACATTGCGAGCAACGCTGCATATGCATCGCGTTGCTGCCAAAGGCCTCGCGCCGGAGCCAAATCGCAATGCACCGTCGCCTGATCTGCCAGTTCCTCTTGCAAAGCTAAAACAATCAAGTACATCCGCAATTCATCCGTAGCGGTGAAGGAAGAAAGGTCTTGCATTGTCCGTGCGCGTCCGGCGAGTGCGACCGGTCGCACTTGTAACGCCTTCGCACCCACGCCTACCAGGTGCTCGGCGAGGTCGGGCAGATCGGGCAGTGCGTCTCGCGTCAGTGATATCGCAGCCGCGACTGGTCGCCCGCTATCAGCAAGACGTGCAAGCGCGGCCGAGGAACGTTCAAAAGCATCGGCGCGGCCACGTAAGCGGTTGTGGGTCGGAGCGAGTCCATCAAAACTGATTGCTATTCCATCCACTCGCGACGAAACCTCATCCATGCGCTTGTCTGCGAACAGACCATTGGTGATCAGATTGACCCGGAAGCCTTTCGCGTGGGCTTCATCAACCAAAGGCAGCAAAGGCGCATAGACCAGCGGCTCCCCACCGGAGATACTTATGACGTTATAGCCCTCGGCCTTGAGCAAGGGCAGCGCACGGAGCAGCGAGTCGACATCCAGCGCAGCTTTTTCCTTTGGCCCCGACTCGGAATAGCAGTGGAGACACGCGAGGTTACACAGCCGCGTGGGATGTAGATGGATAATGCGATCCGGCAAAAAGCCGGACCGCATTTCCGAGCGTGTAGCGACTGCCGGCATCAGCGACCAAACCGGGCATCGGCAAGTTCGTCGACATTAAAATCGGCCTTAACGTGCCAGTAGTCCCAGTCAATAATGCCGTAGGGAAATACTTCCCAGCGCGAGGGACCCGCTTTTTCAAACCAGGGATCCAGTCTGGGCGGCTTAGTGGTGTAGTAATCGATGCAGATACCATAGATGCAGACATCGAATCTGGTGATCGTCATCCCCTCCACCATCACGCGGCCTGCAATTTCTTTTATGGTCGCATCCTTAATTTTGTAATTGGCCAGGCGCTTCGACAGCTTTACCTGCAGGTCTCTTGCGTTTATCGGCATATTCTCTCCTTTTCCTCAAGTGTCCTTGGGCGATTTTGCCTTCACTCCCTCTTTGCTCAAGTGAGCTATACGGGCTTGTGACCGTTATCAGACAGCAACCAATACTGTCGGATAGCGAGATTAAGGCATTGAGAACGTACCGGTTTTGTTCAGGAAAAGGCGTTAAGCGTCCCTTGGTATGCTCCCGGTCTAGTTCGAGCGCCAACGCGACGAAATTCGAAGTTGGATACCCGAAATGCCAAAACAAGACTCTCCTCTGTTGGGGGCAAGAGGGTGGCTGAGATGAAGGCGGGGGACACAATATGACCATCGTAATCGGATGTCAACATTTAGATTTAGTGTTGAACTCCAAGTGACAATCGCGGCTAGCAATATCGAGTACGGAACGACGACATGAGGCTGCGAGAAACTCAGACTATTGTTAAGACCGGCGTAAATACTATCTCTCCAGCCGCGGCAGTACGGTTTGAACCCTTTAAATTCATGTTCTGATTGGTAGACTTCTACGCCTGGTCTTTAATTTGGAAAGTCGTCCGCGGTTCAGGCATGTGGGATTGGATCAGGGAAAGCCTGACCCCGTTCCAGATTCCCTGAACGATAGCGGACGAAGGAAGATGTACCGGCGCTGCTTATTTCTTGTAGATGGCAATACCCCAAAAGTTAATATCCGGGGGCAGACTATTCCAGTGGTCGAATGAGTGCGACTCATCAGTTTTGTAACGCAATTTGTAATTGCCGGCCGGTAAAGTAATTACGAAATCCATTTTGCGATTTTTACCGGCGCCGCCCGCGTGCGAGGTCTTAGGCTCTTGCATTTCCCACACGGGGAGTCCTTTGTCTGTGTTTTCGATCCATCCGTAGTCAAACATCTGACCACCCTGGCCTTCCCCGATGGCGAAGACACGCACCTCCTGACTGCGCGGCAAACTAAACGCGACCGTCTTATCTTCGTTGTCCAGCACTTGTACGATCTGCGCTATAACCGGGAGCTTCGCCAGGTCTTCAGGCATCGGCTTGGAAAACAGTTCACCATACATACGCATCAACTGCGCCGCCTCAGTTGCGCGTCCCACGCTCTGATGAATCCGGAACCTTGTCACCAGATCTTTGCTGTACAGATCAGCGTATGGTTTTCCCGCCACTAATTTCAGTTGAGTTTTTATTTCTGAAACGGGAGCGTTCCAATTCACTTCCGGTATGGCCTCGCCGAATTTCTCAGGCAAGACGAAAGTCTTCAGGAAGGCCATGCCCACGATGGAACTGAGGGCGTCACCCGAACCAAGGTCTGTCGGTCGACTGAGATTGTCGGAGTTAGCCATGATGATGAACGTTAAGTTTCGCTCGGGCACTTTCAAGATGAACGATGAATTACCGGTCCAGTATCCGTAGTGCCAAAGCAGTTTCGTCCCCTTGTAGTTCGTCGTGAACCACCCAAGACCGTAAGGAAGAATTTCGCCTTTAGTTGACGTCGCGGGCGTGAAAGCAAGTTGCTGGGTCTCTTTGGTAAGGAACTTATTCTGATCAATTGCGATGTCATACTTCGCCATATCCAGAACTGTGGACATTAGTCCGGCTGAAGTGCTGAACCCCTGCGGGTAACTGATCTTCGTCGTCTTAAATTCGCGATCGAGCGCATACGGTTGCGCCAGTGTCTTCACAATCGTATCGAATCTTTGCTGGTGCTTTTCCGTAATCATCCCGCGGTTCATTGCGGACTGGTGAGAATGAATCAGCTTCCATGTCCCATCTTGCTTGTTCAAGACATATGAGCTTCGCCACGGGCCTTCCGTGCGTGGCGCCCCACCTGGAGGCGTAACAACTCCTCGCATAAAGAACGTAGCCACCGCGCTGTCGCCGTAAACGGCAGTCTCGAGGTTGTTGATCTCAAGATTCACTTTGAAACCCGCTTGAAACGCTCTTCGCAGCTCTGCCGAATCGATAAAAGAAGTTAAGAATCCGCCTTCGCCCTGGAAGCGGTTGTTCTGAGGCGCGAGACGACGCTCGATTTGATCCACGTTGCCTGCATTGAAGCCTGAGATGATGTCCATCACGGCCGTCTTCACTTCAGCCTCTGCGGCTGCCGCACCCGCGTTAGGCGATTTAGTGCCGACGATCCGGGGCACGTTCGGCGCAGTCTCGTTCATGCCGAGGGGATCGAGAATGTTGGCTATTAAAAGTTCGCCAAACGACTTGCCCGTAGCTCCCTGCACCACCTTGTCTAATTCTGCGAAACGATTTCCGTTGTAACGATATTGCTCGCCGGGATTCCCCTCGGAAGTGTGTGACAGCAAGTGCCGCACTTTAATAACTCCATCGCTCTCTAAAGTAATGCCGTATTTTGAAACGGGATCGTCCAGCTTGATTTTTCCGTCCTGCACTAGCTGCATCAGAATCGTGGAAGCGAACGTCTTGGTGAGCGAGGCGAGGTGGTACGGGGTATGTTCGGTCGCGGGAATTTTATTTTCCAGATCGGCAAAGCCGAATCCCTTCGCCCAGAGCACCTTTTGATCTTTCACAATCGCCGCGGAGTAAGCCGGTATTTTTAGTTCCTGTCGCAGATTCTCCAGAAGAGTTTCCAATCGCGCTATCCGTTCGGCATCGGATGACTGAGCTCCGGCGTCAGCGACCCGCGCGCCTGACGCGGGGACAAATATGACCTGTCCGGCGATGGCCACAGTCAGAATCAGGGTGACTAATCCTCGTGTTTTCAACTTCATGATGATCTCCATCTTCATTTCTCTATGGATCCAGCGGGTCATTCGCATCAAAAAACAGTGAAGCAACCGATGGCTTGAACTCCGCGGCGACCGGGGAAACTCGGGTAATAAACTCCATCGGAAAATATCCTAGTTCCGACGAGCAACGAATGCGAAAACCGTCCTTGGTGACGATTGCGATGTGGTCCTCGCTTGAAGTGACAAGGGCCTTTAGCTCATTCGGTATTCCATAACGAAATGCGAGGCGTCCCGCGTTCCGAAAATTCGTTGTTGTATGGCGCGCATATGGGTCGATCAAAATACTCTTCTCAGGTATTTTGAATTTTTCCATCAGGTATTTTTTCATCTCAATCGACTCGTTATAAGGCGTCTGTATCGGGTGGACGTGGCCACCGGACAAAATGATTAACGGGGCCTTGTGCTCGAGGAACAGTTGAGCACCCTGATCCGCTCTTTTGGCCGCTATCTTACTTAGATTGAGCCCGGCCGGCGGGCCAGAGCCCAGAACTAAAATGAATGAATACGGATAGTTGCTCCAGCTGATGTTTTTCAAATCTTGAACCGTGACCTTGTTTTCGCCTTCTTCAAGTGGTTCGTAACGCGCGGCTTCATCACGCCGATTTGCTTCCAAAAGTTTCAGAGCAAAACTGAGCGTGGGTTCAAAGAACAGCGAGTCCCTGGCGAGCTTTATCTCGGCAAGCTTCGCCTTAAGAAGTTCTCGGTATTCTTCGCTCGAAACATCAAAGCTAACCCGATCGATGTCTTTATAGTACGGGTTCTTGCCCAGACCATAGACACTCAGCAAACGGTTCATTCCATTCGCGGCATCTTTCCACGCCGCAACGAGCATGTCTGAATCAGATTGTTGGCTGTATTTGATGAACGCGCCTGAGGGACGCATATCCTTCCGCACGAGATTTCTGAACTCAGGATGCCTGCTTAGGATTTTGAGTTGGGTTGCCACCCGCTCGATTGTTGGGCCATTCAAACGAAACTGCCGATCATAGCAACCGACGTCGTCGCAATTCGCGGCAAATCTTAAAGCCTGGATCTTCTGGATGGTTAGTCTTTTCAGGACTAAGTTTCTTCTCAGAAGTTTTCCAACTTCGGGGTTTCTCTGAAACAAGCTCAGCAGATAAAAGTTCTTGTCCTGAACCGCGTTACGAAATTCTAATTTGTAAGCGGGGTCAAAGCCTGATGAATTAAGACTCGCGTTCTGAGCAAACGAAGTGCTTGGAAGGGACTGATAAGTGCCGGCAGAGCTTAGCGCAATAAGCTGCGCCCTCTGCGGAACTGAAATACTCGTTAAAAGAACAAGAGAAAGAATTAGCCGTCGCAGCATTATTATTTATGCAGCCCTTTGTTCAATTGGCGGCGCCCTGTTTTAAAGCTCTCTGCGCTACCTCCGCGTTCCCTGCCGTCTCCGCGGTGATTGGATTCTTGTGCGCGAAAATTTCCGTAACCGCGGCCGAGTGAATGTCGTTGATAGATCGCGCGCCGGCGCTATAAATTTCCGAGGTACTTATGATTTTTCACGTACTCTATCCCACTCCCACAATGCTCAAGCGTGTTCTCTGCTCGCTCGCCTTTCTCATGCTGACGAGCGCAAGTATATCCTTTGCTCAGCAAGCTCCACAGCCCGGTGGGGATCAGGCTGAGTTGAATGAACTCATCAGCCGGGCCGCCATAAGGATCACGGAATACATGACCGGGTTCAAAGACCTCACTGCTGAAGAGGAGCAAAACGTCGAGGACTATGACGACAAAGGCAAACTTAAAAAGCAAAGACGGATAGCCTCTGACCTGTTCATCTATCAGTCACAACTGGATCCGACTAAAATGTACGAATATCGCGACGTGAAATCGGTTGACGGCGTGGCTGTCAAGAAGCGAGAAGAGAGATTGATAAGTCTTCTGACTAAGTCAGCTAAAGCCGATTCGGTTAAGAAAGAACTCGACCGGATTACCCGCGAGAGCCGAAGGTACGATCTTAACTATAGTTTTTACGGCTTCACTCTTAACCAGGGGCTACCACTGCATGAGAACGCGCGCGGGTCCTTTGAGTTCAAGCTCGCCGGTCGTGAGCAGGTTAGCGGTCATGATGCGATTGTGATTGAGTACAAACAGGTTTCGTACAATGCTGGCCTCGCGATGAAGCTGTCATCACTACCATCTCACTTAAAAGGCGCTGAGACGCGTTACCGCGGGCGATTATGGTTGGACGCGGAGACCGCGCAAATAAGGCGCGAAGTGAGAGAAATGCTTATGGAACATCCTTCCCTGACCCGTTCTCTCGTCATTATCAGGTATGACCTTAACTATTCTGATAGCCGCTTCGGATTCTTAACGCCACAGCGTATAGAAATTAATACCTACCTCCACGGACGCACCGGGGCTGACAAACATCCTGAACTCGGTTTGGGAGGAAGAGTAACTTTCGATTACGGCGCATTCATTCGGTTTGCGGTGGACTCGCCTGATGCCTCAATCGATCCAGTGAAAAAGCCCTGAAGCTTATGATCAAGCTACTTTGGAAACTTAACGTTGTCCCAACACCTTAACCTGAACGTATATTCCAAGCTTCCAGCGTCAATCCGCTTGCTCACGGTTAGATACCAACGTTTTTTGAAGGCCGTAGATGCTTCAGAACTGTCAACCAAACCAAAGATAGGTTTAGCTTCGCTGGTGCTTGCCGCGATCATGAGGCGAACTTCCTGAAATCTGGCGTCTTTCGAATCTTTGTGCACCTCAAATTCCACGCCCGCAGTCACTACCAGGTTCTGATAGGGCCTAAAAGTTTTGAAGGTTGTTCCGTCAGACACTAATGGATTGAAGCTACCCAAATGAGTGATCCCAGTTCCCTGTCTCGTCTGGTTATCCCGGGTCGAGGCGTCAACCCAACATTGACCGGTAGCGCTCTGAGCATTTGCGGTGACAGGGACAATGAGTAACGCGTAAGCGATCACCAGTTTAGAAATTGTCATGTCGTGCTCTCGACTTGTAAGGAAGTAGGGCTAATTTTCAATCCTCATACTCTAAGCCCCGAACTGCCGCAAGTGATGACTCGCATGCTTGTAGGTGACCACGCCCCATTCGCGCCAGGTCAGTGGCCCAAAAAGCGGATGTGCCGGCCCGAGACCTTCCGACGGGCCCGTCCCGATTCGCTCTAACAGCTTCAGCAGTTCCGCACGCTCCTCTTCAAACGACGTCACATCGCTGGGCTTCAACTCAGGCGCGGTCGGTGCCCCTTTCGGAAAAGGAACGACGTAGAGGATGAGGTGCTTAACGGGAAACTTCTGGAAGACGCGCTTGTTTGCGGAAGGAATCGACAGCTCGCCGAGGGCCATGTTCGCCGAGAGGCGAAGATGCTTCAACATGCCCACCACGTCCAGGCTACCCCATCGTCTGGTTGACGATGCTGAAAGCGACCGCATCCTGCGATCGATCTCCGCGCGGTCACTTTCGTTTAGAATTGAACCCATCGTCACCTCGCCTTCCCTGCTGAAGACCTAGACCCTGATTGAGCCACGGAACGCCCTGGCGCCATAGTAAGATTCCGCGCCGTTGTGATACACGAAGACATGGTCGTAGCGTTTATCACAAAAAAGCGCACCGCCGAGTTTTCTAATATCAGGAGGTGTCTTCACCCAGCTCGATGTCTTGGTGTCGAAGTCTCCAAGTTGCTGCAGCTCGCGATATTCGTCCTCCGTCAAAATCTCGATGCCCATAGCCGCGGCCATGTTCATAGCGCTGTCTTTTGGTTTGTGTTCTTTCCGTGCCTCGAGCGCTTCACGGTCGTAACAAATACTTCGGCGGCCTTTAGGACTTTCGGATGAACAATCAAAAAAGATGTACTCGCCCGTCTTTTTATCACGGCCAACCACATCGGGTTCACCGCCGGTTTTTTCCATTTCACCAAGTGACCACAGTTTTTTCGAATTAGCTTCCAGCTTTGCCTGCACTTTCGCCCATTCGAGACCCTTATGGCGCTTCATATTCTTCTCAAAGCGGGCCTTTAAACTCTGGAGCAGTTCTTCACGTTCTCCTGGGGACATGGCGGTCTGTTTCATGGTTGGTTTTGTAAATCTATCTGTCGGCGACTGTCAATCCCTCATTTTTCAGTTCACCGATTGAGATCATTGAGCCTGAGGACGCCGCTGTGCTGTGCGCGTTCGCAAATCAAACTGATCTCCGGGTGATAACCAGTAGTACCAGTTCCGATCGTATTTCTTGTTGTCGTAGATAGCCACACGTCCTCGACCGAAGACTTCAAAGCGGTCGCCAGTAACTTTGATCCACGCTTTCTCATCAATACCGATCCCCAGAAGTTTCGGGTAAAGGTCGAGGATGGTCACCAGCTCATTCTGGCGCATCGCTTCCGAAAGGTGAGGGTTGACCGCGACATTCTTTAAGAAGGCGAACCCGCGCTCGCGCCCTTTGACCATTAATACCGGCTTGTCCGGATTGCCTCTGATCGTGTAAGAGCCCTGGATAATTGCGCCCGCCGAGTTGCCGCCGACGACACCGCCGCGATCGAGTACAGCCTCAATTTCCCGTTGCGTCCGCGTATCGAGATAAGCCTGTGACAAGCGGCCGGCATTGCCGCCGCTTAACCAGACGCCATGCGCTTTACGCAGAGGCTCGACGAATTCTTTAGAGTCAGCGGTCTTTGAGTTGCGCGTGTGCAGGATCGTGATGTCTCTAACGCCAAACATCTTACAGAGTTCCTGCTTAAACTCTGGCGTGTTTGCCGGCAGGGTGTCGGTGTGCAACCACTCCCAGATGAGGCCGGAAGGCAGTCTCAGGCTCGAAGCTGCAGTGGGGATGTAAACGATATTTGCGTCGGGTCCTCCGGCTAAAGCAACGAATTCCTTGATGCCCGTCTCCTGGTCTCCGCCGGTAAGGATCAACGTCCCTTTGGAAGGGCCACTCGACGTCTGGGCGGTCACCGTGGCGGCGCAGATGGTTGCGACGAGCACCACGAAGAATATCTTCCGCGTCATGAATCCTCCGTCTAAACCAAATCATTAACTCGGCACGACAAACGATTTTTGCTCATCCACCGCGATGCACAAACCGAATGCTGTTGCCGTCTGGATCATGGACGTACATTTCGCGATTGCCCCAACTTTGATCAGTGGGTTTGAGATCAATGACGACACCCCTGGCCCTCAATTCCACATGGAGGGCGTCCACATCTTCCACCCCGACAAAGACTACTCCGCCCGCCACTCCATCACCAGAAAAAGAGGAAACATGGACCTCAACGTTGTCACGCGTCAGACCCATGTAACAGGGATCCGCGCCACCAAACGGCCGATAGGCAAAAATTTGCGTAAAACCGAGACGGTCGCAGTAAAACTCTTCGGCCGCGGCCGAGCTGCTCGCATGCATGACAGGAATAGCAAATTTGAGCATGACAGAAACTCAGAAGGTGGATAACGGTTGAGTTGGGGGCCGGCGCGGCGAATATGTTCAACCCTTTCGCCTTCCTCCTTTTCGCTTGGATTTTACGATCCGGCCGCTCGCGTCAAAACGATTTGTTCGACCGCGATGATTTATCAAAGCGCCAATCGTGCATCACTACTGAGCAATCAGCCAAGCCACCCCAGTGACGTTGAGCACCACGCTTAACCAGTATCCGACGCGGAAGGCGACCTTTCTAGTTTTGTGCCGGAACCAGTGTCGCGCAACGAGAGCGCCCGGCCAGCCCCCGATCAATCCCAACATCACCAGGGTCCACTCGTTTGTTCGCCTCGCGCCGACCTGTGCGGCCCACTTGTCGTGCTTGTACGTAAAGAAAGTCGCGATGCTGATGACGATGTAGACAAACGCCACCGGCCACCAGAGGCGTCCAACCACGGCCAGCAGCACAACAACTCCGAGAAACGCCGCGGCCACACAACCTGCGAATAGATACGGGTCGCGCGATCGCGTCTGTGCTTCAAACCGCTTCGGACGGCTCACGACATAAGTGACTAATGTTGCGCAGCGGCGGCCGCGTTCATCGGTGCCGAGTGTGTAGGAGACAAACTCGCCGTCCGTCGGACGTCGACTTCCGCTGGGGAAGGCCGAGATGTGAACGAACACGCGTTCGGCGCGTTCGAGCGGGGATACAAAGCCGAACCCGCGAAGATCGTTCCAGTCAGTGATTTTGCCTTGCACTCGCATGTCGCTGCCACGCTGTGCATGGCTAGGCGGTATCTTTACTCATTTTCAAGATCCTGCACATAGCGAACGTGTGAGTAATGGTCGTCAAGTTGGGAGCCGATACTCTCCAGGTATTTGGAAAGTTTGCTCAGGTCGGTACCCCAAGCAACCCAACGCGCCATAGTTGTTCGATTCCCTGCGTGTTGCGTCGGAAGGTGTAAGGCTTGTCTAGGGAAGCAATTCCGGCACGACTAACCACTGAAACGTTCCCGAACCATTCTCCACCGACTGACCACTAATTGTGAGATGGGCAGTTGCGCCATAAGCATCGGGCCAGGGCAGATTAGAATTCGTCAGCTGTTTGAATACTTCTCCAATCATGGGAAAGTGCCAAACAACGAACAGGTGCATGGGATGCTCATCTGCTACAACCGTCCGCATGGTATTGAACACTGAGGTTAGACTGACTGTAGAAGACAATTGACGTATAGGTCGTGCTGCAGTCGGCGGTAGATTTTGTGCCAGACACAGACTCTTGAGGATGATATTAGCGGTTCGCTCTGCCCGTTTCTTGTTGCTGCTCAAGATCGAGGTCGTGTCGGGCGTTATGCCAAGCCTCACAAACATGCTACCGAGCTTAGCAGCCTGGGACTGACCGGTGGTCGACAATGAGGGATCGTTACCGTTTTGTACAGGTTTGGCATGGCGTATCAGATATAGGTTCATTGATTCAATTCCCCTCTCCTACAGATATGAGCGTTAGCCTCTGAAGCTGGCCTGTTTCACTTGTCTCGAAAAGCACCGAACTAAGATTCTCTCAGCCACTTTCTAATGATCTTTAGGCCCAGGACATTTCATGGTCTGACTTAGAGGAGCGATTGTGAACGTTTGAGTTTTACCGGGCGGCGCTAGAGCAAGGAGAAATTGTGAAGGAAGAAGGCGGAATCAATCTCATTGGTTTATCCTCTCTCGTCCTTCATTCTGCTTTTCGGCGCCGGTTCAAAGAGTGGGCACGCGGCCATAACAAGTTAATTCTCGATGCGCAATTTCCCATCAGCCGTCAGCGCATCCGAACAATCAGTGGTTTCACAAAGCCTGATAGGGAGTTCGTTCCTGGCAACGATATCGATAACGTTCTTGAAGATGGGGTGGGGTTGGGCTTCGTGAGGCGCTTCACGCGAATACAAGACGACGCCATGTCTTCGTGCCAACGCTCCCAACGCCTCATCGAGTTCTTCGAGCGTTACATTTTTTCCGTCAAGCGTGACCTGGCCTGATTTTTGGACGTACACCTTTGCATACGGCGTATCCGCGGTCCGCATGTTCGCCGAATTCTGGTTCTTGCACCCGCCCAAAAGCATCAGCGATGGAAGAAAAAGCAGAAGGATCAGGTTGACTAATGACTTCATGATTATCTTGAGCCGCCGAACGTTTAGAGTTGACGCGGCGGCGGCGATTTCAATCATCCACCAGCGTATCAACCCAGTCGCCGAGCTCATTAATATAACGGCGCCGAACCTGAGCGGGCGGGATTGACTCAGCTAGATCACGTTCGTGTCTGATAAAGGCAATTGCGTTGACGGTCAAAGGACCGAGAATGATAAGAATCCCAATTCCAAGTTCCACAAGATCTGGAATCTGATCGTCAGTAGGGAGATAGTTGCCAAGAATCAAGAGAGCGAACAATGACAACGCTACCGCAGCTCTCTTTGGGCGCATTGTAAAAAAGAAACTGAGACCGTAGAAAAGAAGACTTGCTAGCACGATACGCCCGAGCTTCCATCGCATGCCATGTAATCCGCCACAATGTGGGCACTGGACGAGGAACCCATTCCAACTGTCCCATTTTTTAAGCCCTAGTTTATTGCCACAGTGGAGACAAGGTTTGATTGAATCGCCTGGTTTGGCATCTCCGGGAAGAACTCCCTTGGGGTAACCCGTATCAGAAAAAGATTCGCTTGTTTCAACGACACTATCCGAATCAAGCAATATGGTGTCGCACCGCTTGCAAAAGGGCGTCGTCGCCCAATTTACCATTCCACATCGCGAACATTTGATGGAGTTCATGAGATAGATCCGGATCTGATCTCCGCCGCGTCTGAGCTGAGCCGCGCGGCGCGATTTCACTCAGCACTCACTATTCATCACGCCTTAGAGGATGGCTCCGGACACGCTCGTGCGCGTCGCAAGTAGCGAGAAGGTCGGCGGGAGTTCGAACTGGAAGTGCGGTGGGCTTAACCGGCAAAGCCGGAAGCCTAAAGAAGACGGGCAGCCTCACATATACTGGTGGGTCACTTCCAAAGCTCAACCCCTGTGGCCACGAAACTGATTTCGTCGGAGGTGCCGTCGGCGTTCCGCGCTATTTTCGCGCCATCCTCGACCAGGTGGTCGGCTTCCTCCTTGCTCAGGACTTTGACGCTGAATTCGCCCTCGGCCATGAATTTTAGACCGTCTGAATCTTTCGGGACGAAGAATTTGTGATCCAGAAAGCTGACGCGAACGCCCGCAGCTCCCGCCTTGGGCGCGATCTGCATCCAGCAGCCCTGCATTTTGCAAACGCGCTCGACGACGCCCTCGATAATCACGCGCTTGCCTGCGAATTTCGCCGGATCTTTCAAAACGTCGGCGAAAGCCACTGCGGGTGATTTACCGATCGGCTCGCCGCGCTTGATGCGGCCGCCTCCGGCGCTCATCGCCTCGGCAGCCGTCATAGTATTCCCAGACCCCTGCCCCTTCTCTTTCGAGTGTTTGTTGTCCTGGTAGGCCGTAACCCCGGCGAGCGCGGAGCAGGCGACAATCAGGAGCGACGCTATAAATGTTTTCATGGCCAAGCGAATTATCCTCTCTCACCCTCAGATAAGGTGGACCCGTCGTGCGGGCCGAGTCCGGGATTATAGATGTAAGAAAGGCTCAGCCAAAACCCCGTGGCCAATCACGCAGCTGTGACAGTTGGTTCTTTCAGCTTCCTCGCATGTTCCTAAGCTTCTTGAAACCGCTCGTTAATTGTTAACGTAGTAGAAATTTGACCTTTCGCGGCCGATCTGTGTTTGAATCGCGTACGGTCACGCGTTTTCAGGTTTAAGTCTCAAGTTTCGTTCTAGTTCGTTCAGGAGCACTCCAATGAAAGTCTCTTCAAACATCGCGACGTTAACCCTGTTGCTGACAGTTTGGGTTCTGGCTGCAGGCAGCGTGGTTGCGCAAACGCCGACCCCGCGACCGACGCCGGTTAACCCTGCAACGCAACCGCCCGGGCAGGATCCTTTACCGACGCCCGCGCCGAATGCGCCGCCGGGAACGCAACCAATTTCGCCACAGTCGCCACCGGGAGTTCTCGTGCAGCCGACGCCAGTTCCGACGCCGTTCGATCCGACATTGCCTGATCCGCGCGAGCCGAATTTCCCGGTGCAGCAGGCGCAGCCGTTGTTGCCGATGCCGGATCTCTCGCGGGTGGGAATCATCAGCAGCAACATCCTGAGCCTTTCGCTGAACGATGCGATTCGTAAGGCGCTGCAGAACAACAACGAGATCGAAATCGCACGCGACGACGTTCGCTTTGCTGAGACGCAACTGCGCGGCCTGTACGGTGTGTACGATCCGCTGTTCAGCATCACGCCGCAGATAATTCATAACATCACGCCGCAGCAAAGCAGCCTCGGCGGCGGCGGCGCGGCCGGTACGACGACCACGACGATTTTCAACTTCAGCCCGCAGGTCACTAAGTATTTCGAGCGCGGCGGGGGCAACTACACGCTGAGCTTCGCGAATTCGCGGCAGACGACAAATAATTCGTTCAGCTCCCTAAGTCCCTTCTACTCGTCGAACCTGGCGCTGCAATTCAACCAGCCGCTGTTTCGAAATCGCAGCATCGATCTCAATCGCCGCTCGATCAAGATTCAGAAGAAGTTCATTCAGCAAACCGATTCTGATTTTCGGCAGCGAACGATTCAGATTATTTCGCAGGTGCAGGCCGCTTACTGGAACCTGGTGTTTGCGCTGCGCAATCAGCAGAACCAGCTCGAGAGTCTGAACGTCGCGCGGCAGAACATGCGCAATATCGAAGCGCAGATTGAAGCCGGCGCGAAGGCTCCCCTCGATCGCGCACAGGTGCAGACCGACATTTCATTGCGCGAGTCGCTACTTTTCACCGCCACGCAAAACGTTTCTATCTCAGAGAACTCTTTAAAGCAGTTGATGCTGCGCGACCCGGCCGCGCCCGAATGGACCGCGCAGATTACGCCGACTGATACCCCGGTGCTCGACTTGTCGCCGGTGAATCTGCAACTCGCGCTCGATGAAGCGCACAAAAACCGGCCTGAGATTCGGCGGCTAAACCTGCAGAAAGAAATTAACTCGATCGACATCGACTTCTATAAAAACCAGACGAAGCCGCAAGTCGATTTGAATGGCACATTCGCGCTGACCGGTCTGGCCGGGTCGCCCTGCGATCCGGTCACAAACACTCGCTGTACGCCGCCACCGACGAATCTCGTCGGCGGTTACGGAAAGGACATCCGCAACTTGTTCAGCGGCGACACGCGCAACCTGACGGTTGGGGTGACGATTTCATTCCCGTTCAAGAATCGAACTGCGGAAGCAAATCTCGCCGGCGCGCGCATTCAACGCGATCAGCTGGAGGCTTCGTTCCGTTCTCAGGACCAGGCAATCGAGATGGACGTTCGCAACGCGGCGCAGGCGGTGGACACTGCACGTCGCCGCGTCCTGACTTCACGAATGGCAAGAGAGAGCGCTGAGCAACAGCTCGCCGGCGAAGAGAAACTGTACGAAGTCGGCCGCTCGACCACGTTCCTGCTGCTCTCGCGGCAGAACGAACTGACTTTCGCCCGAACCAACGAACTCCAGGCGCAGACTGATTACAACAAGGCGCTCGCGGATCTTCAGCGGGCGACGGGCTCGACGCTCCGCATCAACAATATTACGGTTGAGCCTACCAAGGAGTAGCAACATTGCCGATTGAAGATTGTCGATTGCCGATTAGCGAAATGTATACTAATCGGCAATCGTAAATCGGCAATTGGCAATGAAAATCTCCGCCTGCATCATCACCTTCAACGAAGAAGAAAATATTCACGCCGCTTGTGAATCGGTTTCTTGGGCGGACGAGATTGTCGTCGTCGATTCCGAATCCACCGATGCGACCGCTGAAATCGCCCGCACTTGCGGGGCGCGGGTCCTCTTCAACAAATGGCCCGGATTTGCGAAGCAGAAGCAATTCGCGACTGATGCGGCCACTCACGAATGGGTCCTAAGCCTCGATGCAGATGAGCGCGTCTCGCCGGAACTCGAATCATCAATTGCAGCTTTGCGCCGCCGGCCGCAGACGGCTTGGGCAGACGGCTATCGGCTCGCGCGGCGGACGTTTTATATGGGCCGCTGGATTCGCGGCGGTGGCTGGTACCCGGATTTTCAACTGCGCCTTTTTGATCGGCGGCACGGAAGCTGGGGCGACCGATTGATTCACGAATCCTTCGCGATGAACTCAGGGTCCAGAGTCGAAACACTTTCCGGGGACTTGCTTCACTACACAGTGCGCGACGCCGCCCATCATCAGCAGATGATTGAAGAGCGCTATGCGCCGCTTGGCGCGCAGCAGATGCTTCGCGATGGCAAGCGCACGTCTTCGCTGCAAGCCGCCGTCGCCGGCCCGTCAGCGTTCGTGCGCAGCTACATCTTGAAATCCGGTTTTCGCGACGGCTCAGCGGGACTGATGATCGCAAAGTTTGCGGCGCGTCATGCGTCACTGAAGCATCGGCTGCTCCTGGACCTTCAGGATCGGCGCGATGAGGGGTGACAGAAGCACTCGATCCGGGGGTATCGCCCTGCGCGCTCACCCCGGCTACTCTCTTTCAGCCCGTCGGGCTGACTTCCATCTGTAACAATCACAGTTGGTGCATCAGACACCTACCTTATTGCTCTCGTAACGGGCAAAAAGAGAAAGCAGTAGGCAGGGCTTCTCTGTCGGGTTACAATCGCAGACGAATGAGCCTGTTGGCGATCGAGAACGTCCTGGACGTGCCGCTGCCAATCGTGGCCGCGTTCACGGGCATTCTCGGCGCCATCATCGGTAGTTTCCTCAACGTCGTCATTCACCGGATCCCGCTTGAACAATCGATAGTCTTTCCGAATTCTGCGTGCCCGTCGTGTCGCACGCCTCTGCGCGCGTACGACAACATTCCAATTCTGAGCTTCTTAATCCTGCGGGGCCGCTGCCGCTCGTGCCGCAATCCCATTTCCGTCCGTTATCCAATCGTCGAGGCGTTGACCGCGCTCCTCTTCGCTGCCGTCGCCCTGCGTGACGGCATTTCGTATGCGCTGCCATTCGATCTGGCTTTCGTGGCAGCACTTATCGCGCTGATCTTTATCGACGCCGAGCACATGATTCTGCCGAACGTGATCACTTATCCCGGGATCATTTTCGCCGTGCTGACGCGCATTGCGCTGCCTTATCTCGTCGGACCCGAGCAGTTCGATGATTTGCCGGGGTTGTTAGCGCGGATGCCGCAGCTTCCGGTGTGGGCCGTCTCGCTGATTGGCGCCGGTATCGGCGCGCTGGTTGGTGGCGGCTCGCTTTGGCTGATGGGATTTCTGTGGGAGAAGCTGCGCGGGGTTGAGGCGATGGGGCTCGGCGACGTCAAGATGATGTTCATGGTCGGCGCCTATCTTGGATGGCGCCTGGCGGTGCTCACAATCTTCTTCGGCGTTTTTACCGGCTCTTTCGCCGGCATCGCAATGATGGCCAAGCGCGGACGCAACATGCAGATGATGCTGCCGTTCGGAATCTTCCTGGGCATTGGCGCCATCTTCTGCCTGTTCTTCGGTCATCGCATCATCGAATGGTACGCGTCGCAGTTTTGATAGCTCATGCGAATTAGCGGGCGGCAACTTTCGCTCACCCTCCTGGCGGCGGCGTTGCTGCTGGCTGCGGTCTTCATCTTCGCGGTCTTCGCTTTCGCTCCTGAGGTGGCGGGCGTCTACCAGCCGTTCCTGCTTACGAGTTTTATCGTCGCACTCTTCATTAGTCTGGTAGCCATCGCGTGGCTGCTGCGCGGAATTCTCCGCCCCTACAACCAACTAATCAGCGAAGCCGAGCGCGTGCCCGTCGCGCGATCCGGCAAGACGCAAAATGAAGCGGCGTTCGTGCTTGAAACATTTCAGTCCGTCGTCGCCCAACTTCAGGCGCAACAGCAGGAGTTGGAGCGCCTGACCGCGGAAGCGAGCCAGCGCGCGGATTCGGCCGAACTTTTTAGCGAGCGGATCGTCGCCAGCATGCCGACGGGTCTGATTGCCTTCGACTTGTCGGGGAAAGCGACGGTCGCAAACTCGCCGGCGCACGTGTTGTTCGACAGCAACATGAAACTCGAGGGCGAACACTTTCGAACTATCTTCCGCGACGTGCCCGCGCTGGCGAATTTGGTTGATGCCTGCCTCAGCAGCGGTCAGATTTTTCGCCGTGAAGAAATCGAGGCAAACGCTTCACCCCAAGCGAAGCGGCTGGGCGCCACCGTCGCGCCGATTGATCCTTCGGCCACGGGTTCGAAAGGCGCGCTTTGCTTGATCACAGACATCACCGAAGTCACGCAATTGCGTGAACAGGTCGCGTTAAAGCAGAACCTGGCGAGCCTGGGTGAAATGTCCGCCGGTCTGGCGCACGAATTCAAGAATGCGATGGCGGCGCTGCACGGCTACGCGCAGTTCCTGCAAAGCATCGACACTGACGAACGCACTAAGGGCGCTGCGGATGCACTGCTTCAGGAAGTGCGGAATCTTTCCGAGATGACCACGGCTTTCTTGAATTTCGCAAAGCCACAGCCTTTGCAGCTTGAGGAGATTTCGCTGGGCGAATTGATCGATGACTGCGCGCGCGAACTGGCGCCGTTGTTTGAGCAAAGACGGGTGGACTTCGCGACGAACTATTCGCAAGGGAGCCTGGATGTACGCGCCGATCCCAGGCTGCTGCGGCAAGCGCTTTTAAATCTCATACGCAACGCAGCTGAAGCGATTCCGGAGGAGCAGAAAGATCGCCGGGTCGTGGTTGAGGCCGCAAACGACGTTGTTGAGGGAAACGGCTGGGTAGCAGCGAGCATCCGTGACACGGGGCCGGGAATTGATGAGACGGACCTTCCCAAAGTTTTCATTCCCTTCTTCACTACCAAAGCCTCCGGGCACGGAATCGGTTTGCCGCTGGCGCATCGCATCGTAACTCAGCACGGTGGCACGCTCAGCGCTGCAAATGTACCCCACGGCGGAGCGCTTTTCACTCTACGATTGCCCGCCAACTAGATCGCTGCGACGCGACAGGCGTTGCAAAAGTCGGCTACAATCCCATCTATGAAACGCTCGGGAGTCGCCGATCTTCCATTGCACGGAGGCCGTGTGCCTGAATGGTTGGCGCAGCGGATGACGGCTCTGGGAACGGCGATCACCGAAGCGATCATTCACGATTACGGCGCGTCCGCGTTTATTTCACGATTGAGCGATCCGTTTTGGTTTCAGGCGCTTGGCGCAGTGATGGGAATGGACTGGCATTCGTCCGGCGTGACGACTTCGGTCATGGGCGCGCTGAAACGCGGGCTCGCGCCTAAGGCCGACGAATTGGGCATCTACATCTGCGGCGGCCGGGGCCGGTTTTCGCGAAACACACCGAGTGAATTGCGCTCGATCTCCAATCGTCGTGGGTTCGATGGTGAATCACTGGTGCGCACCAGCCGTTTGACCGCACGCATCGACAACAACGCAATTGCCGATGGCTTTCAGATCTATTTGCACAGTTTCGTGGTGACTGCTGACGGCGAGTGGGCGGTGGTGCAGCAGGGCTTGAACGACGCCACCGGCATGGCGCGCCGGTATCACTGGCACTCGGCGGCGGTAAGGGATTTTGTCGAAGAACCGCACACAGGGATCGTCGGCGAGCACCAGGGTACAATCATGAATCTCGTCGACGCGAGTGCGAAGCCGGCGCAGAAAGCGATGCTCGATGTGGCGCAGCAGCAACCGGACAGAACCCTCGGCGAGATTCGCCATCTCCGGATGCCTGCGCATCATGATGTGCGCGCGCCAGACGTGAACCGGAAACGACTAGGCGCCGTGCTCGCGGTTGCTTACGAACGCGACCTGCACAACTTTGCCGAGTTACTGCTGTTGGAAAAGCTCGGACCGCGAACTCTTCAATCGCTTGCCTTAGTTGCCGAAGTCATTCACGGCGCGCCCACGCGCTTCGACGATCCGGCGCGCTTTTCATTTGCACACGGCGGGAAAGATGGGCATCCGTTTCCCGTACCGCTGAAAACGTACGACGAATCGATAAACTTCCTGCAGGGCGCGCTCGATCGGGCCAAAGCGGTCAGTAGCCCCACTAGTCGGGATAGCGACCGAATAAATTTGGATTTCGGCCAAGAGAAGCTGCAGGCGCTGCGCCGCCTTGAACGCTTCACCCGCGCCGTCGAGAAACGTATGAAGCCGGATGCTGATTTCGACGCCCTCATGAAGCACGAGCATGTCATTTCAGCTTCGCTTGATGGTCGCACCGTCTTCGATGATTCCCCCGCGCGAAACTATTTCGTGGGAAAGAAGCGGCAACCTACGCTTTTCTGAAATGCCCCCAAAACAAAACGGCGGACCCAGTTCCCTGCGTCCGCCGCTCTTCTTCAGTAGGTCCGAGAGCTAACGCTTCGGAGTTCTCGCGTTTGCGATATTCGAATACGCTGAGTTGCCGCTTCCGTTGAATGCGCGCACGCGATAGCGATAGCGCGTGTTCGCGGCCAACCCTGTATTCGGGAAACTCGTGACATTCGCCCCGACCTGAGCAATCTGCGCAAAATTCGTGCAGTTTTGGCCGGTGCAACGCTCGATGCTGAAGCCCTGTTCGTTGTTCGAATTGTCGGTCCACGCCAGATTGACTTGGGTGGCCGAGACCGGCGTTGCCGTCAGGTTAGTCGGCGCCGCCGGCACCGGTGTAGGTGTCGGCGTTGGAGTCGGCGTCGGTGGTGGAGTGGGCGTCACCGTTGGTGTTGGCGTCGGAGTTGGTGCGCCACCACAGCCCGGGAACTTGAACGATCCGATGCGCGTGCGCCAATTGAATTGGCTGGTTGTCGAGTAGTACTCCTGCGTGTACCAGAAGGTACAGTCGTCAACCGGATCGATCGTCATCGCGCTATAGTCACCCCATCGGCTACCTGTGCTTACCTGGCTGCCGGTGCCGGCGAACATAAGCGTCTCGCCTTGCGCCAGGGTGTTCACCGGATCCGTCGCGAGCCGGCCCGCGTAACGAATTTGCGGATTGATCGATGCGCTCGAAGCGCTGTAACCGAGCGCCAGGTTGCCTTGCTGGTCCATCGCCGCGCTACCCATCCAACGCCAGGTAGTATCGGGTTGATAGGTGCTCTCCTGCGCAACCGTGACCGGTCCGGCGGTGACGTTTCGCAATTCAAACCACCGCACGCCGGCAGCCCCGCCTGAGGCGACGGTGTAATTCCCGACGACTGCTTCATGCGTACCGAAGTTTCGATACGCCAGTCTGAACATCAACCGATCGCCGATGGCGTCCAAGCGCGTTGTCGTGCCGGCTTGCGGAACGCAGTTCCGGGTCGTGGCACATAACATTGAGAAGCCGGCCGCGGGCGGGCTCGCGAACAGCGTAAAGCTCGAGTTCGCCGGCGTCACAAAGTCCACATGGAAATGGAACAAACGATAAGACCCAGTGCCGGGCCATTGAACGAAAGTCGCGGGCGCGCCCGGCGGCGGGAGGTTCGAACCGTCGAGATCCGCCGGCAGATAAGTTTCTTCAGACGAACCGCCGGTGATTCCGGTAGTGATGAACGTTGCCGGTAATCCGGCAAGCATCTTCGCGCGATCAAACGCGAATGGCTGAGGGCCGAGGTACGCCGTCGCAGAAGAGTTAAACACGTTCATGCTCATGTAGTAGGCATCGGGCCACACGCTGAGCTTCGGATAATCAAAAAAGTTCGTGCCTAGGTTAAAGGAGTATCGGTGATACGAACCCGTTGCGTCGCTGGTGGTTGAGACCGCAACGCACTCGTTAGTGGGAATGCTCACGCCGGCAAACTGAGTGATGACCCAGCGATTCGCGAGTTGATCATAAAGCACTACCGGATCGCCGCTGCCGTTGAATTCGCAAACGCCGCCGAAGCCGCTCCAGACCGTCGAAATACCTGACGGCCCTAACATCGACGCTCCGGTCGTCTTGTTGAAGACCTGGTAACCCTCGTTGACGATCTGCACATACTGAGTTGCGCCCACTTCGCCGTTCGTATCGGGCGGCGCGCAGTTGCAAGCGACGCCTGGAAACGGGACGCCATCGAAGTTGAGCGACGTTCCGGGCATTCCAACCGTCGGCGCACTCGGACCGGATTCGGAGGTTTGGACGACGGGATCCGAGCGGTCGACGTGCCGGTGCGGGATGACCTTCGGATTCTTGTTGGCTTCCTTCTTCTCCTTGAACTTTACCGGATGCTGCGGCATCTCGCGCAGCGGCGGCGACGTGTCATTGTGTTCTGAAGCAACTACGCTCACATTCTTGCCCTGGCCTTGTACTGGCTGTGCCGCCCAGCGAGCGCGTGCGGCTTCCATCACCTGTGGCAAAACCAAAAGAGTGACAAGCAATAAACAGCCGCCCAGTGCGGCAAACAGTTTGGCGAATTTCATTCAGCTCCTCCTAAATGTCACAAATGCACCAGCCGCGGTTACCGTGGCGAGTCGGGCGTGAGGCACGAAGGCCGGATGCGAACACTGGTCTTAGTGGGGGGAACTACCGAAATGCGCAGAAAAGCTACCACACTGATTAACACGTGACAAGATATTTTCCAAAAAATGCGGAACGCCTCGACATTCGGGACTAGAACCGAAGTAATGAGGATTGCTAACAGCCGAATGCGCTTGCAGTTGGCAGTTTTAGATCTCTCCAACGAGATAAAAACTATTGACTTGGCCGCTCACCACTACTATCATGCGCCGTTTGTTAGACAGTTGGAGTTGGCGGCCTCGCTTAGTCTCATCAATCCCTAAAGACGAGGTGTGTCGGAAGCTGTCAACTCACGTGCACTAAACCCGCAATCAGGAGGAAATATGAAAAAAGTGTTTGCCGTTCTTGTATTCGTCGCGCTCTGCCTTACCGCGCTGACGCCATTAAATGTCGCATTTGCTCAAGGCAAAAACTCACCACCACCACAAGCTCAAAACGAACGTGCTGAAATCAGCCGCGCAACTCATCACGACACAACGACGGTGCCCTTGCGTGAGATGTTTGAACGAGGAGACCGACCGGGCCCAGCTCGAGGAGGCCGGGACTTTGAACCTGGACGACCAGCGCCAGTTGGCAAAGCAAATCCTCCTGGCATCGATCCGCTTGCCGAAAGAGGCGTCGGGGCTCCGTCTGCATTCGCGCAGCCGAAAGCTGCAACGGACGGCACGCCGGTCGATCCAAGTGCGCGGGTGGCGCCTCCCGACACCACTGGCGACGTTGGTCCGAATCATTACGTTCAGTGGGTCAACCTACGCTACTCGATCTACACGCTGACGCGTAACACTTCGAATGAAATCACAGGTTTCACACCAGTGCCGGGCTTTCCGAAAAATGGCAACGTCGTATGGCAAGGTTTCGGTGGCCGGTGCCAATCGGACAACGACGGCGATCCCATCGTCCAGTACGACCAATTGGCTGATCGTTGGGTCCTGACGCAGTTTGCCGTTTCGGCCACGCCCTATACACAATGCGTTGCCGTTTCCACCGGACCAGATCCCACCGGCACGTACCATCGCTACGCCTTCTCGTACAACCGCGATTTTCCGGATTATCCGAAAATGGGCGTGTGGCCGGACGCGTACTACATCAGCTACAACATGTTCAAGAATGGCCGCACCTTCGCCGGTGGTCAGGTCTGCGCTTTTGAGCGTAGTCAAATGTTGACGGGAGGCGCCGCGCGACAAGCTTGCGCTAAAACGACTGCGGGACATAGTCTGGAACCGGCTGACCTCGAGGGTTCGACGTTACCACCCGCCGGCTCGCGGAACTTCCTGCTAAGTATTACAACCAACACACTCCAATTTTGGCGATTCGCCGTCAACTGGGGTGCTGGGACAGGAACGCTGACGGGGCCAACAACGATCGGGGGCGTGTCGTTCTCCAGGGCCTGCGGCGGCGGCGCTTGTATTCCGCAACCGGGCACGTCACAGCAACTCGACACACTCGCCGATCGTTTGATGTACCGCTTGAGCTACCGCAACCTCGGCACGCGCGAAGCACTCGTGATTAATCACTCGGTTGCGACGGGCGGCGTGAGCGCCATTCGGTGGTACGAGTTGACCAACGCAGCGGGTCAAACGATAAACAGCGCCACCCCGGTGGTTCGGCAACAGGGAACGTTCTCGCCAAGTTCCGACCATCGCTGGATGGGCAGCGCCGCAATTGATCAGACGGGCGGAATTGCTATCGGCTACAACATCTCCAGTTCGTCAATCAAACCGAGCATCCGTTATGCGTACCGCTCCCCTCTCGATCCTCTCGGCACGCTAGGCAACGAGACGGAAGCAAAGGCCGGACCCGGTGTTCAGACACCGAGCCTATCTCGCTGGGGAGACTACAGCACCATCAGCGTCGACCCAGTAGACGGTTGCACGATGGTATTTACGTCTCAGTACCAGCCGGCGGATGGTAACTTCAACTGGACCACTTACATCTACTCATTCAAGCTGAGTAGCTGTCCTTAGTTACGGATCGTTTCAGCCAGGGGCGAACATCGTTCTGATGTTCGCCCTTTTTTTTATCTTGCTTCCCAGATTGGGAGGCTAACTAAGTCCTTCTGATTCAGGTTAACCTGCGGCTGTGCCTGAACTCCCCGACATCACGATCTACCTTGAGGCCCTGGAAAAGCGGATTTTCCATGGCCGTCTCCAGCGGGTCCAGTTAGCATCACCGTTCCTGTTGCGAACTGCCGCGCCACCGATCTCGGCTGTGGAAGGAAAGGAAGTCGTTGCGTTACAACGGTTAGGCAAGCGAATCTGCGTGGGATTTGAAGGTAGTCTTTGGATGGTCCTGCACTTGATGATTGCCGGGCGGTTGCACTGGAAAGAGTTTGTCACAACCGGTCGCGTAAGCGAGCGGGAGAAGAAGTCGCCGCTGAAATTCCCTAAAAACACGCTGGCCATCTTTCACTTCGAAAACGGCCAGCTTTCATTGACTGAGGCCGGGACCCAACGCCGAGCTTCGCTTCACATCGTGCAGGGCGAGGAAGGTTTGCGCGGACTCGACCCCGGTGGCATTGAGCTGTTCCGTAAGAAGCCCGGCGATAAGGGAGGGGGCGGCCACTTTATCGATCTCGCAAACTTCGCCCGCGTTCTTAAATCGGAAAACCACACGCTGAAACGTGCGCTGACCGACCCGCGACTCTTTAGTGGCGTTGGCAACGCATATTCTGACGAGATTCTTTGGCACGCGCGGCTTTCGCCGGTGAAGCTGACGCAGAAACTTACTGAAGAAGAAATCACGCGGCTTCACAACGCCACGCGTGACACGCTGATGGAATGGATTGAGCGGTTGCGTCAAGAAACCGGCGAACGGTTCCCGGAAAAAGTCACTGCGTTTCGAAAAGAAATGGCGACGCACGGCCGTTACCGCGAGCCGTGCCCACGCTGCGGCACGAAGATCCAGCGAATTCGCTACGCGTCTAACGAGACGAATTACTGTCCGGGTTGTCAGACAGGCGGCCGGTTACTGGCGGATCGCGCACTTTCGCGCTTGCTGCGCGAAGACTGGCCGAAGCGAGCCGAAGACATGAACTAGACACTGCAAGCTTCGCCGGTGGAATGCCGGCCAGCCATTTACCACGGAACGATCTGCTTTTTGCAACATAACTCCACGCCGATTACGAAAGAATTCTCGTTTTCGTAGCGTCATCTGCCCAATGCAGTTCCCTCCTCAACCGGCGCGCGAATTTTGTAAGGCAACATCCATCATCTAAAAGGAGTCCGGAATGAATATTTACAAACTGAGAAAACTACGCGCAGTCCCTTTCTTTTTCGCAGCCGCCCTCTTGCTGAGCACGGTATCAGTGAGTTTCGCCCAAACGTCGAACGCCCAAGGCCCGGCACAGATTTACCGATCAGTGCCGAACGGCGCAAAGATGAAATTCCAGGGCGTGGTGATTGAACGTAACGCCGACACTTTCACCATTCGCGATCGATCGCGCGCCGACTATCAAGTGCTGATCACCGATGAAACGAGCATCAAAACGAATGGCGGGTTTCTCCGCAGCGGCAAAAAGTATCCGGTTACCGACATCCTGCGCGGTTTGATTGTCGAGGTCGAAGGACGTGGCGACGCGCAGGGTCAACTGGTCGCCGACAAGATCAGGTTCCGCGAATCTGACATGCGCGCGGCGATTACTTCCGAAACGCGCGTGGGCCCCGTTGAAGAGAACCAGCAGAAAATCGCCGGACAGATCGACGAACTGCACGCCATCGCCCAGGAAGCACGAGCAGAGGTCGCCAAGGTGAACGATCGGGTCACCTCACTCGATGAAGTTGATGAACAGGCAAGCGTCGCCGTTACTTTTAAAGTGAACAGCGCAATCCTCTCGCTGGAGGCCAAGCGTCAGCTTGATGAGTTTGCCGCAAAAGCTTTGGCGGCGAGGGGCTATATGATCGAAGTTGCCGGACATACCGACTCAACCGGCGGCGAAGCGAAAAACATTCGTCTGAGTCGCGCGCGAGCCGACGCGGTCGTCGATTATCTGGCGATTAATCACAAGATTCCGGCGCGACGTTTCATTACGCCGCTCGGGTACGGCAAGAACGAAGCGGTTGCTGACAACACGACCGCCTCTGGGCGCGCGCAAAACCGTCGCGTCGAAGTAAAAATGCTTATTAACCGCGGGCTTAACACCGCCTCGACAAATCAACCCTAGACATTCTTTGATATCTCATACGAGAGGGGCGCTGGATCATCCAGCGCCCCGCCGTTTCCTTCCACTCGCACTCGACAACCCTTTTGAAAATCGTTACCAGGGTAGCGCGTCCCAGATGCTGCCGCCTGAACGGCCGTGGCTTACACCGCGCGCGCGAACGATCGAAGCGGCGTCCACCAGCGAACGAAGCGGGACTTCGCCTGAGAAACTTTGGTCGAAGCGCTTTTCCGTAATAAATAACGGCAGGGTAAACGCGGAATCGAGATCGTAACGAAGCTGACCTCGATTAGTGAATGCCGACCACACCACCTCCGGAATCGAGCGCAAATGTACCGTCAGCGGCAGATTAACGCGCGATGCCCGCCGGCCGCCGACCTTCAGCGTGCCGTGATGAGTGCCCTCGATCACGTCGCGGTCCGCCAGGCGTAACCGATAATCGAAGTCCTTCAGACTCACCGGAATAAATCCGTTCGCGATGTCGAGGCCAACATTCAAGCTCGCCGTCTGATTACGAAAATCGATTGATTCGAGTGTAATTTCGCCGACTTTGATCTGAACATTAACGGCATCGCCGATGCGACCGATATCTTTGACGCCGCCGAGATCCGGCCAGCGCGTTTGGGCCGGCGTCATGACAAACGCAAACAGCAAAAAAGCTGTCGCCGCCAGGGCAAACGGAACGATTTTTCCTGAATTCATCATCGGCTTTTTCCTACTTTCGTTCAGGCTCAGGTCGGGCATTGTCCACTAAAACAAGCTGTGTGCCATTAGATAGAGAAAGAGGTCGCGCCGAAAACGTAATTCAACTGCGGGTGCAATCGACGGCCGGGCCTGGCCGCCACACACCGAATCGGTGATCTGTCGACTGAATCGTGCAACCGCAATTGCACGCGATCTTGTACTTGACTCTGACTACTCAGAACGGCTATTTAACACGCCACCGTCGCGGCAAGGCCGCAATCCAGAACATGGAAGAGAAACTAAGCTTCGTCCAGCGTTTGATTCGATCCCTTCCCGGAAACTGGGCAAGCGACATGGAAGCTGAATCGCGCAAGTGGATCGCGAGCTGCCGCGAATGCGGCTTCGAAAAATCACTGTGGGAGCATGGCGGCGTCAGGTGGAAAGCGGCCGGGTCGCCAAGCACTCGACTGGTCTGCGATCAGTGTGGCCGGATTACCTGGCAGCAGTTAAATTATCGCGATCCGAAGTAAGCCCGCGCGATTGTTAACTTTAATTCTCTCGAAGCGTTATTAAACTTATGAACTTCACCATGAATCTGTTGTGGTTGCGCGTCATTAAAACCGCAATAGCCATCGCCTTCCTGGCCGCTGGCTTTAAAACAGTCGTATGTGCGCAGGATGCCACCAGCGCGCAAATCGACGAACTCGTTAAAACGGAGATGAAGCTACAGCGTATCCCCGGACTCTCACTCGCCGTAGTGAAGGACGGCCAGATCGTTCTGGCTAAGGGTTACGGCCTGGCGAATGTTGAGCACCAGGTGCCTGCAAAAGCCGAAACCATCTTTCAATCGGGATCCATGGGCAAACAGTTCACGGCGATGGCTGTCATGATGCTGGTGGAAGCGGGCAAAGTCAGTCTTTCGGATCCCATCACCAAATACTTCCCTGACTCGCCGGCCACCTGGAAGAACATTACTGTGCGGCATCTGCTTACGCACACGGCCGGCACGACGGATTACCCGCGCGATTTCGATTTCCGTCGCGATTACACGGAAGACGAATTGCTCAAGCGCGCCCAGCAGGTTCCGCTTGCCTTTCAACCTGGAGAAAAGTGGGCTTACAGCAACCTGGGATATGTCTTGCTTGGCATCTTGATTCACAAAGCGAGCGGCCAGTTCTACGGAGATTATTTGCAGGAGCGTGTGTTTCGGCCGTTGGGAATGACCACGGCCCGGATCATTAGCGAAGCCGACATTGTGCCGAATCGCGCCGCCGGTTATCAGCTCTTGCAAGGCCAGCTAAAAAACCAGAACTGGGTTTCACCGACTTTGAATACAACCGCGGATGGCGCGCTCTATCTCACGGTGTTCGACGTGGCCAAGTGGGACGCGGCGCTCTACACCGAAAAGCTGGTTAAGAAAGAAAGCCTCGTGGCCATGTGGACGCCCGTCAAGCTGAACAACGGGAAGAGTGAGAAATACGGTTTCGGCTGGGCCGTGAGTGATGTTCGCGGCCACCGCTTAATTGACCATGGCGGAACGTGGCAGGGATTCAAGTCTTACATCGCTCGTTATGTTGACGACAAATTGACGGTGATTGTGTTCGCGAACCTGCGGCAGGCGAACCCTTCACGCATCGCACAGAAAGTCGCCGGCATTTACCACGCCGACTTAGCGCCGCCCGTTGCCGAAGCCATCGCAGACAAAGAGCCTGCGGTCACTGCGCGGGCAAAAGAGATCGTTCGCAAAGCTACCGAAGGCTCGTTAGACGCAAGTTTGTTTACGCCCGAAGCCTGGCCACAAATTTCGCGTGGCGCCGCTGACGCCAGTGCGTTCCTGAAAAACTACGGCCCGTTAAGCAACATCGAACTGCTCGCGGCCACCGAACAGAACGGCAATCGCGTCTACCGTTATCGGCTTAAGTATCAGGACGGCAACGTTGTGTTTGGAATGACGCTGAAACCTGACGGGAAGATCGTGCGCTTGAATATTAACCCGGAGTAAACCGCACGGCCTGACTGCGTAGCAGCGAAGCTAAATCTGCTCCACTTTCCCTTGCTGACCAGGAGGATTAATTCATGAAATCGTCTCGACGCCGTTTAGCGAACGTTGTCGCGTTCGCACTTCTCTTCGCTTTCTTATCCTTGCCGGTCAAGGCGCAGGGTCCGGCCACGACGCCACCGCTTGACGTCAATCAAAAGCTTGCCGGCTTTGACGCGTTCATGGAAAAAACTTTGAAGGATTGGAACGCCCCGGGCATCGGCGTCGGTATTGTCGTCGGCGACAAACTCGTTTTCGCGAAAGGCTATGGCTATCGCGATTACGAGAAGAAGTTGCCAATCACCGCCAACACCATGTTCCCGATCGCCTCGAACACCAAACTGTTTACCGCCGTCGGCGCGGGGTTGCTGGTTGAAGAAGGCAAACTGACATGGGACCGCCCGATCAAGGAATCTGTGCCCACGATTCAGTTCTACGACAGCTACCTCAACAACTCGATTACTCTGCGCGACATGCTGGCGCATCGCACGGGCATCACGCGGCACGATTCAATCTGGTACAAATCCGATTACTCTACGAAACAGCTTTTTGAACGGCTGAAATATCTCGAGCCGAAGGAATCGCCGCGCCAGTTGTTCCTCTACAACAACATGATGTACGCAGGTGTCGGGTACGCGACTGAGCTTCAGTCAGGCAAGCCCTGGACGCAGTTCGTGCGCGAAAGAATTTTTCAACCGCTCGAAATGAAAAGCAGCGGCTTCACGATCAGCGAGATGCTGAAGCAACCCGACTATGGAGTTCCCTTCACCGAACGCCGCGACTCGTTCGATCTCTACAAGATTCCGTATTACGAAGACACCGACGGGCTCGCAGCGGCCGGCGCCATCGTCTCGAACATCGAAGACCTTTCGCACTGGCTCATCGCTTTGATGAACAACGGCAAGTACAACGGTAAGCAAGTGCTGCCGGCGAAGGTGCTGCAAGCCACGCTGGAACCGGCGATCGCGCTGCCGAACACGGGCGCGCAAACGCGCGGCTGGTGGGAGGTTCTGAATCAGGCATATGGCATGGGGCGTTGGACGGCTTCGTATCGCGGCCGCTTCGTCACGTTTCACGGTGGCGACCTGCCGGGTTTTCACTCGCAGGTCTCGTTCATGCCGAACGAACGCATCGGCGTGATTGTCTTTGTCATCGGCAATCACCCGGCGCCGCTTTACAACCCCATCAGCTGGAACGTATACGAGCGTCTGCTCGGGATGGAAGAGACGCCGTGGACGCAAAGGCTGCTGGACATTCGACTGCGGAACAAGAAAGCGGGCGCGGAAGCGCGCAAGCAGGAAGGCGCCGGCCGCGTGGCCGATACCAAGCCTTCGCACGCGCTCGCGGATTACGTTGGTGAGTACGACCATCCGTCATACGGCAGTGTGAAGATCGGAATGAAAGACAACGCGCTGCAGTTTGAGTTTCACAAGATCAAGCTGCCACTGACGCACTTTCATTACGATCGCTTCGATTCGCCGAATGACGAGGAAGAGGGCAAGTGGTCGGTGAACTTCGCCACGAATCCGCAGGGCGACATCGATAAGGCGACGATGTCACTCGACGAAGCGGAAGTTACCTTCGTGCGCAAGCCGGCGGCCCTCGATGCAGCAGCCGGGCAACGCCTCTCAGGCACTTACGAGACACCAAGCGGCGCAAAATTTCAGGTGGTGTTCCGTCCTGACGGAATGCTTTACGTCGTGCGCATTGGCGCGCCGGATCAGAAACTGATTCCTTACAAAGGACTGAGATTCCGCATCCCGGAATTCGCGGACGTGATCATCGAGTTCGTGGAAGAGGGCGGCCAGATTACGGGACTCAGACAAATCACACCTGGCGGTGTGTTTCTGTCGAAGCGAGTCCAATAGAGCGGTTTACGCGAAGGCGTGAGAGAAGGTGCCAGGGGTAAGCGAGCGCAGCGCGGGTCCCCAGTGGAGCATCTCCGCTGGGGTGCTAGTTGCGACACCCCTGGATCAGTTTGGGTAAGAAAGTCCCGCCCTGAAGGGGCGGTAGCCCGAGAGCTGACACCCTATGAACGTCAAGAAACTAACACCAATCCTGAACGTCTCGAATATCGTTGAGAGCTTCGAGTGGTTTGCAAAAATCGGATGGGAAAAAGGTTGGGACTGGGGCGACCCGCCCACTTTCGGTGGGGTCTGCAATGGCAAGACTGAGATCTTTCTTTGTCAGGGCGGCCAGGGATCGCGCGGTGGGCCGATGCCGCAATTCGTCGGCGACGATGAAACCGGTGGCACCTGGATGAGTTGGTGGTTGGAATCACCGGCCGCCGTTGACGAAGCGTATCAACTGGCGTTGAAGCATGGAATCACGGTCACAATGCCACCGACCGACGAGCCATGGAATGTGCGCGAGTTTCACTTGCGGCATCCCGATGGACACACGTTTCGGGTGAGCGCGGGACTTGAAAAAGAATAATGCGCTGCTTTCGGAACTCTTGAAGTAGCGTAGTCATTCACAAACGCGCTGTGTCTCTGTGAAATGCTCTGTGTCTCTGTGGTGAGTTTCGTTTAGATCTTTTCACCACAGAGGCACCGAGGATGCATTGAGACACGGAGAAGGAAAAAATAACACGACCGGCCGGACCACTCACGGGGGCTCCACCTGGGAAATGCGTCGATTGCCGAGTAGTCTCATGAAAGCAGTCTTCAAACGCGCTGTACCATACGCCGAGGATGCTATGAATCTACCGGTCGCAAACGTAGAGGCTGCCATTCCCTTTTACGAGAAGACCTTCAATTTTCGCGTTGTCGGCAAACAAGACTCGCCGGTGAAGTCGGCGGTGCTGGCGCGCGATGAAATCCAGATCGGGCTGGCTGAAAACGGCGGCGACCCGACACAGGAAGGCTGCTACTTCGAAGTCGACAACGTTGAGTTCGCGTTTGAAGAAATCAAGGGTCGAAAACCGGCCGGGTCTGACCTCGAATTACAAATAGAGGGCAAGTGGTCGCAGCGCGTCTTTTTCGTCGTCGCACCGGACGGCCTCTGCTACATGATTGGCCAACCCCAATCGTGATCGCCATGGAGATTTCGCTGCGTATCATTTTGAGAAAGCCAACCGCCGGCGTGGATTTCGGTCTGCAGAAAGGTCGCGGCAGCAAATACGAAGTCGTACAGAAGCAGCGCTCCACCGGAGAGAATTTGAAGTTCGAATTTGCGGTGGGCGTGAAGACCGGCAAGGACGGTGCGCCTGATTTTTCCGGACCCTTCGTACAAGGAGCGCGCGGCGATCGCTACTTCTACATCGACATCGGAACGTACGCCGGCCAGGAGAACACATGCTGGAGCCGTCGTTTGAAAGTTCCTCTCAGTTGCATCACCCCGGACTTGATCAACTCGAGCTCGACGCTGATAGCTGACATTCCCGGCACCGCGCGCGACGGCGGACCCAGCTGTGCTTATGCCTGGCTGAAGTGTCTTGATCGGCCGTGGCATTGGCGCCCGTCAGAACCCTCTGCTGCTGTTCCTCTGCCTTTGGGAGAGGTTAGGTGAGGGTGCGAAGCTTTAGCGGGTGGTTGAACTTCCGCTCCAGGTCGCAGATGGTTAGATCAACCTCTAGCTATCTCGAAGAGTCGGGATTCTGACTTCACGCGAAGCCGTAAAGGTACGCACAGACACGTGTGGAATCGCCGACAGTTTCTGGTGGGCTCAGCAGCGTTGGCTGGTTGTTCGGTGCTGCCCGCGAGCATCGACGCAGGCCAGCAGCAGCGAGGAACCCGCATCGTGCTGCTGGGCACGAAAGGCGGGCCGACGCTGGGCACGATTGGCCGGAGCATCTTCGCGACGCTCATCTTAATTAACGACGTTCCTTATTTAATCGATTGTGGCTATGGCGTCTCACGACAGATGGTCACTGCGGGAGTCGCACTCAATCGTCTGCGCTACATCTTCATCACGCATCATCACTCCGATCACAACCTTGAGTACGGACCGCTGCTCTACAATGCCTGGATCACCTCGCAACCAATTAAGATCGACACGTACGGACCGGCAGGCTTGCGCCAGCTTACCAGTGATTTCTTTGCGTATCAGAAGTTCGACATTGATACGCGTATTGCTGATGAAGGCTTGATAGATCCCCGGAAGCTCATCACGGCTCATGAATTTGACCGTCCGGGAGCCGTGATGGAGAACGCGGATGTGAGAGTCACCAGTTTACGTGTGCGCCATCCGCCGATCACGCAATCGTACGCTTATCGTTTCGATGCAAAAGATCGCTCGATTGTCATCTCCGGCGATACCGCCTACCTGCCCGAACTCGCAGAGTTCGCCAAAGGCGCCGACGTGCTAACTCACGAAGTGATGTACCTGCCGGCCATCGATAAATTGATTCGACAGAATGCGGGCGCGACGCGCCTGCGCGAACATCTGCTTGCTTCACATACCTCGACGGAAGACGTCGGTCGAATCGCGGCCCGGGCCGGCGTCAAGACACTCGTGTTAACTCACTTTGTGCCGGGCAACGATCCTTCAGTCACCGACGAGCAGTGGTCGGAAGGTGTGCGCAAACATTTCAAGGGGCGGATCATTGTTGGGAAGGACTTGATGGAAATCTAGTGCGCACACGCTCACGCGCAGTCGAAGAACCAATGTAACATGCAAAAAGGCCTCGCATTTAAGCGAGGCCTTTTGCGTTGGCGAAAGATGTCTAAGGCTACTTCGGCAGCAGACTGCACTTGCTTTCCAAAAAGCCCCCGACCATGAAGTTTGCTCCCACGACAATCGGCTGGTTCGAGGTGACGCGTACTGCAACGGACACGTTGGCCTCAGTAGTGGGAGAGCTGCCAGATGTCGGCATCGTCCAAGAAACATCGCGGGTATGACCGGCCGCTAGCGGTACAGTCGCGCCGTCGGCGTCGCCCGGGTAAGTTTCGCTGGCTGTACCAGGTATCGCCGTACCGACGAGGTTAACGCCAGTGCCATTCAGGATATTGACGGATACATCCGCACCACTGGAACTGCCGTTAAAAACATACAGATCCAGACGTTGATTACCGATAGTGTTCGGACGGTGTGCTGCCATGCATATCCAAACATACGGCGCTCCTCCTGATGAAGGCCCTGGCGGACCCGTCGGGCCGGTTGGGCCTGTTGGACCGGTTGGACCGGTTGGACCGGTTGGACCGGTTGGACCTGTGGGGCCGGTGGGACCTGTCGGACCGGTCGGTCCCGTTGGGCCGGTTGGGCCAGTTGGGCCGGTTGGGCCGGTTGGGCCCGGAGGCCCTTCTTCATTCCAACTTATGCGGGTTTCATTGTTGTGACACGCCGTGCTCGCATCCACTAATCGCATCCCTCCGTTGCCGGGATTGATACAAGCTTCGAACACCGCAGCATTGTTCGTGGCCAACTTTGCGATCGGCACCGACAGCACCAGTAAAGCAACGCCGACCAAACCGGCCACCACACTACGGCGCACGAGATTCTTAGTCATTTGTAGTCTCCTTCCAGGGGGCATTTCCAGCCGCCTCTCTGCATTGAAAGTGGAAAAATCGGTAAGGGGGGAGCAGTGAATCTATGACGGCGAGGTTAAGCTGTCAATATTTTTAGTACGGCCGCCGCGAATTACTTCCCGGGCGGCCCAGCGAAAGGAATATGCCGCTACTACTTCTGGTAACAAACGTTCGGCGATATTGTTGAGAACAGATTGGGTTATATAATTGCGCCGCGCCTTAGCGATTGCCCATCAGCCCAAAGGAGCTATCTCCCATGCCGCCACGAACGATCGATGAAGTCCTTGTCGAGCTCGATCAGATAATTCTTCAATCGCGAAACGAACAGAGCCGCCTCGGGTTCTTCACCGCGCTCTACCGGAATGTCACGATCAAAGTGAAAGAAGGTATCGCCACGGGTTTTTTTGAAGACGCTGCGCGGATGGAGCAGCTCGACGTCACGTTTGCCAATCGCTACTTATCGGCGCTCCAGAGTTTTCGCGCTGGGAAACCGGCGAGCAAGTGCTGGGTTACCGCCTTTCAAATTGCCGGCACGTCGGCGCCGACCGTTCTGCAGCAACTCCTGGTCGGGATCAACGCGCACATTAATTTCGATTTGGGCATCGCCGCGCAGGCGGTCGCCCCGGGAAACGCGTTGCCTGCTCTTAAAACGGATTTCAACCGGATTAACGACATTCTCGGCGGCATGATTAACAAAGTTCGCACGGACGTCGGCGAGGTTTCGCCGTGGATTCGCATGCTCAACATGTTCCCATCGCAAACCGACGATCGACTGATCAATTTCAGTTTGAACAAATCACGAAACAGCGCGTGGCTGGTCGCAAACCTCATCAACTCGACGCCCACCGATAAACTGGGCCGGGAGTTGGAAATCCTCGACGACGGCGTTGCCAAACTTGGTGCGCTGATCGCTAATCCGCGCGAATGGCTTATTAGTCTCGCTTTGCGGATCATTCGCCTGCGTGAGAGTAACGACGTGCCTCACATTATCGACGTGCTCAGTCAGGTCTAGCGATTGTTCGAGGATTCAACCGTCAGGATGGCAATCTCCGGCGGGACACGAAAACGAAGTGGCAGAATGCTCGTGCCGATTCCAGTTGTGACGAACAAGTGATGTTCATTCTCGAAGACATGACCGGCGGAATATTTTTGGCCGAAGCGCGACGGTACGATTGGTGCACCGAGCAAAGGGAACTTCACCTGGCCGCCATGCGTGTGAGCAGCGAGCATCAACGGGACGGTCTTAGGAAGGTTCTGAAACACGTCGGGATTATGCGTCAGTGCGATTATTGAGGAGCCCGAAGGTATCTTCGCAAGCGTCTCGACCACTTTTTGCGGACGCGTCCAGATATCAGACAAGCCTGCCAGCCAAAGACCTGCATCCTTTCGCTTGACCTCCCTCACCTCGTTTTCAAGAACCTGGATGCCTGCCTCTTCAAGCGCCCGGCGTACGTGATAGCCGTTGTCCCACCAGTCATGATTGCCAAGCACTGCGTAGATCCCAAGCGGGGCCTGAAGATACTTCAAGTGATTGGCGATAATTTCCGGCGCCACTCGATGACCGTGCCAGGTATCCTGCGACATGAAATCGCCAAGCAGAACCACTAAATCGGGTTGTTGTTGATTCGTGCGTTCGACGAGCAGCCGTAACTTTAGATCATCGACAAACGGAGCTCCGGCATGAATGTCCCCAATGACGGCGATGCGAAGTCCATGAAGGTCACTCGGCCAGTTGTTGATTTGAATTGCCTGTTGATTGACGACGAGACGATTGGGCTCAATGAGGAAACCCCAGATTTCGCACAACAAAACTGCGAGCAGGAAAAGCCCCACAGCAACACGTAGTCGCCTTCGCCACAATTGACGACGGCTGGTTTCAACCGTGCCGGGTAAGGGCCTGAGTGCCTGAAACAGAAAGAACAGAAGGCCAATAAGAATTGCGATTGCGACTACGTAGGCCAGGTTTATCATCTGAGATTGGCACGGAGCGCATGACTTGCTGCATTAGCCTGCAAACTAGAAGCGAAATCCCTCTGCTAGTCGTCAGTACTCTCTTTTGGAAAGTATTCACGCCAGCGACGATCGACTAGTTCCGCAATGTCGTCGCGAACGATGAGTTCATCAGGCAGCGACGGTTTCTTGCGAGCGTCAATCATTATCGGTGCTTGATAAGAAAGATGATGCCGGACGACTCTCGTCTCAGCAGCGTGGATATCCCCAGCGGGTTCAAAGCGCGTCCACGTTGACCAAAGGAAGGCTGTCGGCGATTTTGCGACGCTGGCATCGTCATGAAGTACGACTAAAGGCCAATCCGCAAAAGCGGGATCACTGGCAAGACGCGCTGCCTGTTCCTTGTCTTCCAGATACGGTTGGCCTTGAACGACGAGGCATCCGCCGCAAAAAACCTCCGCGCCTGAGACTCCGTGAGGCAGTTCGCCGCGGAACTCGCGCGGCAAGTCACGGACGGCGTCACCTAATCCCATCAGAATTGCCTTGCTGCCTTTGTTGACCGTGCCGCTGGTGTAGTCCAACGTGTCCATCGAAGTGTTCGCGAAGATGAAGAGGTCGCTCTCCCACTTCACACGCGCCAGCACGTGCTCCAACACGCGGGGAAAATCAGGCAAGTCAATGTCTGAGTCGGTGAGGATGAGGAATTTCGTCAGCGCTAACTGGCCTTCACCGAGAATCCGGAAGCCGTGCATGAGCGCCTCGCGCGCGTAACGTTCGCTGACAACGGCGGCTGCCAGCGAATGGAATCCAGTCTCGCCGTAACTCCACAGGTCGCGCACGCCGGGCATTACTAATGGAAACAGCGGCGCCAGAAGCGACTGCAAATAGTCGCCGATGAAAAAGTCTTCCTGCCGCGGCTTGCCCACGACCGTCGCCGGATAAATGGCATTACGCCGGTGGTAGATCGCGTCGCAATGAAACACCGGGTATTCGTGTTCGAGTGAGTAGTAACCGTAGTGATCTCCGAAGGGTCCCTCCAGTCGGCGCTCGTGTGGCGGGGCGTTTCCGACCAGCGCGAACTCGGCTTCGGCAATTAATCGATGCGCGGCATCGCGCGCCTGAGTCACTTTCAGTTTCTCGCCTTGCAACAGCGACGCGAGCATCAACTCGGGAACGTTTTCAGGCAAAGGCGCAATCGCCGAAACCAGCAAAGCCGGCGGACCGCCGAGAAAGACCGTCACCGGCAGCGACTGGCCCAGATGTTCCGCCGCTCGATAATGAAACCCGCCGCCCTTTTGAATTTGCCAATGCAAACCGGCGGTCTCAGCGTCGTAAACCTGCATGCGATAGATGCCCAGGTTGTGCTGCTTCGTGGCCGGATGTTCCGTGTAAACCAACGGCAGCGTGATGAATGGCCCTCCGTCCTCCTGCCACGTGGTGATAACGGGCAGGCGATCGAGTTGAGCCGGTTGAATTACGTTCTCGGTGACCGCTGCGCGCGAAACCTTTCGCGTTCCCAATCTCAGAAACTCGAGGCCCAGCTTCCGATGACGCCAGAGCTTTCCGGCATTGGGAGGAATCAAAGTCTCCGCGACCCCGACCATCTCCTTAACAAACTCTTCCGGACGTCTTCCAAAGGCGAGCTCAATTCTCTTCTGGGTGCCGAAAAGGTTTGTGACGACTGGAAAGCTGCTTCCCTTCACTCGCTGAAACAAGAGCGCCGGCCCGCCGCGTTCGATCACACGACGGTGAATTTCAGCGAGTTCCAGATACGGATCTACTTCCGTTTCGATGGTGAGAAGATCGTTTTCGCGGCGAAGCAGATCGAGAAACGAACGAAGATTTCGATGCATCTAGGGCGGGTTTCAATCCAGATCGAGCGGATTCCGGTAAACCTTATCTTTGTCTTTGTCGGCGCGCTTCATCGCCTCGCGGAATTTCTCTTCCAGCAGACGCTCGCGATCTTTCATTGAGCTCATTTCCTGCGCAAAGATTTGCTCGCGGTTTTGCTTCTGCTTGTCGAGGTCTTTGGCCAGTACTTCAAACGACGCGAGGGGCTTCTGCTTCTCTTCATGCGAGATCAACGCGCCGGTGTTGGCATCGATGATCAACGTAGCTTCACAGCACGGGCAAATGATTGTGAATCGAGAAGTGTCGGCCATGGCAACTCCAACGTCGAATTGCCGTCAGTATAACATCGTCTGCGATAAAAGCTGGCGCGCAAGAAACGAAAGAGCGGCCGTCCAGACCAGCCGCTCTTTGCCAATTACTCTTGAGACCGACCCGGTTAGGGATCGATGACTTTCTTGATTGTCTTGCCGGTTTTCTTGGCTGCATCAGCGCTCTTGTTGGCTACGGTTTTCGCTGTGCTCTTTGTCTTGTCACCAACGTCTTCGGCTTTGTCGCCGACTTCTTTACCGACGCTCACCGCTTTGTCGCCCACGTCTTCAGCCTTATCGCCGACTTCATTAACACCTGCCTTGGTCTTGTCGACCGCTGTCTCCGCACCGGCCGCGACCCATCCCGCCGCATCGGCGAGTGCGTTACCGGTCACCGCTAGCGCGTCTCCGACCGTTTCAGGAACGTCTTTTTCTTCCCCAGTCTTCGAGTAGACCTTAACTGTGCGACGGCCGTCGCGGGTCGTTACCACCACACGCGAAACGCGCGGATTGTCGCGGAACGTTCGCGTCTCAGTTCGCGTGCCCGTGCTGTCAGTAGTCGTAACGATCTCGGAATTATCCGGCCCGGTCGTTGTGATCGTTTGGTTGGCGTTGGTGTTTGCCTGATCGGTCGACGAACAACCTACGAAGAATGATGCCAGCGCAACAACCAACGCTGCGATAAGTAGTCTTTTATTCACAATCTTCCTCCTGTTAGCTTTAAAGACGAATATTTGAACAAATTATGGGCAATAGACATGCCAGCAGACATCCGCGGGCGAGCTTCAAGTTCTTTGGTTTTTGAATGGATTTTTACCCGTTGCGCAGCTTTCAGATCCTCAATCTGAACGGGGTGAGTACGAAAACGAAACGGTTACTTGCGAGCCGTGAGGTAAATCGGTGCGCTGGAGATTTCGAGAGTCACGCCTTGTGTGCTGGAGACGGGTTCGCGGGTCGCTGCACCAGTAAAAGTAGTTGCCATGAACGCGCCGGTCATTCCCGGCAAGGTCACGCGATGGGTGACTGGTGAAGATGTCCACGCCGCGATGCGGTAGTCGCCGGCGCTTTTGAACAGCAGAACGTAATCACTGTCACTGCCGACATTAATGCGTTTTTCGAAAGTGTAGCCGTTCAAGAATGTGTTCAGTGTCCGGGCGGCGTGATACGCAGGTTTCGGATCGTAAAGCGGCGTGCGAGCGGGAAAGTGTCGATGGTGCACCAGCCCGAAGTGATGCTCCGGCTCACGGGGATCCGGTCCGTCGTCACGCCAGTCATACCAGATTGAAATGGGAATCCCGTTGGCAACGTTCGTGAGAAATTGGCGCGCGAGCAGCTCGCCTTGAATCTGTTCATTCATACCGCGCCAAACGGATGAGTAACCCCACTCTCCTGAGACGATCGGCATCTCGCGACTGGTCGAAGGCGTCCGGTAACGCGCGACCGTGTGCCGCAACACACAATATTCGTCAGCAACACTTTCCGGATTTGTCTGACGATAAGGATGCACGGAAACGCCGTTCCAGTAATTGAGCAAGCCTCCTTTGAAGCAGGCTTCAAGGAACTCCGAATCAATGGCCGACGTTGCTGGGCCAATCAGCATTTCACCTGGCACTTCGGCTTTCCACGCGCGCCCCACCACTTGGGCCAGCGCGATGTACTCATTCACATTTGGTTTTGGCGGCCAAAAGAGCTGATGGTTCGGTTCGTTATAGAGTTCCCAAATTATTCCGCGTCCGGAAAAGTGTTTAGCGACCGCAACGGCCCATTGCGCAAATGCCCGGCGCGCAGCCTCGGTTCGCGGTGGCGCCCCATTGTCGTAAAGCGGGTTTCCATAGTCGAGAATGAAAAGCGCGCGAATGCCATGCTCGTCAAGCGCCTTCGTCAATCGTTCATACGGAGAGAAATCATAGCGGCCGCGCACCTGTTCGGTTAGATCCCATTTGAAGTCCATGCGGACCCAACGAAAGCCGGCGTCCGCAATCATTTTGATTTCGCCAGGCTCGGGATCGGTGAAATGAATGTTGACTCCGAAGCCACGCGGAAATGTTTGTGACGGCGGTTGAGGCTGCCAGGAATCAGCGCAGCGTTCAGCCGCACGGTGGGTACACGATAGAGATAAAAGGCAGAGTGAAAGAAGGAGATGTGCGGCGCGCATTGCCGTGTCTTACCAGCCGAATGCGAAGCAAGAGAGCCGCGGCTGTGTCCGCAGAGATTCAAAGACAAGAGTGCCGGTATAGCCCGGTGGAAGGCGCAAGTCCTGAAACACCCAGCGCGCCAACTCTTCTTTATCGATACGGTTATTTAACATGGCGGCCTTGACGCCCGGCGCTACCGACATGTCGAATTGGACCCACGGCACTGAGCGCCCTTCCCCGCGCGCTTTTGTATACGCCTCTTTGCGTGTCCAGCAGTTGAAGAAGGCAGCCGTCCGCGCGTCTTGATCCAAGCCCGTCAACGTGTAAATTTCCGCCACCGAAAAACACTGTTCGGCGATGTCCATCGAATCGGATTCGTGTCGCACCGATTCGACGTCAATTCCCACTTCGCGATTCCGCGTGACGGCGATCGTCACCACATCGCCCGACCGTGACAGATTAAACAGCAACCCATCCGCTTCGGAATTAACAACAAACGGCTTTCCAAACTCTGTCTGTCCGAAGATAAATGATGACGCCGGTAGCTCAATGTAACGGCTGAGAATCGTTCTCAGAGCAGATCGAGCAGCCTTAAAACGCCGCCGCTCATCTTCAGAATTTAGTTGCTCGGCGCGCTCGTGTTCGTCGTGAGAAAGGACTTCGTCGAGCACGGGTACGCGTGTGAGATTGACTGTCCAGACGTGCACTTCCTGCTCGGAAATTGCGCAGACATCAGCAGCGTCTCCAACCTGGACGGGCGCGTTGAGCGATTGAATGAAAACATCCGCGGTCGTTAAGGTTCGCATTTTTTTCCTCTATCCAACCAATGCGAGACGCGGCCAAACGCGTCTCGAAATGTTCTCCGAAAGCAAACGCGCGCCGGTAATCAGTTCTGGCGAACAGGAACTCGGTGCGACCGAGCCCAGAAATTGCAACACGCGGAATGAGAACACTGTGCGGTCGAATTTCTCCGCATGTCTTCGCAGCGTGTACTGATCAAACCGCAGCCCTTCAAACTTCTCGATCGCTTCGGCGAGCGAAACACTGTTTGCCTGATCGAAAAAGACGCCGGTCACATCTTCCTCGACGGTTTCCACCGCGCCGCCGGCTCGATACGCGATGACGGGTCGTCCGGCGGCATTCGCTTCCAAAGGCGCCATGCCGAAATCTTCTTCCCCCGGAAACAGCAGCGCGCGACAGCGCGCGGCATAGTAATTCACGATTTTGTCGGGTTGCCGCCCGAGGAATTCAATGCGATCATCCGCGAGCTTTTCCAACCGATTGCGGTCGGGCCCATCGCCGATCACGATCAGTCGCCGGTTCATGCGCTTGCACGCTTCGATTGCAAGGTCGATGCGCTTGTAAGGCATCAAGCGCGACAAGACCAGATAGTAGTCGTCAATCTCATTCGACATGTGAAATCGATTCACATCGATTGGCGGCGGGATGACGTGGGCTTCACGTCCGTAAATCTTCTTGATGCGATCGGCGACCAAACGCGAATTTGCGATGTAGTAATTCGGCTGTTGCGAGGCGCGCAGATCCCACTTCTTCAACGGCCAAAGCATCAACGGCAGTAGCCCGCGCGAAAGTTTTCCGAACCGCTCGCGCGCTACGTAATCGTCGTATCGCCATACCCAACGCATCGGAGTGTGGCAATAGCAAACATGAATCGCATTGCGACGCCGGCGCACGCCTTTCGCATAGCCTGAGCTGCTGCTGAAGATCAGGTCATATTGCGATAGGTCAAAGCCCTCGACCGCGAACGGGTAAAGCATGAAGTAATGACGAAAGCGACGCTCGATCGCCGGCAAGTGTTGAAGCGGTGATGTGCGGATGTCAGCGAGGCGCAGTCGGTGCGGCAGGTTCTGCGGGAGTGCCACGGTGGTATACATCGGAGCTGACGGAAATGATTCGTGCATGGCCTCGGCCACGCGCTCGGCACCGCCCATTTGAACAAAGTAATCGTGTACGAGTGCTATTCTCGACAAATTGACTGACCTCAATCGGTTTCATCATAAGAAACGCTCAAAAGCGTGCAGTTTTCAATTGATCTAAGTACGCGAAGTTACAAGCAGTTTTATTTCAGCCGGCAGCTTGTTGCGATCAATCATTTGTCGATACAGAGCCTCAAATTGGTTCATTAATCGATCGGCCGAAAACCGCTGGTGGACTTCTGCCAGCGCCTTTTTTGCGAGCTGCGAGCGCAGTGTCGCGTCGCTTAAGAGTCTGCCCAAAGCAGCCACCAATTCATCGTGATCATTCGGGGGCACAAGCCAGCCGGTTTGGCGGTGCTCAACGATTTCCTGAATACCGTCCACTGCGGTTGCCAGGACGCACGTGCAACTAGCCATGGCCTCAACCACGGTAAGGCCGAAAGGTTCCGCGCGCGAATTGACGACCGACAAGTCAAAAGCCTGCAAGAGTTCGGGAACGTCGTCGCGCGCGCCAAGCAGCTGAATGCGATCTGACAACCCGAGTTCCTGTGTTTCGGAGTGAATTAGATCGCGGTATTCGCGGTCACTGTTAAATATAGGGTCGCCAATGATCAGCAGCCGAGCCTGGGAAAAATCCCCCGAGATCTCGGCGAATGCCCGAACCAATTCAAGTTGGCCTTTGCGCGGCGTTAACTGACCGACGATTGCGATTAGCAGCGCATTCGCATCAGCGCCGAGCGAGCGACGAATTGACTCACGGTGACTTCGATTCGGATCAAACTTCTGAAGCTCAATGCCATTGTGAATTGTAAAAATCGGCACGCGGCGGGTGAAGAGCGTCAGGACGCGCCCACGAAAGCGACGGGCGACTGCTTCGGAAACGGCCACGATACGGTTGCGGTTCGTCAAAGCGGCAAACAAGCGAATCCCACTGCTGAGAGGATGCCGCGGGAGCAAATCATGAACATGCCAGATGATCGGCATGCGCATTCCCGTGGTGGCTGCGCTCACGACCAGGCCCGCGCGTATGCTGTTGGCGTGCACGACGTCGGGACTTTCAGCTCTGATTGTGGCCCGGACTTCGCGCACAATTTGAATGAGTGAAATCAGATACTGGATTAATCTTTCAGGCCGCCACGTGAAGCGTGCCTTCAGTGGCTCGCTCACTAGCGTTCTCACGTTGATGTCTTCAGCCATGGCTTTGAGTGGCCCATCTGCCGGGCATACGAGCAAAGGCTGAAAGCGTTCGCGGTCAAGCCGGGTGAGAATCGTCAGCAGCACACGCTCAGCGCCGCTGACTTTGCCGGTATGGTTGTAAAAAAGAATTTTCACGTTGGCCGACTTCAAATTGCGTCTCAGATTTGAGATCTCAGACTTCAGATTTCAGATCTGGGATTTCAGATCGTGAACACTTCGCGTTCCTCCTCGCGGCGGAGCTTTAACGTCTCAGCGCTGACCCAACCCATGAACAACCACACCAGCGGTGCGATGGAATACAGCGTGAACGTCAGACCAAACACGCTGTTGACGACCGTGGCCACCATCAGGGCTAAAACAATCTGCTTCGTGATCCAATCGCCGCGGTTTCGCTCAGTGCGACGGGCAACTCGGACTGACAAAAGGGTCGAGCGAAACAATATCCAAACGAATAGCAGGATGCCTGGAATGCCACAGGTGATTCCATTCATCAGAATCGAGCTATCGACGGGCGGCAACTCGTCGGCGCCATTGTTGAAGCGCCACTCGCTGAGCGAGCCCGCGCCAATTCCCCCGCCCAGGGGGCGATAAGGAATGACTTCCGTGAGCAGAAAAGCCCAGTTCGTCATTCGTTCCTGGAAGCTCGCTTCTTCGGCAGGCTTCAGCATGCCGCGCTGCGTGTGCGACAAGACGGTCGAAACCGTCTGCGTTTCATCGTTGCTCCAAACCTCTTCCGCCTGTGGTGGCTTCACCAACATCGCGAATACGACAAACGGCAGCAGGAACATCGTCACGCGCAAAATTCCGCGCCTGATACTGACGGCCGTAAACATGAAGAGGACAATCAGCCCAAACCCCAATCCAAAAGCTGCCGCACGCTGACCGGTTAGCGCGACACAACCGATCAGTCCGAGTCCGGCAACCAGCCAACCGAGGCGCGCGGTGAGACGCTTTTGTCCCAGGGCCAGGCCGAATGCCGCGATCGCCGCAAACTGGGTGTACCGGCCCCACTCTTCTGCGCTGGAAAACGTCGCGAGCGCACGCTCAACGTGGCCCAAGGCGATCGAGGTGTAAAACTCCGTATTCCTGATCCAGTACAGCTCGAACTCCGGGTAGCCAATGACCAGTTGATAGACGCCGTACAGCGAAGTTATCAGGCCGAGAGCGACCATCAGCTTCAGCACTTTCGTGATGAAGTCGCTGGTCACAAATTGGCCGAAGTAAAACCAAACCAGGGGCGCTAACCAGAACATCGCGCCGGACAGCCCGACTAACAATCCACCCTGGAGCGGGTTGAAGATCTCCACAAAGTACAGTGCGGCGAGCGCGGAAACCCAACCGGCCATCGGCGTGGCCCGCACGATCCCGAGGCCGTGCGATTTCAACAGAGCAATAACGGCCATGATCGTGATCACCGGCGTCAGCACGTGAATCGGATCGTGAGAGCTGTACTCAATGAACAGATATTGCGCTCGCCGAAGCAGTCCCCGGAGGGGTTCAAAAAGCATCATCGCGATGAGACCGGCTTCCAGACTGACGAGCAACGGCAACGCCAATAACCAGGTCGCGCCCGCGAGCAACCACCCGCGCAGCACCTGACCGCCAAACGCCGCCGCGCTGACGGTCAGCACCGACAGCGCCTGGACCGGGATCAGCCAAAGCGGCAGGTACCGGCGCGAAACGTTCGGACGTTGAATGACGGCGCTCAAAATTTTCCTTGTGGTTCTCCGGCAGGAAATGTCACGCGCTTTCAAAAAGGAAGGCGCGCACCGATCTCCAGTTGGCAATCAGAAAGTCCTGGCGTTGAGGACGCAGGGAGGCCCAGAATTTGAGCCGGCGCTTCTTCATGAAACTTATCAGCGCCACCACAAACATTACGGTGTATCCGACAAACGAAGCTATCGCGGCGCCGGTGATGCCCAGTCGCGGAAGCAGAATCAGCAACAATACGGCCGTCACGACTGCCGCAAGAAAACGCGCCGTAGTGCTTAAGCCGGGATATCCAAAACCTCGCAAGCCGCTGATCACTACCGAACCCCAACTCCAAACCGCGGCGGCCAACAATAACCAGCGAAGCGCCGACGTTGCCGGCACGAACTCTTCACCAAACAGGAACTTCAGGGCGTATGGTGCACCCATCCACAACGGGATGAGCACGAGAGTCTGGATGTAAACCGACATGCGGAGGCTGGTCGCCCACAAGGCTTCGGCTGCTTCTTGAGTGCTCGCGGCAGCAACTTCCGGCATGAGGGCGGACGCAATTGCGCCACCGGCGAGATTCGTTACTTCGGAAAGGCGAACGGCCATTACGTACAGGCCAATCGCCACGTTTGAAGCCATCGCGCCAAGCATCAATTGATCCAAACGCAGCGTGGTAAAGTCGGCGAGGTTACCCATGTAGTCGCGCGCGCCATAGTTCATCGTGCGCTTGAAGTCCGGCCAACTTGGCTCCCAACGCGGTCGAAACTGCCGCCACACGCCAACCGACGCCACGCCCATGGCAACCGTTTGCGCGGTAATCATCGAGATCATTGCGGTCGTAACCGTGAGGTGGCCGGCAAACCAAAGCACCGCGAAACCGAATGCCTGCACGCCAAAGAAAATCGCGCGCGCAGCCCCGGCCCAACCGAAGCGGCGCGTGCCTTCCAGCATCCCGCGCATCAAATCCAGGAAGAGCGCGGCCGGAATATTGATTTGATAGATGCGCAACAGAGTCATTACCTCAGGGGTCCGCTCACCAACGAGGTATGGAATAACAAGGTCGGCGATACCGATACAGACTGTGCCGACGAGGGCGGTGTAAATAACCGCATTCGAAAACAAGGCCGAGGCGCGTTCCGGCTCTTTAGCGATCCAGTAGCGATAAGCTGTCGGCATTCCCACTGCGGCAAACATCGCGATGAATGGCGGCCACAGCACTACGATTAACAAATCGCCGCGCCCGGCAGGGCCGAGTGCTCGCGCGCCGACCAGGCTGGATACGACGCTAAAAAGAATGCTCAGAGCATCGGCAATTAAAATTAGTCGTGTGTTTTTTAAAATCACTGGATTAATTCGCTGATTCCGGAAGACCGAGATTCGAGGCAACGGGTGAAGCAAGCTGCGGTAGGCTCGCTGATTTTTCGTTACCCGATTTTCCTGCCGTCTTCTTAGTGCTCGTGAGGCTACTGCGCCGCGCAATAGCCCAGTTGCCAAACCAACGGAAGAACGCATGACTGGCCCAATCCCACTCGCCTAAGTACTCCAGGTGGGTTGCGCCGCTCCCTTTCTTAAATTGGTAGCCTCCAGGATTTTGCACGGGATCGATGCCGGCCAAGTCGTAGTAACGGACACCGGCGTTCTTACAGTGCTGAATCATTGCCCAAAACACTTTATAAGAAGCTCGAACCTTCCGGCCGTTTTCACTCGTCGCTGCAAACCAGTTGCCGGCCCGGTTTCCGATCAGGAACGAACCACTCAGGCTGATTAGTTCCCCGCGCTCATCGTCACAGCGATAAAGCACGAGTCGGTCGCGAAGATTCTCGAGCACCTGAGTGATTTCCTCGAGTGAATGTTGTTCTTCCAGTCCTTTCACCGCCTGCATGGACAGGTACACGGACTGGACTTGCTCGGCTGTGGCGTCCGGCCATTCTCTAATCGTCAGGTTCTGTTTGTCCGCACGACGAAGGTTCTGTCGCCACTTGACGTTGCATGCCGCCAGCAAACTCTCTTCGCTCATCGACAGATCCATCAACATTGAGTAGTTCGAAAACATTGGCGCCCAGGGGACGCTCCAACCTTGGGTATTAAGCTGAAGCACATCTTCGATAGCGCGCTTGCGATCACACCGAAATCGGCAATACACCAGCCTCAATCCGGTGGCTTCCTTAATTGCGGACTGAAGACGTTCATCGCAAACTGAGAGATCACCTACCGGACCGCCTTCGCTCCACAACAGGCCAACGCCAAAACGCCGTTTCATCGCTGCCTGCATCATCGCGACGACCTCGCCTGCTCCGTCGAACGCGGCAAACCGGCAAGGATGCCAACCGAGCGACCGGCGGTAATTGCCCCAGCCGAAGGCTTGATAAGGCGAGCAATCGGCGAAGCCCTCCAGCTTCGCGTCCCACCAGCGACGCGCTTCGTCGTCTGTGATCAGCTTCCAGTTGATGTGTTCACTCTTGCTCATCAGATTACGACGCGAACTCGAATTCCGGGTTGCGGACCGCGGAAGCCTGCTTCCTCAAAATCTGGCGATACAGTTCGTGGGTTTTGCTGGCGACGCTATCCCATGAGTAGTGCTCCTCGGCTCTTCGTCGACCGAGCCGCGCAAACTCTTCGCGCAAAGTCGCGTCGTTCAAGACGCGTCGGATGGCGGCTGCCAGCGCCTCAGCGTCACGTTCAGGAAATACCAAGCCCGCCGAATCGATCACTTCCGGAATCGCACCGCAGGTCGATCCAATCACCGGGACACCGGCCGCCATCGCTTCCACGATCACCCGCCCGAACTGTTCGCGAATACGCGCGGTGGTCTCAGTCGGAATCACCAACAGGTCCATTTTGTGAAAGAGCTCCGGGACCGCGTCATAACTGATGGCGCCGGTAAATTCGGCCCGATCAATTAGCTCCTTCTCCATCAATGCTTGTTCAAAAGGCTTCCGCTCTGAGCCGTCTCCGACCATCAGCAGTTTCCAATCGACGACCCGAATTTTGTCGAGCGCTTCTGCCAAGACGTTCAATCCCTTACCCGGTAGCATGCGGCCGACATATCCAATGGTGAGCGGTTGGTCGGCTTTCCGTTTGAACGGCTTCGGCGTGAACGCTTCCAGGTTCACTCCGAACGGCACGACCGGTGATGGCTTATCAAATCCTTTCGCGTCGAGCAGTTCGCGAGCGGTTTCGCTGCACGGATACGCGGCCGCGATTTGTCTTAACGCGCGCCGTTCAAGCCAATTGAAGGGCGGAGGATAGTCTCGGAAAATGTTTTGACAGGTTTGCAGGACCAGGGGCGCGCGCGGCGCAAACCAATTTCGCAGCGTCAGCACTTCCGCGCAGGCGACACTATATGGCTCAGCATTCAGGTCGATTAGGTGCGGACGGTGACGGCGCAGCGCGGCGATGATGGGTTTCGGATTGTAGGCAAAGAGCTGCACGTGCCGGGATAGCAGCCGCCGCGCTTTCGTCACCGGAAACAAGTCGTCGCCGGTGATTTCGACATCGACTTCGGCTTCCCGCCATTTTTCAGTCGTGACGACCTCGAGATCCACATCCGGATGGTTGCGGGCCAGGGCCCTTTCGCGCTCGCGCAGTCTGGGCGTCAGACTCGCGTGGGCAATGCGTAGTACGCGCATTCGACCTCCTTCAAATTCTTGTTCGCCGTGATTCATCTCAGTACTTCTCTCTCGATAGAGACGTGTCTAAATTTCCGAAAGCGGTTACTTTGCCGTCCGCTCTGACTGCATCTTTCTTTTGCCGGCGCCGTTCGTGATATCGGTGCAACGGCGCTTCAGTCAGGCCGTATACGCCGGATGCCTTGGCAATAAATCGGGGCAGGTTATCGTTGCGGCCGAGCGGCACCCGCCAGCGCGAAAAAGCTCCGTTCGTCCCTTGCCACACCGCCCACCCGGCGCGATAGCCACACTCACCGGCTAGCTCTTCGACCTCCGCACTGCATTCGCCGTAGGGCCACGCCATCAGATCGATAGGTTTGCCAATCGTGTCCTCGAGCAAACGTTTCGACTCTGTCAGTTCAAACCGCGCTTCATCGAGCGTTATCCGATTGAAATGGCGATGCCACAGCCCATGGGATCCGATCGTGATCAGCGGATGCGCCGCGATCTCGCGCAAGTCCTCTTCCGTGAGATAGCCATCGCTATCGACGAAGCCGGCCACCACGAAAAGCGTCATCGGCAAATTGTATTTTTCCAGCAGTGGCAGAGCGACGGTGAGGTTGTCTCGAAAACCATCGTCGAAAGTGATCGCGATCGCGCCACGGCGTGACTGCGTCATAGTTTGTTCCAAACGCACAACTTTGTTCCCGCGCGCCAGCCACTGAAGTTGCTGCGTGAAGCGCTCTTTAGAAATGTCGATGTCGCCGGCCATCGGTTCAGCCGGCGAACTAATCGAGTGATAGACAAGTACTGAAGCCATGACTAATTGTTCGAACCGTTCACTTTTTCCAGCCAACACTCACGCCAAAAAAGCAGCGACTGTCGCGGGCACAAACGATGGCACACGCCGTCGCAGGTCGCGCCTTCGAGCAGGACCGTATCCTTGACTTGCCGCTGCCGGCGGCTACCTTCGAGCGTGATGCGTTCGACGCGCTTCTGCACACGCATTTCTGAACCGCAGAACTCGGCCATCGACGGCGCAAAAAGCAGGTGTTGGTGCTTGCCGTCCGGGTCGAGCGTTTGCCGAATCTGGTCGAGCGTCTTCACTCGCACCACGTCGCCAGGTTGAAGGTTCAGGTCTGAGCGCGTTCCGTTGTAAGTTCCGGGTCCGGCTATAAATCGCCAACTCTTCCGGCCGCTCACATGCGCCAGCTTGTTGTAGAAAGCGATCGCCAGACTTTTCAGCCAACGACGCAAAGGTGTTCGATTGTGCAGAAGGTCGAGGGCGTATTGCTTCGGGTCCCACCACGGCAGCGGTTCCGACGCCGCAATGATCTCGCTTAGCTGGCATACGAACTCATCGTGTTGCTGCGCGAGACCGATAAGATCCGACTCTTTAATTCGGCTCGGGCTAAGGTTTGGACGATCGGTTGAACCCGCCGGCTTCAACCAGGCGTCTCGCCAAAAAATCAGACAAGCCTTGTCACAACCGCCGTGCGCCTGGCCATCACAGCGAACCTCTTCCAGAAACACGGTGCCATCGAGCTGCCGCATCTCCGTATCGTCCACGCACGTTTTGAAGGCGCGCCGCGATACGCGAAACTCACGTCCGCAAAACGCCCGCATCTCGGGCATGAACGGCAGCTTGTCGAGCGTGCCTTTCTCGTCGAGCGTGGCCAGGATCTCATCCAGCGGACGCACCATGACCAGGTCGCCGGGAAAGAATTTCGTCTTCTGAATATCCGAGCTTAAAGACATGTTCTGCTTAACTTGCGCCACGCGCGGTCACAATCGCAGGGATAGTCCGGAGCAGAATCGAGGCGTCGAGTTTCAAGGACCAGTGATCGATGTACTCCAAATCCAGCTCCATCCACTGTTCGAAAGAGAGATTGCTGCGACCTGAAATCTGCCACAGGCATGTAAGTCCCGGCTTCACGCTGAACCGGCGTTTCTGCCAGGCGAGTTCCATACGCAGAGCATCACGCACCGACAACGGCCGCGGGCCGACGATGCTCATGTCGCCCATCAGCACGTTGATCAATTGCGGCAGCTCATCGATGCTCGTCTTGCGCAGCCAACGGCCAACCCGCGTAATCCTTGGGTCGTTGCGAATCTTGAAAATTGGACCGGACTTTTCGTTCAGGTGCTCAATTTCATTCATCCGCGCCTCGGCGTCGGCCCGCATGGTCCGGAACTTAAGCATGCGAAAGCGCCGCTTGTTCAGGCCAAATCGATCCTGAATAAAGAACACGGGCCCCTGCGATTCCAGTTTGATCGCAATCGCAACAATGACGAGCAGTGGCGACAGAGTCGCAAGCAAGACTGTGCCGGCCACGACATCGATCAAACGCTTCGCTTCCGTGCGCCAACTAAAGGGCGGCACGCTGTGGAGCGAAATGATCGGGGCGCCATTCAGTTCGCCGGTCTGGGACCGCGCCAATTTCTGCGGAAACAAATCCGACAGCAGGTGCGTGGTGATTCCCTGCTCTTCCAGCAGTCCCACGGCCGCCTCGATTTCGCTGTATTGAGATTTGATCGGCAGGGCAATCGCCGCTTCGTCGATGACTTCGTTGGCCAGGATTAACGGCAAGTCGTCCAGCGTTCCCAACCAAATAGTCCCGGCAATTCGCTGATCCGCAAAAGAACGTTCGTTGTCTACGTAACCGATGAGTTTGTATCCGAGGTCGTGGCGCGCCTGCAGCCGCTCTCCGAATGTACGTCCGCGTAGTCCGCCGCCAACCAGCAGCAGTGACTTGGTGTTAAGGCCGCGGCGGCGCAACCTGCGCAGGTTCCAGCGCAGCAACAGACGCATCGCGCCAATGACGGAAAAAGCGATGAGGCCGAATAGGACAACGGTGACGAGATTGATCGTCGGCCATTTCCCGGCTTGCGCGGCGACCAGCAGCGCCAGCGAACAAATCAGCACACCACGCGCGATCTCTTTCAGCTCGCGCGCTTGCGTGGTGAACCGGTGCGAGAGATACAGGCCCTGGACTGCGAACGCCAGATGCCAGGTGATCAGCAGACCAATCCCGAGCAAAGCGTTGCTCACCTTAATGCGTTCGGAAAGGTAATCAACCGCGAATTCGACGTTATTAGAAGGCGAGAAACGGAACACGATCGTCAGGCCCAGCGCCGACAGAACCAGCGCCAGGTCAGTGACCTTGAGCACAAAATTTGAAAGGACTCCGGATCGTGCCGTCATATCTTTTGGAGTGCGGTGGCTGGACACCGCTTTCTTATTTTCTGGACCGGGCCGACTGGAGATGTGAAAGCGGCGCCAAGTCGCCGCACTCCAAATCAGAATATCGGTGTCATGAATGCCGCGACGCTGGCCAGTTTCATGAATCGTTCAATCTTCGAAATCTTGTCGCGCGGGACGTAAACCATGTCGCCCGGTTGCAGCGTTAGATCGTTTTCCAAGTCGCTGGTGCGGCGGATGCTCTTCAGGTTCAGCAGCTTTACCTCAGCCATGTCCCCATTGATTTTTCGAAACACGACGACCTGAGAGGATCGCGCGGTCTCTTTCATGCCTCCGGCCAGCATGATTGCCTGGATCGCGGTGACGCGTTCGCGCATTTCAATTTTTCCGGGCGTGGTAACTTCGCCGGCGACCACAAAGTAGGGTTTCTGAAATTCTTTCAGCACGATCGTCGCCACCGGTTCCCGCAAACGCGCGCTGGCGCGTCTCAGGATCGCCTGGCGCGTCTGTTCGATGGTGAGCCCGGCCACCTTCAGCTCGCCACCAATTTCGAGCGAGACATACCCGTCCGGTTGCACCGTCATGGTCTGATTGAATTCCGGCGAGTAACGAAACTGAACCTCGAGCACGTCACCGGGCTGTAAACGGTAGCGCTCCTCAGTCACCGTCGAGAGCCGCGGCGCCCGCGCGTCCTGCGCGTGAATGACCACCGGCGCTGAAATGGCGATGGCCGCGACAATGGAGATGAAGAAAAGCCTCATGTGTCTAATCTTTCTCCCTCCCACTTCGAGAGAGGAACAGAACCAATCAGAAGACTTGGGGAGAGGGTCTTGACGCGCGACGTAATTCCCTCTCCCCTGATCCCAAGCCCAGAAGAGCGAGGGAAACTGGTACGCGTATAACCGAGTCTGCTTCTTGCTCCCTCTTTCTTTGGGAGAGGGACACGACTTGATTACAAACGTCGATACAACCACTCCGGCACGGGATAGCGCCGTTTATTCAAAACGAATCCGAGGAATTTGCCCCCGGCCTGTTCGATGGTGCGTTGCGCATTGACGATTTGATCGCGGCGCGACCGCCCGGCCTCAACGACAATCACCACTCCATCAACGTTTGAAGCCAGCACCGCGGCGTCACTGGATTCGTGCAGCGGGCCGCAATCAATCAGGATGTTGTCAAAGCTGACGCGGAGGGCGTCGACGGAATCGAGGCCCGTGTCCACTTCATCTTCCTGTTTGCCGATGCGCATCAAGTGCGAGCGCTGTGGAAGTTCCTGGTCGTCGTCACGGTGGCTTCCATTACCATTCATGCGAAGCGACTTATTGGCAGGTAACATCCAGAGGTTCTCAACGTTGGTCGGATGACAGTTCCAGGGCATCTGCATGTAGTCTTCGACGCCCAGTGTTTGTAGACGCTCAGCAGAAATCACGAGCGTGCGCCTTCCGGTATAGCGGGCCATCTCAACCGCAAAGAGTTGCGTCACGTGCGACACGCCTTCGTTGCCGGACGCCGAGGTGAAGGCGATGGCCGCGCCACCGCGCAAGCCCTGCGAACTGTTCTTCAGGTTCGCGAGTAGCAGTTGCAGGTTGTGACGCCGTCCCTGTTTGTCGGAATTCGTGGTCGGCGCTTTGACCGGCAACATCGGCTCAATTATTTGCTCTTCAACTTGCATAAGGTACGCACGCGTCTCGCGTGCTGGGTACGCAGGCGTCCGCGCCTGCTCTTCCAGTCATCAAGCTTGCAGCTCGGCCCGCACTGGCTTGGTCTTCACCTGTCGCGCGCGCGACCCGCGCTGACTAATCATCTTTCGTCCGTTCTCCGGCACAGTCGCTAACACTGGACCGCCGGTGAGCGCTTCAAGTTGCCGGGCCGAATGCACCTTGTCGTCGAGCAGCTCGGCCGTAATTACGCTGCCAATGCACAGGAATCCGGCGAGCACCGTGCCCAGTACCAGGTTCAACGGTCGATTCGGTGACGTCGGAAGCTGTGCCGGCGTGGGCGCTTCGGCAATTGAAACGTTCGTAATCTTTTGCCGGTCCAGTTCGTCGCCGATGCGCGACTCTTCGCGCTTCTTTGCGTAGAGCTGATAGTTGTCTTCCGCTTCCTTCACCTGTCGTTGCAGGTCGTTGTGCGTTGCCGTGTTCGACTCGAGCTGATCCAAAGCCGTCTGATACTGCTGTAATTGTCCCGACAGCGTTGTGCGCCGCGCCAGCGCCGCGCTTTGGTCCAGACGAGCGCGTGCCAACTCTGTCTCCAATGTTTGTCGCAGAGGATTCAGGCCAGTCGCTTCTTCGACCGCAGATTTACCTTCGGCTTTCTCGAGCGCTTCGCGCGTGATGCGAATCTGTTCATCGACCTCGCGCACCAGGCGATCGTCAGGTTTGAATTTCGTCAGCAGCTGCGTGCGCCGGGTTTGCAGCTCAACCATCATCGTGTTCAGGCGTTCGGCGGAAAACTGGTTCGGCAGTGAACGGCTGCTCGTCACGACGCGCTCGGGCATCGAAGCCAACTGCTGTTCGACGCGCTTGATCTTTTGGGTCGCTTCGTTGACGGCGGCTTCGCTGGCCATCAGGCTCGCTTTCGCTTCAGCTGTCTTCTGAAGCGTCAGCTCTTTCTGCTGAGACAGCACGACCAGGTTGTTGCTCTGTTGAAATTCCGTGAACTTCTGTTCCGCCGCTTTCAAGATTCCTTCACGCTCATCGGCCTGAGTTTGAAAGAAATCGGTGGCGCCTTCGGGGTGATGCAGTTTTAAATGCTTTTCGAGATAGAGTTCGCCGACCCGCTTCAGCACTTTGGCCGAAAGCTCTGGAGAGTTCGACGCGTAAGAGACCGAGATGATGTTCGCCTTGCGCACCGGCGTGACCGTAAGATCTTTCGCCAACTGGTTGACGGCACTCTCAACCCGCACAGTTTCTGCAGGTGGGGTGCGCGAGAACCAGCCGGGCTTCGCACTCGCCAGACCTGATTCTTTGACCACCTGCGTCAGAAGGTCTTTGCTGGTCAGCAGCTCAATTTCGGAATTGATTTGGTTTTCGGTGACTTCCCCGTCGGCCATCATGCTGGGCGCTTCGGAATGAGCGGCAGTGATGGCTACGTCCACGCGCTGGTTCTTTACCAGAATCTTCATGCGCGATTCGTATTTGTTGGGAAGGAGGAGGGTGACGACGACGGTGCCGATAAGGACCGTTAGAAAAGTTAGCAAAACGAGGCCTTTGCGCCGAAATAGCGCCGCCGCCCCGTCACGTAGAGAGATGTTCTGTCTGCCGACAGATGTCGTCAGTTCGCGCGTCATAACTTAACTTCCTTTGAGTTAAAACGCTGAACCAGCTGGGATTTCCAAGGAAAAGGCGGGAAAGTGGGCGAGCAGCAATCAACAATTCGGAGGAAAGCCGGCCGTTGTTCTTCTTAGTTCACTGTGGCAGTGTAGGCGCGCGGTGAATCGCAGAATCGCAGGCCTGACCCCCTTTTGGTTCTCATGACTTCCTCAAAACGCATTGGATGCACAAGACGCCTTAACGCGTGACTTGAATCCAGAGACGATTAGATGAAATCTCAGGCGCGTCTGCCCAAAGGGCAGGCAGGCTACGAAATTGTGGCGCCACCAAATCTCTTTGGAGCCAGCTTTTATAAATGACTCGAAGTGAATATCGGCCGGGCGTAGGGAAGAATTCACTTACTTTGAGATTGACCGAGGTTCCGTAAAAGAACCCTTCATCCAAGGCAATCAGTATGGACGTATCGTCTTTGCTCGGCGGCGGCATCATCGCATCTGAAAGCATGGGCGCCGGAAGAGATTGCCCCTTCTCATTAGCAATCTCCAGTTTTAACCCACCGGCATATCCGGTCCAGAACATTCTCCTGTCAATGTAAACAGTCGCATCGCCATTGTTCACGAGCGAAGCATGCAACGTAAGACCTTGCCGCCGCGAGTACTTCTGCTGATCAGTCGAGATGCGCAGATTCATCTGTCCGGCCACACTGGACTGATCGCTCGTTAGCCTGGGCCCGTTTCGATCCCCAAACATGCCTGACTGCAAAACGCCGGAACCCCTGGTCCCGCCGCTTACCCCAATCAAAATAACCAAAAAAATCGCGGACAGCTTAACACGCAAGAATTTCGCTGTAAGCATAGGCCTCCTCTTACTAGTACTTCAATCCTTGTTCCATGTGTTTCTGCATTTTTGCTTTGTTCGCAGGCGTCAGGGCCATTTCACCTTGAAGATAAGTAGTCTCATACGGTTGGAACCCAACCTTATTACCTACACCTAATTGAATAGTGCGTGCAGACAGCTCATCCTTCCAAAGGTTCTTGCCGGAAAACTTTCCTTTATTCAGATGGTGCTGGCCTTCATGTGCGAACAAGGACGCGATCCACGCCGCCGAACTCCCTGGATCGAGAATGTACTTCACCGACAGAGTCATCCCATTACTACCGGTTGCACCAAGGTAAGTTTTTGATCCGACCACAGAAAAAACTGAAATGCGGCCAATCGCTTTCTTTTCGGCGGGTGTAAGTGTACTTGCGTTTGCGTTAATTAACGCGGCAGCGGCGGCTATTTTGTTGCTGACCTTCAGTTTGTTAGCAGCCGATATTCCCTTCGCATAAGTGATCTTCACCGTCTTGCCGAGAACCGTAACGGACGTGAGGGGCTTTGCCGGCGCCGTGCCAGGCGCTTGCGCCGGCGCCTGCGCAGGAGCTTGCGAAGAACCTGACTGATCGGTCGGGTTCTCGGGCGGTGGAGGCAGTGGCGTTTCCTCGGAGGTAGTTCCACTCGTAGTTGCCGAGGTGCTGCCGGTTGAGTCGGATTGCTCCTCTTCTCCGCCCTCCTCCTCCTCGTCGCGGTCGGCAAAACCATTCATCCCGTTCTCGATAATGGTTCGGCCAGTCTCCGGTCCACCAAAGTTGTTTTCATTCGCCCAGATGTCCGTTACCGTCTGCCAGCTCATCGTGGCGTCCATCATCGTCATCAATCCGAGTGGATCGATTTTGTTGACGGGATCATTTTCAACGTAGCTATACCGATTGAACGACTGTGGCGACGCGATACTCATGCTGTCACCGTAGGGGTCGGGCGCCGTCCAGCGGGCCGACAAGTTGTCGTATTGGCGCCACAACGTGTGCGACATACCCGTCGCCTCGTCGTTCTCCATTCCGGCATACTTTTGTCGCACACTGTCGGGCTGAGAATAACCGCCTCCCGTGGAGCGCATGCCGACTCCGGCGGGCAGATCTTCGCCGAAGGGTGCATAGTCGTGTCGAGAAATTACGGTTCCCGTCGCATTGGTAATCGCCCGGGGCGAGTTCTGATGATCGCTTGTGACAAATTGAGTGCCACCGGTAACGACCGGGCCGTATTCGGCGACCAGCTTGCCGATGGCGTCATAGACCAGCACATTGGTCAACATACCACCCGCTTGCGTGGCCACTCGCTGGCCGCCGGCATCGTAAACATTCACCACGGTCGTGGTGCCGTTAGTGCTTTGCTTTTGGCGATTATTGGCGTCGTATTGGAAGCTAAGATTGCGGAACTTGGAATCGATCGTAACGTTGCCGGCATCGTCGTATGTCAGTCCCGATGCGTAGCGGTTCGTGTTCTTATTGATATCCGCATCTTCCGTCCAGATTTGTGTAAACGGATTACCGTTGTTCTGCGCTTGCTTCTGGTAACGGTTCCCAAAAACGTCGTATTCGTAGTTTGCCAGCCATACCTGCTGACCATTGTCACCGCGAAGTTCGCGCGCTGAAGACAAGCGCCCGAGCGAATCGTACGCAAAATTTTGTTGCCACTGTTTTTGCGTCGCAATGAAGCCTTCGATCCGCGCGATCTGGCCGGTGTTCTTCGTTTCGTCGACGATGTTCGTCGCGGGATTGTAAACGCCGTATTTGTAATCGTAGTGCTGAAGTTGGGTGCCATTTCGGGCGAGATCCATGCTCTGAATTTGCAAGCGCGAATTGTACGTAAAACTTTCGACCGCGCCGTTGCCCAGGGTTACTTGCTTCAACAATCCCTGCGTCGTGGTGTAATCAAAGGCATTGGCGTAGATCATGGCGCCACTGGAAACCTGCGACAGGCGGGCGCCATCGTCAAACGCGTAGCTGACCACTCTTCCGGACGGATACTTCTGGCTTGTAAGCGCTCCCTTGAGATTGTAAGTGTATTGATCCATCACGTAGGTCTGGTCACCCACCGTCTGCTGGCTATAGCTGACGCGGCCTATCACATCGAACCTGTAGTTTTGCGCTGTTGCCGGAATCGATCCGACCGCCGCGGTCGACGCCTGCGTCAGCCGGCCCTTGTTGAAGTATCCGGTGGCCGGCTGGTCGTAAAAATTGCTGACCGTAGGCGTGCTGTCTGAGTAACTGACCTGGTAAATGCGGTTCAGATTGTCGTACCGAAACTCAGTGTGAATGTTGCGGGCGTCGTATCCGCTGGTAAGCAAACCTGCATAGGTAACGCCTCCGATGGTCTCGTCGTAAACCAGTTTGCGCGACCAGGCGCTGTTGCCGGTCAACGGATCTGAAGCAGTGTGCGTCCCTGCTTGTTCGACTTGACGCTCATGCGTGAGCCGGCCCAGCGCGTCATATTTGAAATAGCGATGCTGCACCGTTCCGCTGCCGGTACCCTGGGTGATGTGAATCAAAGCGCCCTGCGTGTCGTAGTCGTAATAGGTTGGCTGCGTCGGCGCTTCAATTGAACCCAAACTGCCCCCCTGGTTCGGTTCATCAACGCGCACAATTCGGCCCAGCGCGTCCGTCTTCGTCCGTCTTTGCCGGCCGGCTTGATCGGTAACCGTCGTGTAGATGCCCTGGTAATTGTTGAGAACTTGTGAAGCGTCGGGCAACGTCACGTAGTCCACACGTGACATCGCATCGTAGTGCGACACAGTCCAGTCGGTCGTATGCGACAAATCGGCCACACCATTCAGTGTCGTGGTGCGATACGGATTTGAAACCTTCCAGACGCGCCCCATCTGATCGAAAATCGTGTCCGTGGCAATGTAGTTAGCACCGCCTTCACCGCCAAAACTTCGGCTGATGCGGCCCATTGGATCGACGAACTCATAGGCTTTCAAGACACGGGTGGCATCTTGCTGGGTTTCCGTCAGGGTGAACAGATTACCGAGCGTCTCACCAAAGCTATACTTACTCCAACTTCCGTCCGGCCGTGTCACTTTACGCACGCGATTCATCGAATCGTTCTGGCCCTGATCATTCTGATAGCTCAACGTTGTAACTTGACCGTTGGCGTCAGTGGTAGTCAGCGTGAGCCCCGTCGTGTAGTCATACGTGCTGCTCGAGGTAAACGCTGTAGTCGATCCGTGGACCCCGGTTGGATCAGGAACTGCCGTGATCGATTGCGTGGCGTAAGCGTGTTTATAGGTAGAAGAGTATTCAGTGGCAGTCTGAATACCGCGCTCGTTCCAGGTGTTTCTAACGTTCCCGCATTGGTCGAATTGGGCGTGCGTTTCAAGATAAAGGCCCGCGCCGATATCTGAGTAACTCCGTGTCGTGGTCACGTTCCCGCGCGCGTTGGTGTTCGGATCGGCGTATTCGGGTGCCGTCAGATCGTTGTAGTTAATCAGCGGATACGCCGCCTCATCATAGAACGATTCGCTCTTTGAAATAACCTGGCCAGCCGTATTTTTCAGGAGCACGGAAGTGGGCAAACCAAGGATGTGCCGGCTTTGATAAGCTGCATCATCAAGGTACGTCGTGACTAAGCTGCTGGCGGGCGGGTACGAGTAGCCGGTGGAGATTGTTGTGACGTTGTCAGCCTGGGCCGACGCTTGGGGAACCGACGCGAAGTGGGTCTCAGCGATGTCGGTTTGATCAAGCCCTGTCGTAAATATGTAAGCGGGGTTCGAGTTGTAGCCGTAGGTAATCAACTTCGCGAGGGCGTCACCACCAGTGTCGAGAATGAGACTGACACTTTTCTTGGGACGCACATTGCGAAACGCGTGCACCCACTGCTCGCCCTGCAGACCTATCCGGGGTGGGATAGGATTGTCATCCCAGGCGAAATCCGTCAGCGACCGTCGCAGCACAACTCCGCCTTGGCCGGGCGGCTTGTCATACACTCGTTCCTCGAAAGGCACTCCCTGCCGCGCGTCTTCCCACCCGAAGGGCCAGAAATGAGGATTGCCCTGACCCGGCTGGAGGGGAGCCATGAAGTTGTGCTTGCGCACTTCGCTGTAGCTGTTGTCAGGCGCGGTCGTCCCGGTGATCTGAAATGTGCCGATTTGAGGGTCACTCCCGCCCGAGATGGAATAGGTCCATGTTGCCAGATCACTTCCGTCGCCTTTGGCACTAAGCTGTCTCTGCGTTACGACGCGGTTCATTTGGGCGTACGGGGGCTTGACGTCACCGATCGGCGGCGCATCGTCGAATGAATATTGCTCGTACGCTCCGGTAGGATAAGTGATCTTGTCGATCTCACCGTAGATGTTGTAACCAAATTTGTATTTCAGCCCGTTAGGCAGCACGACTTCCGTGAGCACCACCGGATCGAATAGTTCACCGCCAACCTGGGCGCGGCCAACCACCCAGGTGGTCGGCGATTCCGAGTCGGCTTCCTGGCTGACAAAAAGGCTCCCTGACCAGCCCTGTGGCACGACCGTCGGGTAGTTGTTTCCGTAGTAAGGGGTCGGCGGCTGCGCTGGATTCGGCAAATAGTGACTGCCTACTGGTTTCGGGCCCGCTCCAGATGTGATCACTCCCGGGTCTGAGAGTTTCTTCCAGACTAACTGGTACGGCGAAGTAAGCCCCGGCGCGTAGTATTCCTGCGTGCCGATGGTCGGACTTGCCGGCAGCGGGACGTTAATCTCTCTGCCCAGCGTGTCCTTCCATTGCCGCGTTGACGCGGTGTAATTCAGGGTATTCCCGTTCCGATCGATGAATTGCGCGGTGGAACCGTTAAGCACATAACGGCTACCATCCGGCATGTAGACGGTGCCCGTCGTCTGCGATGTGGCGTCATAACGCAATCGGGAGCCGTCAACCGCATAGAACGTGCCGGTTACCCTCATTGTGCCTTCATACGGCGTATCGCTCTCGCGCAACTCATGCTTCGAGCCGTCGGGCATGGTGATGTAGACACGCGCCACTCGGAAACGCCGGAATCCTGAGCTACATATGAAGCAAAACTGCTTACCCGTGTAGTAGTACTGGTCCGTTTCCTTTGGCCATTCGATAATTGGCAAGTCAAGACTTGTCTTCCAGCCCGCGGTCGTATGTTCAGCATAGATCGCCTCTGTGATCGTCGTGTAGTACGAGACGTCGTTGACCGTGGCAAGATTTCCGAGTCTCCAAACCTTTGACGAGTAATAGAGGTTTACCGGCAAGCTTGCGCCGCGCCCTGGATATCCAATGATCGGAATTTGAATGGTACTGTCGAGGCCCGATCCAACGTTGCCCTGCGTGAACTGGATGTTTTGCCCGGCCGTCTCGCCAATCGTACAAACTAGCGCGCAAGTGAATACCAGGCCGCTTATCAACATTCGGCGCAGTGAGATTGAGTATCGTTTCTTCATCGACTTCACTCCTCTAACGGACACATTGCCGCAGTTCATCGATATGGTTTTTTTGAATAAGGAATCCCACGCCCACATTCGTGTAGGAACATGCCGATAGGCTCAGTGCGCCGCGTGCCTGGTCCAGGTTTGTCCGCAGGGTCTGAATATGATCAGCTTGAACGGTGGTAACGCCAGCGGTGATAGCAGCTCCCCAATTCGCCGCGCCAAGATTGGCGGTCGCGCGGACCGCGTCTACCGCTTGCCGTAGCTCATTGATGTGCGCTGCCTTTACAAGTGTGCTGCCGGTGACGATCGTGTCGTCAGTAAAAGTGATCGCCGTTGCCACATCGAGATTGCTGTACGGCGAGAGGTTGCCACCGCCGTCCACAGCCCTGACCCGGTAAAGGTAAGCCGTGACGCTGGTCACCGTGTTGTCGGTAAAGGTTGTGGTCGCCACGTTGGAATTGACGACGGTGTAATTGCCGCCCAGGTTTGTCGTGCGCTCGACCTGATAGTGATCGGCGCCCGGGGTCGCAGTCCAACTAATGCTTACCCTGGCCGGGTTCTCGTTCGACAAGGTCAGGGCCGCAACGTTCGTCGGCGCGAGCAGAGTCACCGGCGCTTCCGTGGCCACTAACTTTCCTCCCGCGTAGATGTACTCTTTGGAAGGGTTGTTAGCGGGTGGAATTGGCGGTGGCGGCGTCCAAAACAGCGCCCGAATATGCTTCGCGCCGCGAGTGTCTCTCCACGGACCGGCGACCGTGCCCAGCGAAAGTAAAATAGCCAGCCCAAGCGCGCCGACAATGACATGTTTCTTGCGCCGCGCGCGTGTGGACTTTGACTTCCCTCGTCGCGAGACTTTGTTTTTCGACATAAAAACCTCTTCTCAATCGAGCCTGCGATTAGCGCAGGCTGAAAGCTCTCTTACTGCAAACTCAACAGCACCAGAATCTCACCCGAACCCTTAGCGAGCGGCTCGAGCGCTTTGCCGATGATCGTCCCCGGCATGTGCATTTTCCGGCCGGCAAACTCAACGGCTTCGGATTTCATAGCGACACCGGCCACCTCACTCGTAACAAGCAGATCGCCGATTTGAATCGGTCCGCGTGACGCATCTACTTTCACGCGCACGCGACCGGTGGTGGCGACCAGCACTTTGCCTTCACCGCCTTCACCGAGAGTGATGCCGGGCTGTGCGGAAATCACTCCTGCGACGCGAGTGTCATAGGCAGTGCTTGATGAAATGACTTGATTGGATTTGGCTGTGTCGAGGACTACGACAGTGCCGGCGGCAAGTTGTTCGGACGATGGCACCCATTCGGCGAGGTCCTGGTACTTGGCCTTGATGTTGCCGGCTTCAATTGTGCCCGCGGCGTTAATATTCCCCGTGCCTGATAATTTTAGATTGCCATTGATCTCCAGCTTTTCAGCCGGCGACGTTGTTCCCATGCCGACATAGCCATTGCCACGGACTATTGCCTGAACTCCGCCGCTGTTCTCAAAAACGGCAACGGCATCACTGGACGATGCAGTCGCCGCTTTGGCACGGAAACCATTTACCCCGCCATTCACATCAAGTGAGTAGACTGGATTACTCATGCCGATCCCGACGTTGCCGGATGAATTGATATTCATTGACTGGGTGTGAGATCCGGCCGCGTCATGCCGGTAAAAGTTGACGTCTTGACCGCTGATTTGTATGAGAGCGCCGGGCGCAGTGGCTGCCCACGCAGTGCCGGTGAACCACTCGTTGTTAGACAGGTGGACGTAGTCACCTCCCGAGCTGAAGTAAGCGTTTCCAAGTTTGAGGGCCGAATTGGGAGCTAACTCGAGTTTCGTTGACGGGTTCGTCGTGCCAATACCGACATTGCCGCTGTTGTAGTAAATGGAATCCGTTCCGAGCCATGGCGAGTTTCCTCCACTGGAGATCGGCGTTCCGTTGATACGAAGACCGGTCGCGTTAATCTCGCCGTTAACGTCCAGTTTGTATGCGGGATCGATCTTATCGATGCCAACCTTGCCTGTGGGCGTGATCCTGATTCGTTCGGCCAACGTGCCGGAGCTACTGGTGTAAAACTGCAACGTGCCGGAATTGCTCGCACCGTCAACCCAGCTTACGATGGCTGCCGTTCGCTTGTCGTTGTTGTCTGCAATACTGCGATTTGCGAAGGCGATCTGACCGATGATTCCTTCACCATTGGTGGTTGAGGTTGTATTGTTGCTTAAAACAAAAGTCGGAAACGGCGTAATGGCGGAATGCGAGGTGCCATAGCCGATTTCGAGAAACGGGTTCAGTTGGGAATCGTACGTTGAATAGAGCAGAGTGCGACTCGTGATGTCGCCGAAGAGGCCGTTTCCAATAACGTTTAGTTTCTGACTCGGACTCGTAGTGCCAATGCCCACGTTGCCACTTCGGTTCATTGAGAAGCGAGTGCCCTGACCGGCCCAACCGTCGCCCTTTTGCACGATGTGGAAGAGCCCAGATGCGTCAGTAGTCAATGACCACCGCAGGTTTGTGTCCGCGTTCGTATAGAACCTAAATGCGTCAGAGTCGGCTGCGACAGTAAACGGCTTCGTTCCGGTTATGTCCGGGCCCGTAGGGGAAATTATTAAATGACCGCTACCGAGGGTTTGAAAGTCGGCGTACACACTTGCATCGGTATGGGTAAGCCGCAACTGAGGGCCTCCAGAATCCTGGGCTTCAAGCTTGCGGTCTGGACTAGTGGTGCCCGCGCCCGCGTTTCCAGTCGTCGGAAACGTATTTGTCTGCGCAGCCGCACTAACTGATGCCAGAATCAGAAGCGTGGGTATCAGAATGAAACGAGTGAGGCAAATAGTTTTCCGCAGGGATTGAAGTGTCATGATTAACCTCTTTCGAAATTGTCTGGAGTTACATCGAATTAGCCGTTGACCTGGGTGATTACTGCAAACTCAACAACACCAAAATCTCACCTGAACCTTTTGCGAGTGGTTCAAGCGCTTTGCCGATGATCGTCCCCGGCATGTGCATTTTCCGGCCGGCGAACTCAACGGCTTCGGATTTCATAGCCACTCCGGCGACGTCACTTGTGACTAAAAGATCGCCGATCTGGATCGCTCCGCGGGAAGCATCGACTTTCACGCGCACACGGCCGGTGGTGGCGACCAGCACTTTGCCTTCACCGCTTTCACCCAGGGTGATGCCGGGCTGTGCGGAGATCACTCCGGCGACGCGCGTGTCGTAGGCTGTGCCTGAGGCGATGACTTGATTAGATTTGTTTGTGTCGAGAACTACGACGGTGCCGGCTGAAAGTTGTTCAGACGATGGCACCCATTCGGCGAGGTCCTGATACTTGGCATTGATATTTCCACTGACGGTAAGATTGCCTCCAACTGCAAGATTGCCGGCCGCATCGAGATTCATGCGATCGGTTAGCGTGCCGATGTTGCCGGATGAAAAATAAAGTTTCGGATCGCCGTTCTTAATTCCAATTGCCCACCGGTCTGCAACGGCATCTTCGGTAAAAGCAAGCCAGCCCTGTTTTCCTGCGTCCGGACGAATTTGATAGAAGAGCTGTGTACCTGTCGGATCGCCAAATAGCCCGGCGCCATTGCCAGATCTCACCTGCAACTTGTATGCGGGGCTGGTCGTGCCAATGCCGACATGCCCGTTAGAAGTAATCCTCATACGCTCCGCGACGGCCGCGTTGCCACCGCCGCCCGCGTCTGGGGAAGTCCAGAAGCTGATCTTTCCGCCCGTCTCTGACGCGCCGCCATAAGAAACGAGGTTGAAGCCCCCCGCGTCCGCGCCCACAAACAATGTGGCGCGGGGCTGCGCGGGCCCGGAACCGACGTAATTGGCCCCAAAATGGCCGAAGTACGCGTATTTCGCGTTACTGGATGCCTCGCCGAAAAGGATTAGGCTCCGTGACAAGGTGCCGCCTCCGTTATTCAACACATAGATCGAATTATCCCCGTTCACGTCCTGCTGGACCTGCACTTTGGCCGCGGGGCTCGTCGTGCCAATCCCGACATTGCCGGCCGTATTTGTCTTGTAGACGTCGTTTCCGTTTGTCGTCCATTGCGCCGCGATGACTACCGGGGCCGCCAATAACAACAGCGCGCTGGCAAGCGCCAACCAAAATCTTGTGACTCTTTCAATTCCCATGTGAACCTCCCCTTCGATTAGCTCATTGCAGACTTAACAACACCAAAATCTCGCCCTTGCCTTTGGCCAATGGTTCGAGTGCTTTGCCGATGATCGTGCCCGGGCGATGAATCTGAACTCCGCCGAGATTGACCGCTTGTGACTTCATCGCGACTCCGGCGGCGTCACTCGTCACGAGTAGATCGCCGATCTGGATCGCGCCGCGGGACGCATCGACTTTCACGCGCACGCGGCCGGAGGTGGCAACCAGCACTTTGCCTTCCCCACCTTCACCCAGAGTGATGCCCGGCTGGGCCGAAATCACTCCCGCGACGCGTGTGTCGTAGGCTGTGCCTGATGCGATGACTTGATTGGATTTGTTTGTGTCGAGAACTACGACGGTGCCGGCTGCAAGTTGTTCAGACGATGGGACCCATTCGGCCAGATCCTGGTATTTCGCGTTGATGGTTCCGTTGACTGTGACGTTTCCGGGGAAGTAGGCAGTCGCACTGGTATTCGGATCAGCGTACTGCGTATAGAACAACCAATTCCCTCCGCCATCCGTGAATCCGATGCGATGCTGTGATGATTCATGTCTGTACCTTAGGTCGAGGGCCCCGCCGATGCCCCCAGCGTTCGATAACCTCTGAATGACATCGCCCGAAGTGACGTGAAGATTCAGCAGCGAGCTCGGAGTAGACGTGCCAATGCCGACGCTGCCGCCGTTGTAGTGGATGGAACTTGTGCCGGGCGTCCATTGTGAACCTCCGCCCCCGCCTGTGGCGGCCGTAGTTTGAACAGTACCGTCAGGAAATCTGAACCCACCACTACTCGAGCGAATTTCACCGGCGACATCCAGCTTATAGCCAGCTGCTGGCGTCGTGCCGATGCCAACGTTGCCCCCGTTCGTTACGGTAACGAACGCGGACCCTGAATTACGACGTATCATGTACTGATCACCGAGCAGCCCGACATCCCAATAATTGGTGGCCGCGACGCTGTCAGCCATGCGCGTGAAGGCGCCGGCACCGCCTGGTGAGTATGGAATATGCGGCGCGCTCAACATGATGAGTCCTTGTACTCCTCCAGGACATCCCGTGGATCCGAGCAGCGGGTAGTATGCAACGCTGCCGCCCCATGCATTGCTGTTGTTAAGAAGTGCGGTGCCGCAGTGTGGGGCAGGGTTGCCGGAGCTAGTGAGGTTCAGTACGGCGGTGTTGTTGGCGCCCAAAGAGAGTGGCGCATTTTTAACGTTGATTACATGGGCCCAGCTTGGACCATGATAGCCGGTCTGAGCGACGCCTGCTCCGTTTGATCCGAAAATAAGTCCCCACGTATCCTTAGTATCGGTAATATTTAGCTGGTTTGTGGGGGTCGTTGTGTTGCCACTATAGAATTGCGCTGTAAATCCATATGCTGATTGGTTCCATCCCCCGACCGCTAACGCTTGATTTGGGGCAGTGGTACCAATGCCGACATTGCCAGATCGAGTCAGCACGAACGGAAACGTGTAATTAACCGCGTCGTATATCACAAACGAATCAGTCGGAGCGCCGCTATTACGCGACTGCAGGAACCACTTGTTCACCCCGCTCCGTTGAAACAGAATCGATGCATCGGTTGAACCCGTGCCTGAATTGACAGTAACGCCAACGTGCGAGGAATTTTTGACCTCCAGATCGGCCGTGGGCGACGTCGTCCCCACGCCGGCGTTTCCACTGGCTGGAAAAGTATTTGTCTGCGCGGACGCAACCACCGACGCAGTCGTAAGCAGGATCAGCGTAAGAGTCAGCCGCCTGAGGCAGATGGTTTTCTGTTTGGACTGAAGTAGCATGATTGACCTCTCTTGAAGCTTGGTTGGAATTACCACGGTCGAGCGAGCCGAATAACTCGGATGTGGCACACTCCAACGCTGACCGTCAATTGCGAATCAACGGAACGGTAAAAGTTGATTGAACTAGTTACTTGTCGTGAAGGCTGACTCGGCGAGAGTGCGACTCTGCAGGCTCGGGGCTTCAGCCTCGCTTACGAATGGCGCGCACGATAGTGCGAGCGTTGGCAAAAGTCAACAAGATTATTTACTAGAGCGAGAAGTCTTGTGCTCAGGCAGAGATAAGAGCTTCGCACAGAGTATGCAGTGGCAACTTACAGGCCTCGGCACATCCGCAGTTTCTTCGGATCGGCGGCAGGCTTGGCGGTCAGCTTTACGTCGTCGTAGTTCCAGTCTTTGCGCTGCCAGGTCGAACCGTCTTCGAACTCGACGCGATTGACGATGACCGCCTCGTCAAAGGCCGGTTCAGATTTCTTACTCAACGACTTCACGCTCACGACCGAACTGGGCGCCGCGAGTGTGAAAATCTCGAGGTCTCGCGTCTTGGACGGCTTAAGCTTTGCCAGACAAACGAACTGCCGGCGCGAAAGGATCGTGGGATTGCCTTTCTCGCGGAACTGATACTCCCAGAACAGTACCGCGACAGGCTTCGCGCTGTTGTTCTGGACTTTTGTCTGATAAGTGAAACCGTCAGTCTGTGGTTTGGTTTCGCGGGCCGCCGCGGTTATTCGGTCCAGCTCAGCACTGCGGCCATCTATCGTATCCCCATTCGGATCGCGCACGCCGGCAGGATCGTTAATCCGTGCATTCCGCTGAAAATTCTTGTTCTGCGGAATCATTGCGGGCTGCGGACTGTTTCGACTTGAGTTCTCAACCAATTCCATCGCGCGCCGGTCCTTCGACCACTTGTAACTGAGAACCGCGATCGGAGTCTCATCCGCCGAAACGTCCTGGGCTAACGCCGGCGTCGCCAACAACAATAGAGGCAAAACGGGCAACAGCAGCCTGAGCATGAGTTTGGTGTTTCGGGCAAAATTGGAGCGGGTGACGAGGCTCGAACTCGCAACTTTCAGCTTGGGAATCAAAGTCACCGCTCCTTTATTTGCACAACTTACAAAATGACTCAGGAAAAATCAACGTGCATGCAACGCATACCGTGCCTGATTTGCGTCCAGCTGGGGGACGTTTTGGGGGACGCTGTTTTTCTTCATAGCTGCGCGATTTGGGCGGGGTGGCCTGCTTCCGTTTGGCCCAGCTCTTCACCAAGTCCACGCGCCAAGTTGTGCGGCAGATCTCCGGCGAGAATCGGGACTCGGACGCTCACAACCAAAAAAGCTTGCAGCTACGGCGATTTTTCTCCAGTTCTTACGTTTCTATATGCAACATTATGCAGTACCGATACTGTTATAGGAACTGCGGTCACAATACGGTCGCAAGTTTAAAAGGAGGTGTCCAAGTCCTTGGCGGAGACTCGTAACTCAACGTTGCGGGTCTTTCTTGTAATGCGCATACGCGCGTGCGGTCGTATCGCTTCTTATTGGGTCTTCTTTAATGTGAGCGTAGCGTAATAAGTGGCCCCGACTATGCGAGCTCACCATGTATTGTAAGGAATTCCAGCAAGAGATTTTTGCGTTGAGCGGCTATGAACGTCGATGACTCCGCGCTTGCCTTTCAGGATACTAGGATCTTCGCCAATTATCGGTTCCCAGTCACTCTGCCCGGTCATTGGATCTATGAAGCGCGGTACTTTCCAGTTATAGAGATCTTCAAGCGATTGCGGAAGTTCCTGCTTTTCGGTCGCGTATAGGCGAATCCCATAACGAATAGTTTTTAGACGGTCGCGCAAGACGCTTTCGTCTCCCTGTTTATTAGCCTTCTGCCAACCTCTTATAGCCGAGCAAGATACCAATGACAGAGCAACGATCGTCACGATAATCAGCGAAGGGATCGCACCGATCGCTATCGATTTATTCTTCTTAATCATACGGCACGCCTCCGAAAGAAAGTCGCGTCCGCGCTTGGGCACTTAATACGTGAGGAATACGTCCCACGCCCAACGCCCGAGCTGTGCGCCATGAGCGTCCTTTACCTTTGCCCTAAAGCGAAAACGATTGCCGTATTCGTCCTTTCGTTTTGAGGTTTTAAAGTCAAGCTCTAAAACGCTTAAACCTAACTCATTCAAACGATGTAACTCAGTTTGCGCGGAAACACCGTTATGGTCAACATCTTGCCACAACCAAAGCGAAGAGAATATGGCATCTGCTGTGTCAATCTTCCCGTCGGCGTTTCCACCTCTGTCAGTTTTGTCGAATTCAGCGAGGGCAAGAAACCCATTTCGATCGCCAGGAGGCGCTTCAGGTTGAGAGGTGAAATTGCCGAACAGCTCAGTGCCATTATCAATCATTCCGTTACCGTACCTGTCGATAGGAAGCCAGCCGAAGCGATCCTTTGACGACCGCCAGGCGCGTAAATAACGGCTCATATCTTTCGTCAGACTACATGGTACCTTCTCCAACGTTCTTAAGATCCGTTGCGAGTGTCATCTCTGGAGACTGACACTCAAGCCAACAGGATTTGCGGGACGGTTTGCGGGACGTTTCTAAAGTTCCTCTAACTTTTGAAACTTGAGTTTAAGAATCACTAAGGAATTTGGAGCGGGTGACGAGGCTCGAACTCGCAACTTTCAGCTTGGGAAGCTGACACTCTACCATTGAGTTACACCCGCAAGAGCCAGGAAGACGGAGAAAGGATGAAGGATGATGTTCCTTCTGTCAATTGTCAGGACGCCGTGATGAGAGCGTTCGCGGGGCCGAGAAAAACGGAGCTAAGCTGACATTTTGGATTCGTGTTTCTGGGCCGCCACGATCATCTCGCACACTTCGCGGACGGCGCCTTTTCCACCCGCGGCCGTTGTGACGAAATGCGCGATCTGTTTGGCTTCGTCAGCCGCGTCGGCGACCGCCACGGCCAGACCAACTCGCGTCATGACTTCGATATCTCCCACGTCATCGCCGATGTAGCCGCATTCCCCGGGTGAAACCCCGGCTTCCCGCAGCACTTCTTCAAGCACTCGGACTTTGTCGTCAACGCCCTGGTGCAGAAAGCTCATGTTGAGTTCGCCCGCGCGCCTTTCCGTGGCTGCTGAGGCGCGACCTGAGATAATTCCTGTGCGGACTCCCGCGCGATGAAGGAGGACAATTCCCTGCCCGTCACGAACGTGAAAGGCCTTCTGCTCTTCACCATCCGCCGTTAGCCAAATTCGGCCGTCGGTCAACACTCCGTCACAGTCCATCAAGAGTAACTTGAGGCGCTTGGCACGACGAGCCAAGTCCTCAGTTTCGAGTTTTGAGTTTCGAGTTTCGAGTTCCAAGTTTCAAATTCGAAGCTTCAAGCTCTAACGTTTCACGTTTCAACTCGAAACGCGAAACTCGAAACTCGAAACTTATTTCTATCTCACTTCAAACAATTCGATCGCGTTCAGCTTCCAGCCATTCCCCAGACGCGCCAAAATCAGCACCGCGGTGCCCGAGTGCTCTACGCCGAGTTGTTTTGTCTGCATTGAGACCTCAACGGCCACCTGGTTTGCGTCGAGCTGCTCTGTCCGCAGCACGCGAGTCTGCCAAATTTCGGGTTGAGTACCGACCGCTCCCCGCACGAATCTCAACAGTTCACCCGGCACCATCAGCGGCGTAATCTCCGCCTGCCGGCCAGTGCGCAGCGCCGTGTCCATTTGCGCAACGAAAGCCTTCGCGGCTTCATCGATTGGCGGCGCTCCGCCCGCCGCCTCCGCGCGAATACGAGCGGCCCGCGCATTCAGGCTGGAAGCATACTCAGCGTCGGCCCGCACCGCGTCGGTGAAAAGCCGCGCAGCGTCCTTCGCCTGACCGCGGCGCAAGGCAATTTCGCCGAGGCCAATTGCGGACCAGGCCAGGGCCGCTGGTGTCGGTAAACGCTCTTCGCTCAAACGCCGCAACTCGCGTTCAGCATCGTCAATCCTGGCTTGCGCCAGCAGCGCCCGGGCGAAAAGGACGCGCGCCTCCTGCATTTCTGGCGCCGCGATCAAAAGTTGCCGCGCCAGCGCCTCAGCTTTGGCGTACTCCTGCGTACCGAACAATCGCATCGCCTCGCCGATTGAAACAGCAGCTTCCACCGGTCGCGGCGCCACATCATTCGTATAGTCGAGCTGCGGATAAAATTTTTCCGGATCAATCTCGACACGCGTGAGCGGCGCGGCGCTCTGAAAACTTACTTGTCCAAAATCCTGAGCGGGAATGGTCGCTTCTGCCGTCACGCGCTGCCCATTGTTGGTGACCGCGGCGACCGTAACTTTCACCGGAAACGAACCGACGTTTCGCACGGCGGCCAGCCACTGTCCCGCTTCTTGTCGCGGTACGCCCACCAACAAATCCATATCGGTCGGCTGATCGAGTTCCTGATCGAGAATAGTTTTGAGCGCCGCACCTCCACGTTCATTGAGAACGCCGCGGAGCCGCGCGAGTGTCAATCCGTCTGTTTCGGTCTTGCCCGACGCCAACAGCTCGCGCACCGCCGCGATGAACGGCTCGCGCCCAACGAGGTGGTGGGCCAGCCGCCACATCATCGCGCCTTTGTTGCCAACGGAATTGAAGTAAGTCGGGTCGAGCGGCGTCGTGCGCGACAGCGGCGCGTCACGCTTGGCGATTGCCGCATACGAAAGCCGTTGGCGTGCGCGCTCTTCGGCGGCAGCTTCCGCGCCGAATTCTTTTTCGAGAAACTGGTTAGCGAAGAATCGCACCAGGCCTTCTCGGACAACGCCGTGGCCTTCTCCACGAACTGCGGTGCTCGCACCAATCCAGATTCGCGCGACCCCTTCGGCCACGGCCAGGGCGGTCGTCGAATCGATTTTCTTTCGGCGCAGTGAGCCTTCGCTGAGGAGAATTGTGCCGGCGTCGTCGAATCCAGCGCCGCGCTTCACGGCCACCAGGCGAATCGGCACATCCGGAGCCGCGCCCAGCATCCCGGCGTAGAACTCACGCGCGGTCGCCGCCAGTCGCATCAGGTTGTCGGATTGTTTGCGCTCATCGTCGCCCGCGCCTTTTGGCACGAACGTGGTGATGCCTTTCGCGTTCGCGGATCCTTCAACTCGATCCCAATTCCCAGTCGTGAAGAATGGTAGAGCGTTAAGCGTCTGCTCGAATACGCCCGCGCTCTTCTCCACGCCGGACGTGATTGCCGTTGAGCCATTCACGGTCAAGCGAAACGGCGCGTAATCCTGACCGCGCACCGCGAACGCAGTGTTAGGCGCCGGATACCACATCGAGGACGGGAGGAACTGTGTCGCAACAGGCGAGATCGCCGCGGGACCTGCATTCTCTTCGACCGGCAATCGATAATCGACCGTCGCGACAACGCTTTCATTCGCCGCGACGGTGCTCGGCAAAGTGATAATGACGCGTTGACCTCCACCGCGTGGTTCGGGTTGCGAACGATAGACGGCGGTGGCGGCGCCGATCGTAATACTCTTTATTTCAGCTTTCGAGTTTATGCGCAGCGTCAGCGTAGTACCCGAGCCGCGACCGATGTTTCGCACAGTCAGCACGGCGCGAGCATTCAGCGCGCGCTCACTGCCAAAATTCGCGACGTTAATATCGAAGTTTGTGACTTGCCAGGCGGCGCGCGCTTCTTCCTGCGCCGCGCCGCCCGAAACGCAAAACACAATCAGAAGAAGCGAAAGAAGGAATTTGCAATTTCCAATTTTCATTTTCAATTTTTCAATTCGAACCGCGCACCAGCGCATGAATGTCTCTCAAGCTTTCGAGCAACGGGCCCATTCTTTCCAGCGGCAGCATGTTTGGGCCGTCTGAGGGCGCGCGTTCCGGCGCATCATGAACTTCCATGAACACGGCATCTACGCCGCAAGCCACTCCGGCACGGGCGAGCGGTTCGATGTACTGCGACAAGCCGCCGGTTGCATGACCCAGCCCACCCGGCAATTGCAGCGAATGGGTCACGTCGAAAACAACGGGAACTCCGAACTCACTCATGATCGGAAACGAACGCATATCGACGACGAGATTGTTATAGCCAAAACTGACGCCCCGCTCAGTCAGCATCACGCGATCGCTGCCTGCTGAGCGTGCTTTCTCAACAATGTTTCGCGCATCCTCGGGGGCCAGAAATTGGCCTTTCTTAATGTTGACGGCGCGGCCTGACTTTGCGGCCGCGACAATAAGATCGGTTTGCCGGCAAAGAAACGCGGGAATCTGAAGCACATCGACGACCTCGGCCGTAGCTTCGATCTGCGCAATGTCGTGAACATCGGTCAGGACGGGCACACCGAGTTCTTGCTTAATCGCGGCGAGGATCTCCAGGCCGTCTTTCATGCCAATCCCGCGAAAGCTTTTGACCGACGACCGGTTCGCCTTGTCGAACGAAGACTTGAACACGAAATCCAGACCAGCGTTGCGCGCACGTTGCTGACACTCGCGGGCCATCATCAGCGCGTGCTCTGCAGATTCAATGACGCATGGTCCGGCGATTACGGCGAGCCGTCCGTCACCGAACGTGGCTGTGCCAACTTGAATGGGTTTTTTCGCGATAGTCATCGGAAGCTAAATGGAGGTAGCAATATAATATGGAAAGATTGAGCTTGCGAAACGGTGGGTTGCAGGACCCAGGCCCCGGACTGCAGCGCAAGCGCCTCGCTTGCTATGTATAAACGCAACCGAGACGGTTGCGCTCCAGTCGAAACCACAAATTATCGAAAGATCCCTTTCACTTTATCCCAAACCTTTTTCGCTCTTGAAGGCTCTTTCTGGCGTTTCTTTGGCTTTGGTCTTGGCGATGGCGCGGGGCTGGGCGATGGTGTTACTTCCGGAGTCGGTGTTGGTGTTGGTGAAGCGGCCGCTGTTGGATTAGCACTGGCTCCCGCAAAATTTTCGCCGCGCCACCACCTTCCCCCGACTACGACGGACGCCAGAAGCGCAATAACTACGACGAGCGCCGCAACAATGAAGACGCGGTTTCTTCTATTTGAGTCAGCCAGGCCGATGTTCAGTCGAGAGATCTCGCGTCGTAACGGCGGGCGGGTATCGGATTCGCTGATCCTGGTGGAGTCATCGGCGACGGTTGCGATCGCCCCGCCTGACGATTGCGCTTCTCGCAAAGTCCCGATATCGATCACCAGCCGCCCCGACGGACTCGCTTGTCCGGCATCTCGTAGTGTTTCGATTGCCGGCATGGCGGCGGCGCTCGTCGCATGTTCCAGACCAAGCTCCTGGCCCGCCGCAAAGATTGCCCGCCGTAACTCGTTCGCATCTGGATAGCGTTCGCCCGGATGTTTTGCCAGGGCTTTGTGAGCAATTGCCGCAAGCTGCTCCGGCACGTCCGGCACGATCTCGCGCAAAGGGCGCGGCGTATGACTAACGTGGCGCAGCGCGATCGCCAGAGGCGTCTCAGCATTGAACGGCACGACGCCTGAGAGCATCTCGTAAAGAATTATTCCCAGGCTGTAGACATCCGACGCGGGCGTGACACCGCCGCTGCCGGAGCATTGCTCGGGCGACATGTACCGCGGTGTGCCGATGATGGCCCCGACCTGCGTCAACGTTTGATAGTCGTCGTCAGCCTGCTCTTCGACGGCGAACTTGGCGACGCCGAAATCCAACACCTTCACGACGGCCGGCGTGTTCGCGCGTTGCTCGATGAAAATGTTTGCCGGTTTGAGATCGCGATGAATCAATCCAACATCGTGGGCGGCGCTCACTGCGGCGCATGTCTGCAGCATGATCGAAACGACGCGGGCGATATCAAGCGGCGCCTCGCGCGCGAGCAGGTCGCGCAGCGTTTGACCTTCCAGCAACTCCATCACGATGTAGAGATAGCCGTCGGCGGTCGCGCCAAAATCTGTGACACTGACGGCGTTCGGATGATGCATTCGTCCGGCGGCGCGCGCTTCGCGGCGGAAACGCTGCTTTGCGGTGCTGTCCCCGACGAATCGCTGACTGAGGACTTTGATGGCGACCGGGCGATCGATTAACAGGTGAGTGGCGCGATACACGGTACCCATCCCGCCGCCGCCCAGCCGCTCGTCCAGGCGATACTTCCCTTCAAACACCCGGCGCAGCAGCGGATCGATGATCAAGTCCGCGACCGTCTCGTCGGCGTGCAGCGGTGTCAGGTCTAACGGACAGACGTGCACGTCATCCGGATATTGTTTGCTACACCTTGGACACTTGAGCATAGAAAGGATGGAGAGCGATTGATTATCGCCCAGACCAACCGCTGAGCGTTAACGGAGGTAAAGAATGGGGACTGGCTTCTACTGGCACAGACCTTCAGTCTGTGATTCCCGGGGGGAATGCAAGACTAAAGTCTGTGCCTCTGCTTACTGCTTACTGTCCGCCCAATCTTTCGCCGACACGAAAGACTTGCTGTCGTAAATCAGCACGATGCTTCCAATCGGCAGCTCGCGGCTCATGGCCACGGATTCAGACATCGGGATGCGAATGCAGCCGTGGCTCTGGGGAGTGTTTGGAACCGAGGGATTCCCATGAATCGCAATTCCGTCGCTAATGTAATTCGGATAATAGAGCAGTCCGAGCGGAGATTTTCTCCAGCCCTTCAATTTCGAATAAACCCGGAAGCGACCCCGAGGCGTGTACGCCAGTCCGCTGGCGCGTTTTTCGCGATACTGTTTGTTGCTTCCCGTTGAGACCGGTAAAACCTTCTGTACCGCTCCCGCGTCGTCGATTAATAAAAGAACTTGCCGGTCGAGATCGATTTCGACGTGCCGGTACCCTGAATCCCTCGGTTGCGGCGCGCGCGCGTTCAGGATCGCCTCGACATCCGCGCGGCTGAACTGGCCCGTGGCCTTAAGTCCTTCGTATTTCTGAAAAGCCACCAGTGCGTTACGTCCCGCGCCATAGCCCATTTCTGACAGACGCGCCTGCGCTTGCTTCAACTCCGCCCGCGTCGGTTGAGCGACTTTACGCTTGTCGCGTTTCGTCCCGGCAAGCGCACAAACAGGCGCAAGCAGGATGAGCGACAAAAGCGCTGTCACAGCCGTTTTATAAAACCTGGTCATAGATGATGTTACATTAGCCTAACTCGATGGATTGTCCCACCCATCATAAACTCCGACGCGAACCGGCACCCCACAGGAATCCTGTAGAATGATTTCAGTTCCCTTGCGTTTCGATGCAAACACCTGTTCAGAATCGAAACACGTGTAAGGTGGGCCGTGAAGACACCACCATGTTTTCGGCTCCCTTTCTATGCCCCAAAACTTGCATTGGAAGTTTCGTGCCGCTGGATCGTCGTAGCTCTCCTTGGATTTGATTAATGCGTAGTCGGAAAACCAGTACCATCCTCGTAGTGCTACTGAGCGCGGCCGCCGGTGTGGCGGTGTGGGCCGCGCTGCGATTTACGGCGCCGAATTTCCTGCAGTCGATTACTTCGACAGTAACATCCCCCGTCGCCAGCCGCTCCACCACCGAGCTGTGGGAACAAGCCATTGCGAGAGTTAAAGAGGATCGGGGTGAGCTTGCCGGCGCAGCGCCTCTGGAGATTCCGCCTGAGCTGAGGCATTACGAAGAACGCCGATGGTTTCTGGCGACGCAGGTCGCTGAAGTGCGAAAACATAACCTGGCGACCTCGCAGGACTATCTGGATCTCGCGACAAAACTCAAAAACGGCGACCTCGTCGGCGTTCCCGCGGTCACGGACACGTACGTTTTGTTCGGGGTGGGGCAAATCGCCAGGGACGATGCGTTTGCTCGTCACGAAAATGATCGCAATGTCGAACTCTATAACGAAGCCCAGTTGCGGGAAGAGTTCGCGCGTCTTGATGCGGCGCGCGCGAATCTGACCACCGAAATCTCGAGCTTGAACAAGCAAATTGCCGGTTTGAATCGGCGCGATAGAACGCGTCGCAGTGAGTTGCAGAAACAGCTCGCGACCCAGCAAGCGCAACTGAAATCGAACGACGAGCACAAGGAACAGTTGCACGAAGTCTACGGCCAGCCGGACTCTCGTGAGCGTCTGTTCCGGGACTACGAATCGTTGCAAACCCTGGCGAAAGACTTCCGCGGCCGCACCTTCGACCTTGAGAATCCCGCGCATCGGCAGGAGTTGAAAAAGACTCTGCTCAGTTCGCTGCGACCGCAGGCTTTTAAGCTGATGGAAGACATCGCGGCCAAGTATCACCGGCAGTTTGATCGTCCGTTGCCGGTAAGTTCGCTCGTCAGGCCTGAGCAGTATCAGGACTCTTTGCGCCGAGTTAATCGCAGCGCGACCGTTATCGATACTCCGCCGCACTCAACCGGCCTGGCTTTCGATATCGACTATCGCTACATGAGCAACGACGAACAGAACTTCGTGATGAGTGAGCTGGCGCGACTGAAGCAAGCCGGCCGGATTGAAGTGCTGAGAGAGCGGACCGCGAACATCCACGTGTTTGTCTTTATCGACGGCACGCGGCCCAGCGATGAGTTAGTGACGGCTTCGCTGGAAGAAATAGGGCCTTCCTCGAAAGAAGACGCGGAAGAGAAAGACGCCGCGAAAACAACCACGAAAAAGGCCAGGCCCTCTCGGGCTAAGCCAACTCGCGCCAAGCCAACGCGCGCTAAGCCAAAGCCCAGAACCCGCCGCCGCCGTTAAGGCAACTTCTCCGGTTCACCGGGTTGTGTCTCAATATCAGAATTTCTGCGGGACTCTATGGAACTCCGTGTCTCAGTGGTGAGTCGCTTTAGAAAAATCACCACCGAGGCACCGAGAACCACAGAGCCTGCACAGAGAAAAGCACAACCGCTCATTCCCCGGCGCTTGTTGGCATCGTTTTTGCCCTGATTAATTTTTGCCTGCCCGACTGAACTAAATACGAACAAGGAATTTATGCCATGGGCTTCCTCAATTTAAACGCTGACCGCAAAATGCACACGCCAACTCACTGCCGCGTCTGTGGCTCGACGATCGAACGCGGCATTCCGCGACCACTGGAATCGATTTGCCTGATTTGTCGCGCCGCAATTCTCGATCGGATGTTTCGTGGACGGGAGATGGGCCCGTTTCGTTTCCGACCGTCGGTGCGTTGACCGCAATTGTGCTCAATCGTAAGTTCAGAAGTCTGGCGGTCGGTCGCCGGCTTACATTGCTGGCGCTGATGGCAGCCCTTGCGATGGCTTTGGCGGCGTGCAAGAGAGCATCCGATTCCACCGGCAATCAACCGACTACCCCACCCACGCCATCAGAGCCCACGATCGACGCTTCGCCTACGACCAAAGTCGGCGAGCAATGGCAAGTCATCACTTCCAACAATGTAACGTTCACCGTCAACGCGTCCGGTGCGAAATCCGTCAGGATTCTGTATCGACCCGCTTTCGCCGAAGGTCACGTTCAATTAAAGAAGACCGTCCCGGCGTCTCAGTCTGACGCCGGCAAATTCACCACCCAGGTGAAAGTGCCTGTCGATTTCGCCGGAGAGGTCTGGGCCGAAATCGTGTTTCCGAACGGCGAGAAGAAACAAACAAAACCAATTTCACTGACGACGGAAGACATCACGCCCGAGGAACTCGCCGACGCGTCTTACAAACACACGGAAGAATCCGCGCGTTCGGACAAATTGACCGGGGGCCGCATTGAGAAGACTGAGCTGCAAGCCGGCAAAGGTGACATTCGCATCACCATCAACATTCCCGCTTTTCAAACCACGTTGTGGCAAAGCGGAAAAGAGGTCAGGATTTACGAGATCGGAATTGGCCGCAAAGAGTTCCCGCTGCCGAGCGGCCTGCGCTACGCGCGTCAAATCATTTTCAATCCGGATTGGATTCCGCCTGACAGCGAGTGGGTTTATGAACACGATGTCGAGCCTGGAGAGCGTGTTGAGGCTGACGACCCGCGCAACCCGCTGGGAAAGATTAAGATTCCGATTGGCGGCGGCGGCATTCTGATTCATCAAGCCTTCAAGGCATCTGACATTGGGCATCTTGTCTCGCACGGCTGCGTGCGAGTGCGCCTCGACGAGCTTTATGAATTGATTGACAGAATAATTGCCGCGCGTTCTCTGCCGGGCTCGCGCGAGCATATTGAGCGTTCAAAGAAGAGCAAGGATCGTTTCTTCATTAAGTTGGACGCCCCACTCGTGGTCGACATCAGCTATGACACTCAAGTCGTTGAAGGAGGCGTGCTCCACCTTTATCCCGACGTCTATGGTAAGAAGACGAACACCATCGAGAACCTGCGCGCGGAATTGAAAGAAGCGAGAGTTGAAGATTCGCAGCTCGATGCCCGGACGCTTCAGCAAATGCTCGCTCGCGTGACCATGAACGAAGAGTTCGTCGTCAGCATTGCCGACATCAAAGCCGGACGCGCGCTGGAAGCCGGAAAGAATCAGCCGGTGACCTCAGCAAACGCGCCGAAGAAACCACCTGTCACCCGCGACAAGAGTGGACGCCGAAGGTAGTCCCGCCGAAAGAGGATGGTTTAGAGGCGGGCTACCGCCCGCCGGTTTGGGGCAGATGATGGCGGGCAGTAGCCCGCCTCTAAACATTTCGAGTCTTCATTTATGAGTTTCTTAACGAACGAATCCAAGGGTCCCCTCACCCTCTCCCGTTGGGAGAGGGACTCCTCTTTTCTCTGCCTTCTTTTCAGTCCTCTGTGGTAAATTTCCGTCGAACCATGAGGGACTTTCGCGCATCTCAGTACTTCACCCGACAATACAAAAACCTCACGAAAAGCAGATAGTAAAGGCTTATGAAGAACCCCAGAATTCATGGTGTCTTAATTGTTGCGATCATTGTCGCTTTAGCTGTGATTTTGTCGTTTTCGGCGCGCAATAGCCGAGGACAGTCGCCGTCCGGCAAGACTGAACCGCAAAATCCGAAAACCGAATCGCTCGTCAAACCAACTGCCCTGATTACTGAGCGCCCCGCGGCAAACGCGAACCCCGTAACCATCGCACCATTTGCCGAGGCTGCGGCGCACAATTCACTGCTCCGAAACGATCTGATTTGGGAATTCGGAAGGAAGGGCCAGCGCGGCTGGTACCTCTACGACTTGCTGATCGGAAAAACGCTCAACATTTCTCACCACGCGTCCTCTGGTGATTTCGCCAGCGCGATTGCCGGTTGGCAGAAGCAGAAGGGTTTGAGCGCGACCGGCGTGCTGGATGAGGACTCCTGGATGGCCCTGGTCGCGCAGTGGCAAGCAAACCGCCTGAAAGACAAGACACCGGCGACCCCTGATCAACTGCTGACCGCGCCGATTTCGGACTTTTACGATCCAACGAGACTTGATGAGCTGCGTCAGGTCGAGCGCAACACGTACGCGGCTTACAAAGCAATGCTCGCCGCCGCGATTGCGGATCCGACCCTGAAGCTGGCGCACACTTCCCCCACTGAGCTCGCGCCGGCCGAGAAGTATTTCAAGATCATTTCCTCTTTCCGCTCGCGCGAATATCAGGAAAAGCTGCGCCGTGAATCACCTAAAGCCGGAAGCGCCGGACTCGCCGTTAACAGTCCGCATTTCACCGGCCGTGCGTTGGACATCTACGTTGGCGGCGATCCCGTCGACACGAAGGATGCCAACCGCGCGATTCAGGTCAATACACCTGTCTACAAGTGGCTTGTCAAGAACGCCGAGCGCTTCGGTTTCCGCCCATATTTCTACGAACCCTGGCACTGGGAATACGTCAAATAACGCTGCTTTCTCCCTGACTTTTGCGGGCTCAGGCAGGCAGTAAACCGGCGTCTAAACACATCCAAGTTCGGCGCAAGAAAAAGCCCGTTTGGCCTCGCCTCACATGTAACCGACAGAGGCCGAGCGGTGTCTAGATAAGAGAATCCAACATGAAAAATGAGTCTTCCCAATCCTCAATGATCTCGCGTGTGTTCGCGCTGATCTCGATTTGTATGCTTTGCGCCGGGGCCGCGATGGCGCAGACGAGCGCGGCCGGAGTTCGCCTGTCTCAGCCGGATAAGGCCACCGTTCCCGCTGAGGGGTCAAGTACGCACAAGAGCACTCTGGAAACACTTGCGGCTCTCTACCAGAACGAAGTGCAAAAGCTGGAAAAGAAGAACGCGGAAGCGAAAGCGCTCTACACGGAGGGCCTTATCGCGCGCGTCGAATTCGAAAGCAGCGAGAAAGCCCTGGTAGATGCGCGAGCGAAGGTCGAAGACGTGGCGCGGCAGATTGCTGAAGCGAACAAGCCAACTCCGGTCGCCGCGACCGTAAATTTGGCTGCTTCGAATCAAGCCTGGTCCACGGGCAGTCCCAGAATCGATGGACTCATCCGCTATTACGCCGGTCGGAACGGTGTAGATCCTTACCTCGTCTATTGCCTGATGTCGCAGGAATCGAAGTTCGTCTCGGGTGCAACCAGCTACAAAGGCGCTCAAGGCCTGATGCAGCTGATGCCCGGAACGGCCGCGCGATATGGCGTGACCAATCCCTACGATGTCGCGCAGAACATTTCGGGCGGCACGCGCTACTTACGAGATCTTCTGAAGATGTTCAACGGCCGAGTGGATCTGGCGCTCGCAGGTTATAACGCCGGCGAGGGAGCTGTCATGAAGTACGGCAACACCATCCCGCCCTACAACGAAACACGCAATTACGTGCGCCTCATCATCGCGCGCTACGGTAGGAGGCAGGCTTCGTAGTATTACGAGCTTTCATTCACACCGGGCTTTAGCCCGGTGATCCGAGTTCGGCAAGAGTTGGAAACCGTTTAAAATGGTTTCCAATTTCAATTTGTGCGTTTGTCACCGCGCTGAAGCGCGGTGTGAATGAGAGACAATTAGATCTCAGTCAGCGGCAACTTGCGATAACGCTTTCCGGTAAGTTTCGTCAACGCATTCACTACAGCCGGCGAGATCACCGGCACCGGTGGTTCACCGCAGCCTGTCGGCGGGTCGGCGCTGGGAACGATATGCACATCGACTGTGACCGGCACATCGCCCATGTAAGCCGGCATGAAGCCATCGAAGTTGCTCTGCTCCACGCGCCCATCTTTCAAAGTGATCGCGCCCAGCGCCATCAGTTGATTCAGACCGAAACCCAGCCCGCCTTGAAACTGGCTCTCAATCGATAGCGGATTAACAGCCAGCCCACAATGAATGGCCACGGTGGCGCGATGAATCTTCGGGCGCTTGTTTACAATTGAGACCTCAACGGCACAGGCCACGGCGGTATTAAAACATTCGTGAGAAGCGATGCCCGCCGCGTGTCCTTTGGGCAGACTCTTCCGCCAGCCGGCCGTTTTTTCTTCCAGCAGATCGAGCACCGCGCGCAGCTTCTTCGCCTCAGGTTTCAAAAGCTTACGGCGATAAGCGAAGGCGTCCATCTTCGCGCGCGTCGCTAACTCATCAATCAGAGTCTCCATCACAAAAGCAGTGTGCGTGCTGCCCACGGAACGCCACCACAGGACCGGCACGTTAACCGTCGGGTGATGTGCCGACACATGGAAATTCGGAAGGTCGTAGTGAGTGTCCTCCACGCCTTCCACCACAGTGCCATCGACACCGTTCTTAATCATCATTGCGGCAAACGGAGTCCCGGCCACGAGTGACTGACCGACGATGACATGACGCCAGGCCGCCGGCATGCCATCCGCGCCGAGTCCGATCTCGACGCGATGCGCATGCATCGGACGATAATAGCCACCCTGAACATCATCCTCGCGCGGCCAGACCAGTTTTATCGGAGTGTCACGGAAGCGCTTCGCAATCACCGCCGCTTCCACCGGGATGTGCGAATCGATCGACGCCCGCCGGCCGAACCCACCGCCCGCATACTCCGTGTGAAAAGTGACCCGTTCAGGCTTCACTCCCAGCGCCTGAGCAATGGCCATCTGGTCGAGGGTCTGGAATTGCGAAGGCACCCACGCTTCGGCTTTGTCGCCTTCAAATTTGACCGTGGCATTCAAAGGTTCCATCGGCGTGTGCGCGAGGTAAGGAAATTCATACTCGGCCACGATTCGTCTCGCCGCCGGCGTCCGACTCATCGCTTTATCATCGCCACGCGCCACCGCGACGTTTCCCGCGCCGCGGGCCAATTCCCTATATTTAGTCCAAAGCTGCGTGCTGTCGGCGAGATCCAGTCCGGATAAGTCCCAATCGATCTTCAAAAGATCGCGCGCGCGCTTGGCCGTCCAGAAACGATCGGCCACTACAGCCACGCCGGTCCCTTTTGCGAGGGGAATCTGGAAAATGTCTTTCACACCATCGAGGCCGCGAGCTTCCTTGTCATCAACGCTCTTCACGCGCCCACCGAATACGGGTGGATGAGCCACGACCGCGATCTTCATTCCGGGAAGATCGAGATCGAGCCCGAACTTTTGTGAGCCGTCACACTTCGCACGGCTATCAAGCCGCGGCACTTTCTTTCCAATGAGACGAAACTCCGACGGATTCTTGAGCCTCACTGTATTGGGCACCGGTTCGCGCGCCGCGCGCTCGGCCAGCTCGGCATAGCGTGCGGATCTCCCGTCTGGGCCATAGACGACACTGTTTTCAGCACGGCAATCGTTGGGCGAAACTTTCCAGCGTTCGGCGGCAGCCGCAATCAACATCGCACGCGTTTTCGCTCCCAACTCGCGATACTGTTGGAATGAATGTGATATCGAGCCGGAGCCACCAACCATCTGAATTCCAAAGAGCGGATCTTTGTAAACCTCGGCGGCCGGCGCTAGCTCCGCTACGACCTGCGACCAGTCAGCATCCAACTCGTCGGCTAGAACCATTGGCAAAGCAGTCTGCACGCCCTGGCCAAACTCGAGACGATTCACGGTAATGAAGATTTTTCCGTTGGACTCAATGCGGACGAACGCATCCGGTGGATAGACTTTCGCCGGGGGCGCGGGCCTTCCTTCCTGAGCGAATGCCGGAAAATCCAGATACAGCGAAACCAACATTCCGCCGGCAGCGGCCGTCGAGACAGACAAGAAACTTCGCCGGTTCAGATGCAGATCATTTTTCTTTTTCATGGCGGCTGGCATCGTCCGTCCCTCCTTTAGATTTGTTGAGACGCACTCTTAATGGCTTCACGAATTCGCACGTATGTCGCGCAGCGGCAAAGATTGCCACCCATCGACTCCTCAATGTTTTGGTCGGTGGGTTTCGGCGTCGCTTTCAGGAGGGCAACCGCGCTCATGATTTGTCCGCTTTGACAGTAGCCACATTGGACGACGTCTTTTTCCACCCAGGCATTCTGCACAACGCGGCCCACCGGGTCCTGCGCGATCGCTTCAATGGTAGTTACCTTCCGATTGCCAATCAGCGACACCGGAACGACGCAAGACCGCGTGGCGATGCCGTCAACGTGCACGGTGCAGGCGCCGCACGCGCTGATGCCGCACCCATATTTCGTGCCGGTCATCTTTAGTTCTTCACGCAGAACCCACAGCAGAGGCGTTCCGGGATCGACATCCACCTTCTTCGTCTGACCGTTAACATTGATTTGATAAGTTGCCATGGCTTTCGGTCTCCTCATCTCCCACGCGGGCAAGGCGTCCCGGCTTCCACCCAGATACGAGTGGCGTCAGCAAACTCTGCATGTGTCAGCGGCGGTAACGTTCGCATCGTTCCATCCGGCCTGCGACCCGGATTCCATCCCCAAAGCACCAGCTTGTCTTCGGCGTTATGTTTCAGCAGCGCGCGTCCATCCATGTTGTGGTTTCGCGAGCGATCGGTAACGGCTCGACACACAGCCGCACTCGATAGCGGTCGATCATTTGTGTCCTGCCAGCGCATCGATAATGGCGCGAGGTGCCAATTGGGTGAACCGGGGACGCCCGTGCTGTCGGCATTAACTTCCTGATGACAACCGTTGCAGGTCAGCGCCGGCACGCCTTTGCCTTCGGGACCGCCGCGGACAACGTTCGCGAAATGTCGACGCCGATCATCGCCCTGCTGTGGATAGTTGGTCGCGGTGTGACAGTTGATGCAGCGCGGCGAGATCAGAACTGAATAGACGCGCTCCCACGCCGCCAATCCCTGAGCGAGATTAGGTTCTGCGGTCGAGGCTGTGTTTCGTGTTTCGTTGTTGGCTCGTGTCGAAAGAGCGATACAGACTAAGCACGAGACCAGGAGCAGGAAGAAAATCGGGAACAGCAAGCGTCGCTTCGCCAACATAGTTGCCTCCCTCCGGATTGATCATTTCAGATCATCCGGGTTGTCGCTCTAACCAGAAGTTGTCAGGGGGAATTTCGAACTAAAAATAGCACGCTTGCGCAGAAAAGTGGATCAGTCTTTAGAGTTCACGCGCCCGAAATGATTTTGACGAGGGAGACATAGCTATTGACGTCACGTAGTAATCACAGCATCGACCGAGCTGCGGAAATGTTTTTGGAAATTGCCGGAATACAAATAAACTCAGGCGGCGACCGTTAAGTCGGTCTCACCGTTAAGCGTCGAAAACGATCTTCAATTTCTCACTGAGGTAAAAACGATGGTGAAAACGCTGCTCATTGTCCTGCCCTATGCCGGTTTGGTCTTAACCGGAGTTTCGGCGATCTGGGGTTTGAATCACGAGCTTTACACGAAGGATGCAAACAACAAGCGTCACCTAACTCAAGCGGGACGGTATGCCATCGCCTTCACCTTGTTAGGCATGGTAATCAGCCTGAATACCGCTGTCCTCAAGAACGTCACCGACAATCAGGCCCGTAACGAAGCCGCCCAGAAGGAGCAACAAAAAGCTCTCGATGAATTGACGCGTCAGCAGCAGGAAGAAGCGCGGGCGCGACGGCAGGAAGAACACCTAACTCAAGTCAAACAGGAACAACGGGACAATGCTTTGGCCCAGCAGGGGCGCGACCTGTCGATGGCGCAGCAACAACTGGCAGGCTTCAATCGAGGCGAACGGCTCGCGAGGCAGCAAATGATGGAGGAATTGGAGCGTTCAAATCGTGTTCTATTTAATGTTAACCGCGGACAGTACCCGCTCACCGTCGAACTGAGAATTACGCCGACAGTCAAAATCTCTACAAAACATCCTATATTCAAAGACCACTTACTTAAGATACAGAACGAGGCCCAAAAACTTGGCGTTGACAAGGTTGATGTAGCCGAGAATTCTCCACTGTTGCCACCGGACAAGTCGTTAGCCCGGTCGTATCTCACCAGCAGGTTGTTCCACTTTGCGTTCTACCGAAAAGGGCGCGCTGATGTCCTCAAGGCTGCGCCGGACCTCGTGTTTGCCTACAATGGAGAGGTCCTCGGAACAGAAAACAAATGGTACCGACCGTTAACCTACAAAGCTAGCGATGGGAGTTTTACCACCGTCGGTCCAACCGCCACGCCGTTTGACATCACGCATTCCACCGGAAAAGTGATCAGCTACCTGGACTTGCCGGGGTCCACGTTGGTAATCAGTTGCAGCGATGTGAAAGAAGTCAACGGCCTTCCCGCCGTAGCGCCAAGCTGCAACGAGAACATGAGGTTTGAATCGATCTACCTCACAACTCCGATTGGGGTTGAACTTGAAATACCGGGCAGCAGGCTCACACCCAGAACAGTAGGCGGAATGACTTATTTAGTTCACACGTTTGATTCCAACGTCGAACGTTTCTTCGAGATATATGCCAAACGTAGTTGAGGTTCATGCTTAGAAGTGCGCTCAAAACCGCAATGTGGCGAACGTGCCCTGGCAGCGCCAGTTCAGCCTTCACGTGCGCTAGCCGCGCGTTCGTGTCCGGTAACCCCACTCTCCAGCATCTGCTCCAACGCGGTCTCAGTCTGCAATCTATTCTGAAACGCCGCGTGGCCGTGTGTCAGTCCCGGGAGCGGTAGCGACTGGATCGAAAGGCTACTCGGATTTAGTCGAGCTCGCTAGCCCGTCCTGACCTGGTAGCACCCTGATCACATCGCTACCGCTCCGGATACTGACACACCCTCTAGTTCTCACTCCCGGCGGCCGCTCTTTCACTCACCGCTGATTCCGTCTCAGGCATCTGTTCCAGAGCCGTCTCAGTCTGCAAGCGATTCTGAAATGCGGCGTGCACAAACGATGCGAACAGTGGATGAGGCGCGAGAGGTTTTGATTTGAATTCGGGGTGGAACTGGCAGCCGAGGAACCAGGGATGTTCGTCGCGCGAGAGCTCTACGATCTCGACGAACTTGCCGTCGGTTGAGATGCCGCTAAAAACAAGACCGCCTTTTTCTAACCTCTCTCTAAACGCAGGATTGAATTCATAACGGTGACGGTGGCGTTCGCTGATCTCTTCCGCGCCATCATAAACCTCGCGCGCCAGGGAATCTTCAGCCAAACGACACACCCAAGCGCCGAGGCGCATGGTGCCGCCCATCTCTTCGACGTTCACCAGGTCGCGCAGCTTGAAGATGATCGGATGCGGCGTCTCGACATTGAACTCAGTCGAATCGGCCTCTTTCAAATCGCACGCGTTGCGCGCGAATTCGACGCACGCGGTCTGCATGCCGAGGCAAATCCCAAAGTAAGGTGTACGCGTTTTGCGCGCATAGGAAATCGCGCGAATCATGCCTTCCACACCGCGCTTGCCAAAACCGCCCGGGACGAGGATCGCGTCAAAGTCGCGCAAGCGCCCTTCAAAATTGTCTTCGTCCATCAAGTCTTCCGATTCGATCCACTTGATGTTCACCTTCAGGTTGTTTGCGACGCCGCCGTGCGTGAGCGCTTCGCGCAAAGACTTATAAGAATCTTCCAGCTCGACATACTTGCCGACGATCGCGATCGAAGTCTCGCCGGCCGAAGGCTCGCGAATCGTTCCCACCAACTTTCGCCAGGCAGTCAGGTCGGTACCCGCCGCGCGTTCGTTCAACTGAAGCGATGAAATGATCTGCTCGTCCAACCCCTGATCGTGAAGCGCCAGCGGCACATCGTAAATCGTGTCGACGTCCTGCGCAGTAATGACGGCTTCCTCTTTTACGTTACAAAACAGAGCAATCTTTGAGCGGAGATCGTGCGAGAGGGGACGATCAGAACGGCACAAAAGAATTTCGGGAATGATTCCGATCTCGCGCAGCTCACGCACAGAGTGCTGCGTCGGTTTCGTTTTCAGCTCGCCTGAGGCGGCGATGTAGGGCACGAGAGTCACGTGAATGAAAAGCGCACTTTCCCTTCCCTCTTCGTTGCCCATCTGGCGAATGGCTTCGAGGAACGGCAGCGATTCGATGTCGCCGACCGTGCCGCCGATTTCCACGATGACGACGTCGACTTCTCCGTCCTTAGTGACCGCGCGAATTGCATCTTTGATTTCGTTCGTGACGTGCGGAATGACCTGAATCGTCTTCCCGAGATAATCGCCGCGCCGCTCTTTTTCGATCACCTCACGATAAATGCGGCCGGACGTCCAGTTGTTCGCCTGCGAAAGGTGCGCGTGCGTGAAGCGTTCGTAATGCCCAAGGTCGAGATCAGTCTCCGCGCCGTCGTCGGTGACGAATACTTCGCCGTGCTGGAACGGCGACATCGTGCCGGGATCGACGTTGAGGTAAGGATCAAGTTTGATCAGCGTCACGTGCAGCCCGCGAGCTTCAAGCAAAGCGCCAATCGAAGACGCCGCCAGCCCTTTGCCAAGGCTGGAAACCACGCCACCCGTTACGAAAATGTATTTAGGCATAAGTTCGTTCTCCGTCGGTACGCACGCCTCTGGCGTGCTCATTGATCTTTCGAGTGCACGCCGGAGGCGTGCGTACCGCCCGCCTCGGGCGGATCGTCGGCCTCTTCCTCATCGTCATAGAGACCGCGTGCGAGATCCTGTTGAACGATAGCGGCTTTCTTTTCGGCCGGGTCGAGGATCTGTTGCAGGCCCTTCAGACCAGCGACCATCATGCCGGCGCTTTCTTTCCGACGCTTCTGAAACTCTTCCTCGTCCTTGACGTCATAAGGCTTGCTGATTTGGCTCAAGCCAAACAAAGCCGCGAGGATTAGCAGCACGATAACTCCAAGACCGATCCAATCACTTGCGTTCACAAGCTTCGCGCCCTCACCCCAACCCTCTTCCAAAGGGAGAGGGAGAAAACTACACCTTGATCCCAGCGCTGAAGCGCTGGGCTACTTAAACGGGCACGCCAGAGGCGTGCGTACCGAGCATCATCGCCCGTACACGTTCCAGATCTTCGGGCGTGTCCACTCCAATCGAAGGTGATGCCGCTTCGACAACTTTGATCTTGACCCCGTGGTCGAGCGCACGCAACTGCTCGAGCGATTCACGGGTCTCGGACTCTGACGCCGGCCAGCGGGCGAACTTCAACAGGAAGTCGCGACGATAAGCGTACAGGCCGGTGTGCTTCCTAAAACCAGAAAGCAGTCCCGATTGATCGGGACTGCTTCCAGTCGAGTCGTTCTTTGGGCCCGAATTATTTAACTGATTAGGATTACGCGAAAACCCCGTCGCGTACCCGTTCTCATCAAACATCACTTTAACGACCGACGGATTCAAAACGTCCGCGGCGTCATTAATCGGTTCCCAGGTGGTGGAAATTTGCGCCTGCGGATCTTCGATCAGCGCATTCACGGCGCGGTTGATTGTCTCGGGATCGATGAGCGGTTCATCTCCCTGAACGTTGACGATGATGTCTGCGCTCAGATTATGTGCAACTTCGGCGATTCGATCAGTGCCGCTCAAATGATCCGCGCGAGTAATCACGGCATCAAAGCCGGCCGCGCTAACGGCATCGACTATTCGGGGATCGTCTGTCGCGACGATTGTGCGCGAAATAGACGACGCCGCGCGCGCGCGTTCGGCGACCCACACGACCAGCGGTTTTCCGGCAATGTCGAGCAAAGGCTTTCCCGGAAGACGCGTAGAACTATAGCGAGCGGGGATTACTGCGACGGCTTTTAGTTGGGATTTGGAACCCGTGTGAATCACGGGATTACACGTTAACAAGTTTCGCGGACGGCGGCAAGGCCAAGCCGAGCGGGGCTATGCCGCTCAACTAGCTGCGAGGGCGAAACTCCCGCAACAGCCAGTTGGTCGCCTCCTCGCCTTCGGCAATGAAGAAACCCTTCTTGTCGTAGATTCGCAGAAACGGAACGGAATTGACCCGGTAACGATCTGCAATCGGGGTATTCCAATCGCCGATATCCAGAAACAGGACCTGCGTGTTTGGATCGTCACGATTGATTCTTGCTAACACCGGACTCAGTTCACGACACGCGGGACACCAATCTGCGTAGAAGTAAGCGATGCTTACGCGCCCGTTTCTTAGATAAGAACTGAAATCAAAATCCTCCCCAGGACTGTTGAGAGCGCTGGATGAAGGCTTCGGCGCCGAGCTGGTCGAAATTTCTGAAGGTTCGGGATCGGTGTTTGGATTGTGTTCAATGGAGCGATCTGAGGCGGTGACTGGAACTGGATCTGAGTTACTCGACCTGCGGGCTTCGCTGCCGCTCGCGGGTGGCCCGGTGCTGATATTGAGCGCCAGGACGGCTGCTAAGACCAAAACAGCAAGCAGGAGAGAAATACGAATGGGGTTAATCTGCGACACTGTCTTAACGATGCGAAGGCTGATGTAAGAGGAGTGGGCGTCTGAAGCTGCCTCAGAAGAGGAAGCAATTTGAACCTATCACCCGAAAAAGCGAGGCGTCAAGAAAAAAGTCTATCCGCAGATTGCGCAGATTTCACAGATTAAGAAAAAGTGCATAAGAGGGCGAAAAGCATAGAATTATACCCGCGGCTTTGCCCAAAAAGACGGCAACCTAATAGTCGAAGAGTCCCAGCGAACTAATAGTCGAGCTGCGAAGCAGCGGTCATAGTTAAGCCCAAGGCGAAGCTCTGCGAGCCTTGGGTAACCTGTTTTTTAGATCAACCGAGCCCGCGAAGCGGGCGAGAGAGATTTTTGGAGCACCGTGCTGGAGGGTCGGCCTGCAGCTTCAAAGCCTGACCCTCAGCGCGCTTATCGGTCGCGGCTCCGCCGCTCCAAACGATTGTGCGCACCGGTTACCCAAGGCTCGCTTCGCCTTGGGCTTAACTACCTGCACTGCTCCGAGCTCGATGTGTATTGTGGGTCACACGTTCCGTGATGAGCCTGCGATTACGACACCGAAGACTTTCTTGGGCAAAGCCGAACCCGCTAAACGAGCTGAAACGCCGACCACTTGAATCTGCCGACTATTGCTTCTCGCTAATCAAGAACGTGGGAACCATACCGCCGCCGGCCGTGACGTTGGCGAGTTCGTTGGAAGAGAGACGCGTGAACGCGGAGCCGACTTTGCCATTGAAGAGCATCGGATCCAGATCCACCAGCTGTTCGACAAACTTTACTTCGCCGTCCTCGGTCAGCGCCGGAAAGACTTCGCGCGCAGTGGGCACGCGCTCTTGCACGAGATAGTCGCCGTTGCCGAGTGCGCTCCGAATCGCTTCATTCCAGCCGATTTCGTCGATGTTCCAACCGATGTAGATTCCGTGGCCGCCGTAATCGTCGTTCGGCTTTAGGACCAGCCGATCACGTCGTTCGCTGATGAACTGGAGCAGATCGATTTCCTCGCCTTTATAATCCGATTTGCCCGCGCGCACCTGACGCGTCCAGGGAACATGAGCGGAGATCGCTTCACGCTCTTCCGCACTGAAAAGCCGCGCGTAACGCGCGTCCGTCAGCACGGCAAACAGGGCCTTCTTGTGAATGACTTTCGACCGAAAGCTGTTCACCATACAAATCGCGCCCGCCCGATAGGCATCGAGCAGCGCCGGATGCTTGTTCATGATCGGCAGGTACTCGTTAACGAGCAGCCGCTTGTAAACGATGTCGATCTCGAAATCTCCCGTGCGCAGCCGGCCATTCGCAAACTCGAGTTCATCGGGCGAAGCGATGACAGACGGATAGCCTTGCGCTTCAAAGTATTCTCGAAACAGCTCGAACTCTTTGAGCGTGGGCAGGTCCTTCAGATCGACGATGGCGATCTGCGGAGGGCGATCGGGTTTACGGCCGAGAAACTCTTCGTGGCATTCGAGCAGGACCTGCAGCATCAACGGCCGCCCCTGGAATCGGCGCACGTTGTACTTTTCGTTGAACCGCTTCATCACCGGCAGCGATTCGAAAATCTCAAACGCGGCGTCAGCGTAAGCGATCCCCGCCGGGCTTTCGCCGTTCAATTCAACAAAGCTGTAGGTTTCATCGGTTAAGAACGAATCGAGTCTCGCGGTCGGAGACACCGCCCGATACCCCGGATCGATGGACACCAGCTCGCGCTCGATCGGCGTGAGTCCAAGTTCGTCCTGCAGTTGATTATTACCGACCGCTTCGTCCTTCACCTTTTCAATTGCGTTCCAGACCGTCTCGCACACGCGAACAATGCGAGCGAAATCCTCTTCCCTGACGAAATGCGGACGAAGATACGGCGAGAGACGGCGGCCGCCGAAAATTAGCTTCGAGCGTTCCAGCCCTTCATCGAGCAGCGTCAGCGACGTATCGGCCAGCTCTCGATCTTCAAGCAGCTTGTGATAGTAGGCGACAGCTTCGTTCAGCATCTGGGGTTTAGGTCTACTGCCCAAGCGGCAGATCGTTTAGAGGCGGGCTACCGCCCGCCAGTCGGGCAGTAGCCCGACTCTAAACGTTAGGTGTTACTGCTTCCGCGGCGCCTTCACCGTCAATTTCATGACTACTTCATCGCGAATCAAATCGTTTGCCTTGCCGGCATAGTTAATCCCAAAATCCTTGCGATTGATCGAGAACTCGGCGTTGACTGAGGCGGCATCCGGTGCCACCTGGATCGTCGCCGGAAAGCTGATCGATTTCTTAACGCCGTGCAAATCCAGATTTCCGGTGACCGTGTGCGTAGCGCCGGCGGTGGTGGCCGGTTCGATCTTCGTTGAAGTGAAGTTTGCCTTCGGATATTTGGCGACGTCAAAAAAATCGGGAGTCTTCAAATGCGTCGTCAGGCCCTCTGCATCGGTCACGAGCGAGGTCGTGTCGATGTCGACCGTCACCCGGCTTTTTTCAACGCCTTCTTTGGCGAGTTCAACGGAGCCGCTGAACTGCTTGAACGAGCCGTTATGACTGCCCGTGACTTTCGATCCCACGAACTCAACTTTCGAATTCTCCGGGGTGATCGCCAGCGTCTCAGCGCCGGCAGTTTTCGCAGCATCCGGGGTCTGCGTCGCTTCGGAAACTGTCGCGTGCGGTTTGTTGTCGGCCGGATTGGCGCAGGCCACCATCGACGCGGCGAACGCCAGCATAAAAATCGCAAAGTACTTTTTCATTCTCTAAGTTATTCCTTTCAGTTTCTGCCTTGGCAGCTTGGCACAGGCTCCTTGTTGTTACGAATTCGAAATTGAAAGAAAAGGGTCACAAATAAGACAGCCACCAATCTCGACGGCGGGCTTTTACCCCCGCGAACCACTTGCACAACGGATACAACAGCAGCACGCCGATAATCCAGCAAAGGTAAACCACCCAGATCGGAAAACCGACACCGTCCGGCATATTCGTGAACTTATCCACCGGACTAGCAAATTGCCATGCGACGGGCTGGCCGGCAATGAGTCCGGCGATAACACCCATTAAGTGCGCGACGTACCACTGAAGCAGATAGAAAAACAGCGGCACCCGGCCGAATGTCACCAGCGCGTCGCGCAAGCGGGCGGCCAAAGATTTTGCCGAGGCAATCGCCGCGGGAAGTTTTTCGAAGAACGCCAAAGCCATTATCGAAGGACCCAACGTCATCAACAGGAAAAGCAGCGACGGCGGATACTTCGTCGTGTTCAGGAAAGACATCACCGTAAACAACGCGTTCTTCTGTGACGCCCACTGTGATGGATCCCCGTAGAGATTGATCGCCCGCAGAGCGAAGAACAAAGCGGTAGCCACGCCTCCAATAATCAAAAGCCAGCGACGGCGCTCGCGCGCATCTTTCGTGTACAAAACGCCGAACGCATATCCCACCGCCATCACCCCAATCCACGGAATCAGCGAATAGATGACGACGACCACCGGACTTGGATCTCCAAGAATTGGAAATACCTTGAAGGGTGATTGATGCAGCAGGATCCAAAGCTTTTGCGCGAACGTCGGCACCGGCGTTCCCGGACCGTTCCAGCCCGGTACTTCAAACCTGTCGAGCAGGTTATGAAGCGCGATCATCAACAAGCCGAACCCGGCAATCACTCTGATCGGCAGATGGATCAGCGCGGCCAGCACGATCATCGAGACGCCGAGCACCCAGATGACCTGGAGCATCGCCAGCAGACGAAAGTCCAGGTTGAACCACACGCCCCACTTCACGATCGTCAGCTCAAGCAGGATCAGCCAAAGCCCGCGCGTAACCAGAAACTTTGATAGTTCCTTCTTACTCTTACCGCGCGACAGTTGGAGGTACGTTCCGGTGCCGGCGAGAAAAACGAAGACAGGCGCGCAAAAATGTGTAATCCAGCGCGTAAAGAAAACCACGGGTGTCGTCTTTGTCAGATCGGTCGGATCGAAGTTGAACGCGCCGGAGTGAACAAAGTCGCGCGTGTGATCGAGCATCATGATCACCATCACGATGCCGCGCAGCAGATCGATGGAATCGATGCGTTGACGACCAGTTTGAGCGACCGTATTGCGATTCGCGGCTGTTTCGGACTCGGGCATAATCAGCAGAAACTGAGACTACTTAGGTGTAGAACCAATACGCTTCACCACGAAACCCTTGACGTTCTTGCCATCGTCGATTTCCTGCGTGACCTTAGCAGTGCCGGACAACATTTCGTCTGCCTCGATACCGACGACGTCTTCGCCCTTTTTCATCTTTTGAAACACTTCGAGATAAGGTTTCAGTTCGTTGACTTGCTTTTCCACTTCAGCGGCCAGTTGGGGGTCGTTGGCTAGCTGCTCTTCGAGGATGTCTTGCAGAGCCCTTTCGTGGCGTTTAGGCTTTTGCTCAAAGTTCTTCATCGTCGAGGACGCCTCGTCATTTCCGATCCACTTGTCCTTCAAATATGTGACGAGTTGTTTTGTCTTTTCGTAGGCCTCCTGGCCGACGTGAGAGATCAATTCCTGGGCCCCCTTCGCGAAGTAGGGAGACACGACGCCGATTACCGTGGCGGCTAGTGTGATGGGATCCATAATTCCTCCTCGGGAGCTAGACTTGATTCATTGACGGCCAGCAATAATATAATGCGGGCGCAGAATTGAGAAGATAGCGCCGTTCACCAACCCACACATTGGATTTAAGACTACCCCGTTCGCCTCAGAAGGCTTGGCATGAACAATCTCACAGAGTTCATCGCTGATCGCACCAAGGATTTCACCGGCCGCCAGTGGATTTTCGCTAAGCTGAACGATTGGCTGGCTCAGCCCGGATCGCCTTTCTTTCGGATCGAGGGTGGTCCCGGCACCGGGAAGTCGGCGCTCGCCGCCCGGCTTGTACAAATGAGCGATGGGCTAGTGCCGCCGGCATATCAGAATCTTGGCCCAAACATTCTCGCCTTTTATCACTTCTGTCGCACACCCGGCCGCAGCATCAGTCCGCAGTTTTTCGTGGAAGACTTGTCGCGCGGCCTGGCGAAACGGTATGCCGCGTTTACCAAAGAGTTGCTAAAGGTTGGCGATACCAACGTCAATATCAGCGTCGTACAAAATCTGGGCGCGGTCGATAAAGCGACGGGGGTAGAGATCGCGGAGCTCCATGTCAGCAACCTGTCCAGCCGGGCGGCCTTTGACAGCATTGTGCGCGGACCGCTGGAAGGAATGTACACGGGGGGATTCAAAGAGCAGATTGTCATCTTGATAGATGGCCTCGATGAATCGCTGAGCTACGATGCGGAAAATACCATCGTGGCTTTGCTTGGACAGGCAACCGATCTGCCGTCGCAGGTTCGATTCGTTCTTACCAGCCGGCCCGACGAACGCATTACGGCCGCTTTGGGTGAGCCGGATTTGGATCTGATCAAGAACGCCCCGGATAATGAAACTGACGTTTACGATTATGCCTTGAAGCGCTTGAGTCTCCTGCCTAAAGACCGGCAGGAAGCTTTGGCAGACCGACTCTCCAAAGCTGGAAAAGGAAACTTCCTTTACGTCCGCTATGTCCTGGACGATTTGCCGAAGGACCTTAGTAGTGAAATCGACCTGTCCAAACTGCCGCTGCCGAAGGACTTGTCTGGGATCTATCGGGAATTCATCCGGCGCGAGCTCGGCAAGAATAAAGGAGCGTGGTCCGAAAGATACCGGCCCGTCCTGGGCGCGGTCGCCGTCGCCCGCGGCGATGGTCTTACTCGATCGCAACTTGCCGGCGTAACCGGCATTGCTGAGTCGCACGCCGCGGACGTCTTAGAGGCCAGTATGCAGTATTTAAGCGGCCCGCAGCCCGAGGGCCCGTTTCGTATTTATCACCAATCATTTCGTGATTTCCTGTTTTCCGATCCGGAATTCCAGGTCTACCCGCATGAGGCCCACACCGCCGTCGCGCAGTTTTTTCTGACGACTTACAAAGACGCATGGGCAAGCTGCGAAGAAGAGTACGCCTTGCGGCACACGCCCCAGCATTTAATTGAGGCGCTTGGCCACCTGAATCAACCCGCGCAAAAATTGGCGCGCAAAAAGCCGGCGAAGGATCTGACTGAATTGCTGACGGATCTGGCCTACGTCCTCGCGCGGATCTCGAGCGAACGAGGATTAACCGGCTCGCTCGAGCAGGACTACCGGCAGGCCGTGCGCTTATTGACGACAGGTGATGGCCCAGGCCTGGTCCGCGATTTTGATGATGCATTGCGGCGCGAAAGTCATTTCGTGCGCGAGCGGCCTAACAATGCTTACGTTCAGCTGTTCAACCGGCTCTATCGCGGCCAGGACGGGGCGGTCGACAAACTTCTTGAAGGCTATGCACCCAAGCATGAAGGAGTTTGGCTCAGGCCGCTGCATGCCCTGCCAGTCGATCCGGCACTCCGTCGAACTTTTTACGCGAACCAACGCGAGTCCCACACTACCGGAAGCGTGAGCGTGACTCCCGACGGGCTCTTCGCGATTACGGGGGGGTGGGATGGCATGGTCCGTACGTGGGACCTTGAAGCCGGACAGATGATTCACAGTTGGAGACTGAGCATCGAACAACAGGAGTACCCTCTCAGTCCCGAGCAAGTGAAGATCTCACCGGACGGGAAGCAGGCCCTCACGCGATCTCGCGACAACATAGTTACCTTGTGGGATTCGACGACTGGTTTGGAACTTCGGACGCTTAACAATGCAGCCGACCCCTGGCATGCGGTCGTGATCACCGCAGATTGGCGCCACGCCCTGGCGCTCGCAGGTAAAGGCCTGGTCAAACTTATCGAATTGGCAACCGGTAAGGTAATGGGTTCGTGGTCCATAGAACCGGCACGGTTTGTAACTGTTTCTCAGGATAGTCGCACCATCGCTGTCGCTTCGGGCCACGGGAACGCCATGGTCTGGAGTGTGCCTGGCCCACTGGAAGGTCTATTCGATCAAAGCGCAGGTGACAGTAGCTCAGGTTTGCCGCCTGCAGACGTGCGGCGCGTCGGTCAAGCGGCCTCGTCGCGAACAAGACAGAGCGACTGGGATAACGGTTGGGATGTGAGAAGCATAGGCCTGTCTGAACATGGTGGTGTGCTGGCGCTGGCCTGCTATGACGGCATGCTACGCGTTTACGACACCGCCACAACAAAAGCTCTTTGGGAGAAGGCCGCCGACGATATGCTCCTGGATACCGTTGCGGTTTCAAAAGCAGAAAAACTGGTGATTTCGGGTGGAGGCGAAGGCATTGTACGTCTGTGGGATCTGGACACCGGAAACGAGCGCGCTGCGTTGCGCGGCCATACCGGGCACGTTCTCGAATTGGCATTAACCGCGGACGGTCAGCGCGTTGTCTCCGGCGGGGGCGAGGGTGCGCTGCGCGTGTGGGATGTGCGGTCGGGCCAATCACCTGATTTGCGCAAAGGCCACGAAGGCAAAGTAAAAGCATTGGCGATGTCGATCAGCGGTGACCGGGCAATCAGCGGCGCCGAAGACGGTTTCCTGCAATTATGGAACGTTGACACGGGCGAGGTGCTGCGGAAGTGGAAAGCTCATGACGAAGGCGTGAACGCCGTCCTGATCACGGGCTCAGATACGGCGATCAGTGGCGGCGGCGATACACAGCTTTGCTTCTGGAATACTCAAACCGGAGAAGCGCTAAAGAAAATAACGATCGCCGAAGACGCGACTATTGCTTCGCTCGCAGATGCCGGCGACGGCAAGGTGCTGGTGGGTTCCAGCGCCGGCGAGGTCTCACTGTGGCATCCGGACACGAAGCAACCGCTGGCTCTCATGAAAGACGATGCATCGAGTGTCGAAGGATTAGCTCTCTTACGCGACGCGCGCCAAATTGTTTCTAGTGGAGATGGCCATGTTCGTCTGTGGGACTTCGAATTTGAAAAATTCAGTCCTCGCCACCTCGGTGAGTGGGAGTCGATAGATCAAGCTGGAAACTTCCCCGCCACCAGCCCGTCATCGATTACCGGGATGGCAGTCGCGGCGGACGGTACCAAGGCGGCTATTTGCGATCTTGATGGCAGAATTTGGATTTATGATCTGAAGAAGGTGCAAATCTTTCCGCCTTTGGAAGGTCACGTCAATTATGTGGAGGGGTTGGCGATCTCTCCTGACGGGAAGCTGCTCCTTTCCGGAGGATGGGATGGAACGATGCGTTTGTGGGATCTGGATCAGCGAATCGAGGTGGGTTATTACGCGTGGCAGCTACCGATTGAGTCCTGTGCTTTTGGTTTTGACGGCCAGCAGTTACGAGCCGCGGCCGGCGACGCGCGCGGCAATATCCTCTTCTTTCGCGTCGAGCATTTCAAAATATAAATCAGCTACCCCGAAGTCACTGTGATTGTGCATCTTGCTCACTAGCTGAAAGGAAGTTATGCCCGAAAAAGAGACGCTTGAACGAGCTAAGAAAGATAAGCGCGAAGGAAAAGCGCCCAGCACACAGGCCGGCGAATTTGTTCGTGAAGAGATCGAGCACATTCGCGATGGCAAGCACGGCGCACGATCGGCAAAGCAGGCGATTGCGATTGGACTCTCAAAAGCCCGTCGCGCCGGCGTAGATCTTCCGCCGCCAAAGAAAGGGTCGAAGCGGATTAAAGAACAAGCGAAACGCGATCTGCGCAAAGGTAAGGGGGCAAAGAAGAAATCCACGAAGCGTTCGCGCGCCATGAGAGAAAAACTAAAGGACGAACCTCACAGCGCTGGTTCGAAACTCGCTCTGTCACGACAGGCTAAGAAAGCGGCGAAGAAACGTTCGGCGAAGGATCGTTCGCGCGCAGCTAAGAGGGCGGCGCGCACCCGGAAACGTAACAACTAGGTTGATGCTTTACCTCAAAGTTCCCTGGAGTTCGAATAAATCCTTCAGCCCGGAGGGCTGATAGATAGTAGCCGGTGGTCGCAGACCACCGGAACCGCGGACCCAGTGAGTTGCATCCTGAAAGGATGCAAGAATTCGAGGATTATCTGGCACCCCTCCAGGGTGCAACAAACGAACGCACCGATCCGGAGGTCTCCGCTTCGCTCCGACCTCCGGCTACTCTCTGTGAACCCTTCGGGTTGTGATACCAAGTGAAGGTGAGGCCTTAAGCACTTTGAGGCAACGCCATGGGACGGCTCCGGAAAGCGACCTACTCTACCAGTACGACAGCTTCACCTTTGACCACCGCTTCGCCGCGTTGATTAGTGCAAACTGTCTCCAGCGTCACGATTGGCTTGTCCGGGCGCACGGAGGTCACGGTTACGCGCGCCGTGATCGTATCGCCCGGAAAGACAGGCGCAACAAATTTCAGGGTCTGGCTGAGGTAGATGCTGCCCAAGCCCGGCAATTCGTTGCCGATAACGTTCGAGATAAAAGACGACGTCAGCATCCCGTGCGCGATGCAACCGTGAAAACGGGTTCCCTTCGCGTAGCTTTGATCGAGGTGAATCGAATTTCGATCACCTGAAAGCTCCGCAAACTTCTCGATGTCGTTCTGGGTGATCGTCTTTGTGACTGCGGCTGTATCGCCGATTTTGCACTTCATGGGTTTGTCTCGAACGCTAGAGTTCGATCTGGCGCAATGAGATCACTGGCTCGAGTTCAAGAAGCTTACCGGTCGTGGGCTCATCCAGCGCCCCGTCCACTTGAATGATTGCCATCGCTTCCCCGCCCCGTTCACGCCGGCCGAGATGAAATGCGCTGATGTTGATGCCCGCGTCGCCGAGCACGCTGCCAACTCGCCCGATAACGCCGGGCACGTCGCGATTGTGCATCACCAGCATGTGGCCGCGGGGAATAGCCTCGATCCGAAAGCCGTTGATTCTGGTGAGACGGCCTTCGCGGTAACCTTCAGCGGTGTTGAAAACCGAGCCGGACGCGGTTTGCTCGCCGGTTGCCGTGACCACGGAAGTTCTTATCGCCGAGACGGCATTTGAACCACGCACATAAGATGTAGTCACCGCGATGCCGCGTTCGTCCGCAATCAGAAAAGCGTTGACGGCATTCACGCGCGCGCTGACATCGCGCAACAGACCGGCAAGAAATAAACGCGTGACCGGCGCGGCATCAACATCCACGAGTTCGCCGGCAAACTCGAGCCGCACCTCGCGAACTGCGCTATCCGCCAACTGCGCCTGAAAACGTCCCAGACTTTCTGCGAGCGACAAGTACGGTTGCAACGTGGTCAGTTCGGCTGCGCCTACAGCCGGCATGTTCACGGCGCCTCGCAACGCTCCGGTCTGAAGGTAGTCACGCATCTGTTCAGCGACCGTGAAAGCGACGGCTTCCTGGGCTTCCGCCGTCGAAGCTCCGAGATGCGGCGTCGCGATTACCTGATCGAGACGCAGCAAAGGATGATCTGCCGGCGGCGGTTCCTTTTCAAAGACATCCAGCGCCGCGCCGGCGATCTTTCCGGATTGGATCGCGTCGTGCAACGCCGCCTCATCGACCAGCCCGCCGCGCGCGCAATTGATGACGCGCGCTCCGGTTTTCATTTTGCCGAACGCCTCTGCATTAATCAGTCCCCGTGTTTCATTCGACAGCGGCGTGTGAATCGTCAGGAAATCAGCTCGCGCGAGTACTTCATCCAGCGACCCGGTTTCGACTTCCGCTTCGCCCGCCGGCTGAATCGCAATGAAAGGATCGTGGGCCAGGGCTTTCATTCCCAGCGCCGCTGCCCGCTGTGCGACGGCGCGACCGATGCGGCCCAAGCCAATGATGCCGAGCGTTTTGCCGCGCAATTCCGCGCCGATAAAACGCTTTCGCTCCCAGTGCGCGGCTTTGACGCTGCTGTTGGCCTGCGCCACGTTACGCGCGAGCGCTACCAGGAGCGCGATAGTGTGCTCCGCAGTCGTGATCGTATTGCCGTCAGGCGCGTTCATGACGACGATTCCGTGTGCCGTCGCCGCCTGCACGTCGATGTTGTCAACGCCGACACCGGCGCGGCCGATCACTCGAAGTCTCGGCGCTGAATCCATTAACCCCGCGGTGACCTTCGTTTCGCTCCGCACTACCAGCCCATCGCAATCGGCGAGGACGGTTTGTAACTCAGCCGGCGACAGACCCGTTCGCTTCTCGACCTCGAATCCGGCATCACGCAACGGCTGAAGCCCGCTGTCACTAACATCATCGGCCACTAAAACCTTCGGTGCACTCATCGTGCGCGGATTATATCGGTTTTTCCCAAGCGGCGTCGTTCGCGCCACTAGTGATACACTGCCGCAAACGATTTTGTTACGCAGTGCGGTCCGGAGAGATCGACTTGATTACCGTAACCTGCCTCAACACCGCGACGAAGGAAATCTCAGAGAACTGTCCGGTGCCGGACATCAGTGACCTTCGTCAGGATTCTCAGCATGTAATTTGGGCCGACGTCAGCGATCCCACGAGCCAGGACTTTACGGACCTGGCTGAAGAGTTCGACTTCCATCATCTGTCGATCGAAGACTGCCGCAACGAGCATCAGCGACCGAAGGTTGAGGAATATTCCGGCTACTATTTCATTGTGCTCTATGAAGCCAGTCTGGTCGGCCCGAACGACGCGTTGGAGTTGCGCGAACTGAATATTTTTCTCGGCAAGAACTTTCTGGTCACGGTTCACAGTCGCCCGATCCGCGCTATCGCCACCGCGCGCCGCCTTTGGGAAGAGTGGCTCGATAGATCGGAAGCGGGCGCGGGACTGCTGGCTTACCTGCTCATCGATGCCACGGTTGATGATTATCTTCCCCTCCTCGACATCATCAGCGAGCGGATGGACGATTTAGAGGATTCGATATTCGGCGAATGGCGCGCTGCGGTCATTGAAGAAATATTCATGATCAAGAAGAAGTTGCTTTACCTGCGCCGCGCCATTACGCCCCTCCGCGATGTTTTTAATACCCTGCTCAGGCGTGAACAGCCGATCTTTCCGCGCGAGACCCATGTTTATTTCCAGGACGTTTTTGATCATCTGATTCGCGTCGCCGACAACATCGACACGCTGCGCGATATGTTGAGCTCAACGATGGACGCTTACTTATCGGTCTCAGGAAATCGTATGAACAAAGTAATGAAGCGCCTGACTTCAGTCTCAACGATTCTGATGTCGGTGACTTTGATCGCGGGCATCTACGGCATGAACTTCGTGTTTATGCCTGAGTTAAGATGGCGCTACGGATACGTATTCGCGCTCTTGAGTATCGTCGCCGTCGGCCTGGCGCTGTATGCTTATCTGAAGAAAGTGGATTGGTTGTGAAAAGCAAGGAACTCTCAAAGTTCGTCGCGCATCGCCTTAGACGCCGTTCTGGTGACACGCGCGAACTAGCTGCACAGTTAGCGCCTTTGGAAGAATTGGGCGAGTCGGGTGAGGCTAACACCGATGCCTCGCAACTCGTGGCTCGGGAAAATGGATTAATTGTCGTCGGCGCCGCGCAAACGGAACTGGCAAAAGAGGTGGCCGCGGCTGAAGATCGAAACGGCGCTTTGGGTCTGGAACCGGTCGTCATCGTCATCGTGGGATTGCTGCTGGTTTTCATTGCGTTCATCGCCTGGCAAATATCGCAGATGCCGGCGACTAAGATCATTAACTAACCAAGAGAGAAACCCCCTGATGGAAATCTATGTCTATCGCGAAGGCGCGGAACGAGTTGAATCCGGCTTCCCCGCTGAACAGCTAGCTGAGCTTCTGAAAGATGAAAAGGCCGTTACCTGGATTGATATGGAGGCGCCGACGGCAGCGGACGAGCAGCTGTTAGCAGACGTATTTCGCTTTCATCCGCTCACCCTGGAGGATTGCCGCGAGACGCGGAATTATCCGAAGGTCGAAGAGTTCCCCGGCTATCTTTATTTCATCGTGCATGGTGTGCGCGCCGACACCAGTCCCGATCATTTCAATACGATCGAACTCGATGCGTTTCTCGGGCCGAACTATGTCATCACTTATCACCACGACATGTTTCGCAGTATCAACAACGTGAAGAAGCTGGTGATGACGACGCCTATCGCGTGCCAACGCGGGCCGGCGTTTTTGTTACATCAAATCCTGGATCAGATTGTCGATTTCTATTCGCCCGTGCTCGACGATTTCGATGAACGGATAGCGAAACTCGAAGACGACATCTTTACTTTGAGCCGGCCGAACCAGGCCATCCTCGAAGAGATTATGGATTTAAAACGTGGCGTGCTTCGTCTGCGGCGCATCTCAGCGCGGCAAATGGAGGTGATCCTCCGCACGAGCCGAGGCGAATTTGCATTGATTCCGGGACCGATGCTGCCGTTCTATCGTGACATTCACGACCACATCATTCGTATTACCGACCTGGCTGAGAGCTATCGCGATCTAATCAGCGGCTGCCTGGACGCTTACATGTCGGTGGTCGGCAATCGCATGAACGAAATCATGAAAGTGTTGACGATCTTTTCCGCGATCATGCTGCCACTGACGTTCATCGCCGGTGTGTACGGGATGAACTTTGAAAACATGCCTGAGCTGGCCACGCGGTTTGGCTATTTCGTAGTACTCACGATCATGGTGTTCGTCGCCATCGGCATGCTGCTTTTCTTTTGGGCCCGCGGGTGGCTTGGTCGATCGTAAAGGCCCTCCCAGGGTGCCGAATTTGACGCCGACTTTTCCGGGGGTCTACGCTTCGCTGCGACCCCCGGCTACTCTCTGGCAACCCTTCGGGTTGCGAACCTTCCTGCAAAACTAGCAGTCAGATTAACTTGCTCAGTCGGTCAGGCGTCGTGCTGTCTGACCGCTCGAGCCCGCAGGCCCGACGTCTCACTTTCGTGAATTGTCATATTTTGTTGAAGTTTCTGCTCATATTTCTTGCGGCACAACCGTTGCCAAACGAGGGTCGCGCCAACGTGTGGCGTACTGAGACTAGTTTGGAGAGACGAGATCGATGAGACTGAAAGAGACCCTCAAGAAGCAATTCGCCTTAGCCCTAATGGCTTTATTCTTCGCGCCCCTGATCCCCATGGGAGTCAGGGCCGACCAGGCGAAAAACAACGGGCCGCAATCACAAGGTTCGGCAAAACGATCGAAGATCGCCCCCGATCTGGACGACGACGTCAATCGCGTCTCATCTGGCGAGAAGCCCGACAAAACTGCCCGCGTTATTGTGCAACTAAACGACCCCCAGAAGTCGACCGATACGGATCTCCAAAATAAGTTCGCCGCTCGCAAGGGTCGCTTCAAGAATGCTTATCGCAACTTAGGATTGGTTACCGCAGATCTGCCGATGTCGCGCATTCGCGATCTGGAAAATGACGAGGACGTTGCATACATTAGCCCGGACCGCGAGGTTGTTTCCCACGGACACATCGAGACCTCAGTGGCCGCCGCTCAAGCCGACGCGCGCAGCGAGGTTACCGGTTTCTCTTCCCTCAACGGCACGGGTGTGGGCATCGCCGTCCTCGATAGTGGCATAGACGACACGCACAACCTGATTAAAGCTTCTACGGGTCGCCCCGGGGTCGCTTATTCCAAGACCTATACCGGTATCGCCGGGAACCGAGACTACTTTGGACATGGTACTCACGTAGCTTCAATGCTAATGGGTAATCCGGGATTCAAGTCCAACTACTACGGCGGCATTGCTTACGAAGCGAAAGTCATTAGCCTGGCCGTTCTTGACGCGCAGGGCCGCGGGACTGCCAGCAATGTGATCGCGGCGATTGATTGGTGTATTGCGAACAAGGCGACCTATAACCTCCGCGTCATCAACCTGAGCCTTGGCGCGCCGCCGAAAGACAGCTACAAGAACGATCCATTGTGTCTGGCCGCCCGCCGCGCTCACAACGCCGGCATCGTCGTAGTAGCTGCTGCGGGAAACCGTGGCAAAGATTTAGATGGCGACAAGATCTACGGCGGCATCGATTCACCCGGCATTGACCCGTCGGTCATTACGGTGGGCGCCACCAACAGTTTCGGCACTGACGCAAGATACGATGACAGGATCACTTCGTACAGCTCCCGCGGGCCGACTCGCGGCTATACGAAGGATTCATCGGGCATCAAGCGTTATGACAATCTGATCAAGCCGGACATCGTCGCGCCAGGTAACAAGTTGATCGGCGCCATGTCTCCCAGCAGCAGTGGCAAATTGGCAGCGCTCGTAACCCTCTATCCGTCGCTCAAGGTCGGCAGCTCCACCGCCACAGACCAGTGCATGTACCTGAGCGGCACCTCGATGTCCGCGCCCATAGTAGCGGGCATCGCTGCCTTAATGTTGGAGGCGAATCCGAACCTCACTCCCAGCCTGGTCAAGGCCATTCTGATGTATTCAGCCCAGCCGATCGACGGCTTCAACACACTCGAGCAAGGCGCGGGACAGGTAAACGCTGAAGGCGCAGTCAAACTCGCCAGCCTGGTCAAGTCAAATGCGAGCACTTTGTCGCAGGGAAGCGCGATGCTCAATAGCTGGGACGAGAACGATCAGGACAACTACATTTCCAGCACTAACGAGCGCATTGATTGGGGACGCGGTATCGTCGGCGATTACTGCGTGCTGTATGGCAGCGACTTAATGACCAAGTGGCAAGGCATGTATGGGCATGGCAAAGTGATCGCCGACGCAACTTCGATAACGAATGGCGTAATCGTGCGCAACACGACCCTAATTACCAGCGGTATCGCGCTTACTGCGGGACCGGTAACGGTCACCGGCGTTCTGTTGAGCGATGGCACCCTGTTTACCAGTGGTGTCCTGCTTAGCGACGGCGTGTTATTGAGCGATGGTGTCTTGTTGAGCGACGGCGTACTGCTCAGCGACGGTGTGCTTCTCAGTGATGGCGTGCTGCTTTCCGACGCCATCTCAAAGGGCGATAACACGTCCGCGATGAGTCCATCCTATTGATTTGGGCTGCTACTGGAGGAGAACACACCATGTATAGACAGACTGCCCAAGCCCAAATCATGCCCCCGCCCGTGCCGACGATGTCAGGCTGGGCGCAACAGGTAATCACCCAGAGACTTACAGACGAGTGTCAATCGGAAGTACTCGAATTTCTGGCGCGACGCCCGCTGCACACAGTTACGCTCGTGGGAATCATCAGAGACAATGGCCTTGTCAGTGCATTTAACCGCGGCAATTTCTACGCTTGCCGCAACCGCGCGGGCGAACTTGAAGGGGTCGCGCTGATTGGCCATGCGACGCTGATGGAGACGCGCACCGAGCGCGCGCTTCAGGCTTTTGCGGAAATCGCGCAGAAGTGCACGACCGCTCGCATGATCATGGGCGAGCAAGAGCGCATCGAGGAGTTCTGGAACTGTTACTCCAATGACGGACAGACAATGCGCCGCGCCTGCCGCGAGCTGTTGTTTGAGCTGCGCTGGCCCATCGAAGTCCGCAAGCCCTCAGAGGGACTGCGACTGGCGACCCCAGAAGATCTGGAACTAATTCTGCCGGTGCATGCGGAAATGGCGTTTGATGAAAGTGGCGTCAATCCCCTCGAAGTCGATCCCGTCGGTTTTCGCGAACGATGTCTGCGGCGGATCGAGCAGGGCCGGACGTGGGTCTGGATCGAGTCCGGGAAACTTATCTTCAAGACCGATATCGTCTCGTATACAGAATCAGTCGTTTATCTTGAAGGTGTCTGGACCGCGCCCGAACATCGCGGCAAAGGCTACGGTTTGAATTGCATGTCTGAGCTGGGACATCTTCTGCTGCAGCGCGTAGATTCCATTTGCGTTCTCGTAAACGAGCAGAACATTGCCGCCCATGACTTCTACAAACGATCAGGCTTCAAATTCCAATCCGTTTACGACACGATTTTTCTCGCCTAATCCGACTCACCTATTCCGCTCACCGGACGATTAATAAATAAGTCGAAACAAGTAGAGCATTGGCGATGAGGGCGTAAACTCCTGCGAGCACGTCGTCGGCCATGATTCCCAATCCAGATTCCAGCCCCTCGAGGCGGCGAATCGGATAAGGCTTCCAAATGTCGAACAGACGAAACAAGAGGAACGCCGACAGGATGCTCCACCAAGTGTGCAGCCAAAACGGGCCTGACAGGAGGGCGATCATTTGGCCGGCGACTTCATCGATGACGACTATCGACGGATCCTTCCGCTGAATTACTTTTTCGGTGCGGGTCGCGGCCCAGATGCCCAGCATCGTTGTCGCAAACGTCAGCAGCAGCATGAACGCTAACTGCGGCGTGAACACGTAAAGCAGACTCGCCCCTGTTCGTTGCGCATTCGCTTCAAGCACTCCATAAAACCAACCCGAAACACTTAGATACAGACCAGCACCTACCAAAGCTCCCAGAGTGCCCGGCGCCACCGGCAAGTACCCGACGCCGCAAGTGGCAATTGCGAGGGCAACGTAATCGCTCGCTGAGCGTCGTTTCGGCGCGGGAACTTCTGCCGCCGGAACAACGACATCGGGATTGAACTCATCACTGGATTCTTTGATTGGCATGCGTGGGTGGTGTCACGGACTTCAGATTTGTGGTTTCAACTAGTTGCACAGACTTTCAGTGTGTGATTTCAACAAAAGCCTCTCTTAGGCTTGGAACACAGACTGAAGTCTGTGCCACTTCCCACCGGTTCGCTAATTGCTTTCGATTGCGGCTTAGGCCTATGCTGTCAACGTCCTCCCCTTTACCAACCGCGTTTCGTCAGCCCGCAATGCTGCATCGAATACTTCCGAGTCTTTTATCAGACAAGTTCTTGAAGTGTCGAGTGCCATCAAACTACGACATGTGGATAAATCATTTAGCGGCAAGTCGGTCAAAGCTGATTTCGCTACGCATCGTAGTCTGCTTGATGATGGTTCTGAGCTTGCCTTACGCGGCTCGCGTCACCGCTAATCCAAAGCCCGCGTGGCAACCGTCTGGTCGGATTCGCGGAGTCACTCTCGCTGTCACCGGCGATCGGCGTGAGCGTTTACCGCGCGTCGTGCTCGTACTCACGGGCCCGGCACTCGGCGATAACAAACTGGCAATCATCAGCGACGATCAGGGCGAGTATTCATTCAATCGCCTGGCGGCCGGAGATTATACGCTGGTCGCGACTCATGCGGGCTTTGAACGATCGGAACAGAAAATAACCCTGGCGATCGACGCGACAGTCGATCTCGATGTGTCCTTGCAGCCCAGCACCGTTCAGGTAATTGTCGATGTTGCACCCGAACCGGACCGCATCAACACCACCGACACCACCGTCGCCGGACAGTTATCGGCCACGAAGCTGCGCGACGTGCCACTGGTGAACGAAAAGTTCCAGGACGCGCTGCCGCTGCTTCCGGGAGTGACGCGAAGTCCCGACGGCGCTCTCAACATTAAGGGGACGCGACCCGACCAAAGCGGCACGCTGGTCTCGAGCTTGAACGTTAGCGATCCCGTGACCGGCGATGCCGCAATCGACCTGCCGCTCGAAGCCGTCGAATCGGTGCAGGTTTTCTCAAATCCGTTTTCCGCTGAGTACGGCCGATTCACCGGCGCGGTTACCGCGATCGAGACTCGCTCCGGGAGCAACCGTTGGCGATATCTTGTGACGAACGTGCTGATGCGTCCGCGCATTCGCGACGGCAAGATTTACGGCGTCCAGTCCGCGACGCCCCGGATAGCTGTCGGCGGTCCAATCAAGAAAGACAAAATTTTCTTCTTCCAGAGTTTTGAATATCGCTTCGTGCGATCCGAAGTGACGAGCCTGCCACCCGCCCAGCGCGACAGCAAGCTAGAAAGCTTTGATTCGTTTACGCGTTTTGATTTCAATCTCAACGACTCAAACCGTCTGGCCGTGAGCTTTTCGCTCTTCCCGCAGAAACGGGACGGCATTAACCTGAATACATTCACGCCGCTCGACACCGCGGCGAACCTGCACCAACGCGGATGGTTCTTCGCCGTTAATGAACAGGCCACTTTCGCGAAGGGCGCTCTGCTCCAATCAAGTTTTAGTCTGAAACAGTTTGACCTCGATGTCTTTGGAAACAGCGGCGGGCCCTTTGTGATCTCGCCGGAGCGACGTTCGGGCGGTTGGTTCAATCGGCAGGGCCGCGAGAGCCGTCGGGCCGAATGGCTCGAGACGTTGTCTCTGCCGGAAAAGAAGTATTACGGCAAACACGATCTTAGATTCGGTATCAACGTCAGCCATACGACGTTCGACGGCAGCGATGTGTCGGCGCCGGTTCGCATTGTCCGCCGCGATGGCACCCTCAGTCAGCTCATCACTTTTGCTGGTGCGGGTGCCTTAGAACGAAACAACACTGAGCTGGCCGCTTTCGCGCAGGAGACGTGGCATGCACACCAGAGGTTAACGATTGATCTTGGCTTGCGCTGGGACAGGGACAGCATCAGCAAGAACAACAACTTTGCCCCGCGACTCGGGTTCGCTTTACTGCCGTTTGCGAATGAGCGGACGGTGATTCGCGGCGGAGTCGGTCTGTTTTACGACAAGATTCCGATCAACGTCGGCATCTTTCAGCAATATCAACAACGAGTGGTGACGACGTTTGCCCCAACCCTCGCCGTGATCATTGATGGCCCGCGGACATTCAGTCACGTCGTCGACCCCAGCGGTCTGCGGAACCCCTACAGCGTTGCTGGCACTCTTCAGATCGATCACGAAATCAAAAGACTGCTTCTCAGATTTGGTTTTGAAGAACGACGTACCCGGCGCGATTTCATTCTTGATCCGACAGCTGATGGCCGGCTGCTGCTGAGAAATGATGGCGAAGCGCGTTATCGCGAATTTCAGGTGACTGGTCGGTTTCGCTTACAGGAGCGAAGGCATCTGTATCTCGCCTATGTACATTCGCGCGCGACGGGCGATCTCAACCCATTCAATAACTACTTCGGCAACATTCGCAATCCTGTGATTCGCGCGAACGAACGCTCGCTGCAACCGTTCGACGCGCCGAACCGGCTGCTCTTCTGGGGCGACATTGGCCTGCCGAAACAGATCACGGTTTCGCCCGTAATGGACTGGCACACGGGCTTTCCCTTTTCGTTGGTCGATGAGAATCAAAACTTTGTGGGCGCGCGCAATCGCGCCGGTCGCTATCCGAACTTTTTTGCGCTCGATCTTCAGATTACGAAGGGGCTGACCCCACGAGTCCCGAATTGGGGATTCATTCCCGCGCAGTTTCGCGGCCGGAAGTTTCCTGGACGCTTCGGCATAAAACTGTTCAATCTCACCAACCACTGGAACCCGCGCGATTTCCAAAACAATATTCACGCGCCAGATTTCGGTTCGTTCTACAACAGTCCGCGCCGGGGTATCAGATTGAAGTTTGAGTTCGTGAAGTTTTAGACGGAGTTGATGGCGAACTAATAGAGGTTGAAGTTGTATTCGAGCTGCATCCACATCGAAACCGGCTGCCCGTCCTTGGTGGCCGGCGTAAATCGTATCTGACGCGCGGCGTCGATAGCCCGTACCGTTAAACCGTGAGGTAGTTTTCTGATAACCCAGAGGTTCGTTACCTTGCCGTCTTTTGAAAAGACACAGCGCAAAACGACCGTTCCAGTGGTCAAAAACTTTCTCGCGCTTTCGGTGTATGACGGTTCAGGTTTGGACAGCACGCGTGCCCTTGTGGTGACTTCGCTGCTTCTAAATACTTTCTCGTCGGTGAGGTCGTTTGGGTGCCGAACCCGCGTGCCGGGCGTGCCCGGCTCAACGCTGTCAATCGGCAACCGTCCCGGCACATCCTTCGCGACGGCGAATGATTGAAAGAACGGTTCTTGCTCCCAGGTCGCTCCGATCGAATTCATCGCCAATAAAACATAAAGACGCGACTCAGTAACATAAAACTGCGCCGTCCCGGTTGCGCTTCCGATCGTGAGGGTGTACTCGCGGCCCGGCAACGGCTTCGGTGCCAACTCTTTGACATAGGCCATCCCGGCTGTTGCTCGCCGGTCGTCAGGAAGTTTATCTCGTTCGCTTTTCAGCAAACCATCCCAAATGACGTCAGCGCTGGAATCAAGGTAGGTGTCCGTGATGAGGGGCTCGGCGCCGGAACCAGCGGCGAGTTCTAACACCCAAAGTCGGTACGTCGCGCCGTTCGGCGCAGAAGCTTGATAGGACTTTACCTTGATGTCGAGGTCACCGAAGTTACTCTTCAACTTCGTGTAACTTTCTTCCTTAGGCCGATGAGGCATCAAGACCTGGAAGTAATCCCGAGGAGAAGAGACTTTAACCCAGAAGTCTGGCGCCTGCGCTCGGGTGGCGTACGCAGTGCCCAATACGAGAAGCGACAACACTGCACTTAGAAGGTGCTTCATTGATTAGATAATCCGTCCGACCAGATCGTATTCCTGCGCTTCCTCGATTAGCACATCAACCATCTGGCCGGGAACCGGAACGAGACCTTCAGGCGCGTCATTGATCAGAACACATCCATCAATGTCCGGCGCCTGGGTTTCCATTCTTCCCTGCCAAAGCAAATCACTCTCGTTTGATTCGCCTTCGAACATTACCCGGACGGTCTTACCGACCATCGCGGCGTGCTTTCGCTTGGCGATCTTCGATTGCTCTTTCATTAGCTGATCGCGACGGCGCTTGGCGATTTTAGGATCGACTTTATTCGGCAGCTCGTAAGCCGGCGTGCCTTCTTCATCTGAATACGTGAAAACACCGACGCGATCGAATCCGACGTTCTTGATGAAGGTCATCAGCTCATCGAAATCCTCTTCGGTCTCGCCCGGAAAACCAGTGATGAAAGTCGTGCGCACGCCAATTCCCGGTACGCGGCGGCGCACTCGCTCGATCAAACGTTCGAGCGACGCCCGGTTCCCGCCTCGCTTCATCAGCTTCAAAACATTCTGCGAAGCATGCTGCAAAGGCATGTCGAGATACTTCACGGCCTTTGGCTCTTCGGCGAGCACGTCCAGAAAGCCGTCGCTAATATGCGTCGGATAGGTATACATCACGCGCACCCACTCAATGCCATCGGCGTGCGACAGCTCGCGCAAGAGACGCGCGAGCGCGTCCGGCTTGCCCAGGTCTTCGCCATAACGCGAAGAGTCCTGCGCCACCAGAATCAGTTCCCTCACGCCCTCTTCAGCCAGCTGATGAGCTTCGGCTACGAGCGAACCAAAACGACGGCTGCGAAAGTGGCCGCGCATCTGGGGAATAAAACAGAAGGCGCAGGGCCGATCACATCCTTCGGCAATCTTGATGTACGCGTAATGACTCGGCGTCGCGAGCACGCGAGGCGTCGATTCGTCGTAGAGATAAGTGGCGCTTTGATTCCCGAGCGGAATCACCGGCAACGACCGTGTGTTCGTCTGCGGATCACAAACGCTCAGGATTTCGTTGATCTGACTCGTGCCGATGAACGCATCGACTTCCGGCATCTCTGCCTTCAATTCATCTCGATAACGCTCGACCAGACAACCGGCGACCACCAAGCGCGTGGCTTTCCCCTCAGTCTTCAAACGCGCGGCTTCGAGAATTGCTTCGATCGATTCCTTTTTTGCTGAATCGATAAAGCCGCACGTGTTTACGACGACCGTGTCCGCGTCTTCCGCGTCAGCGGTAATCTCAAAACCTTTTTGCTTGAGTTGCCCCATCATCACCTCGCTATCGACGAGGTTCTTTGGACAGCCAAGACTGATAAATCCAACTTTGTTCATTTGCTTAGTAAATCGTGAATCGCAAATCGTGAATAGAAAATCGAAGTTGTTTAGAGGCGGGCTACCGCCCGCCCGTTTTCAATATCGCGTTGGCGGGCAGTAGCCCGCCTCTAAACTATCTTTATCTGCTTTGTCTTCCCTCCGTGTCCTCGCGATTCAATTATTCTTCCTACTTTGTTCAAGTCGCGCCAACAGACTCTCGATATGACTTCGTTCCGCGTCGGACAGCTTCTCTTCCCCAAAACGGACTCGATTGTACGCGTTCGTAATATCTCGCGCTTCGTTCACGCCGGTGGCGGAAGCGAACTCTAAGGGCGTTTCGTACAGCTCGCGCTTGATACCCTGCTTCTCCAGGGCTTTTAGCAATCGTTCATAGAATTCGACGCGGCTTGCTTCCGACTCATTCGCGCCTCGCCACACTGTTAGTCCCCGGCGCCAGCCAAATCGCCGCACCCGGCGCGTCAACAGAACGGCGGCCATCAGTCCAAACAACGATGTCACGCCCAACAGAATTGGCCCAATGAGCGCAGGAAATGCCGCCCGCGCCTGCGCGAATTTGTTAACTGAGCCACGCTGCAGATCAAATAGCTTGTTCCGCGCCGAAATTACCAGAGATCGCTGTTCCTGCTTGTCGTATCCCACGACGTACTGGAACCACATCAACTCCAGCGCTTCAGAATATTTGCTCAGCATGCCGGCAAAGCCGGTCCGCGTAGTCGCAGCGCGGCCCGCGGACGGAGTCGGATCGAAAGTCACCCAGGATTTGGTTTCGGGGAAATAGACTTCCACCCAGGAGTGCGCATCGCTCTGTCGCACTGTGAACGCGCCCGACGCGTCGTTGAATTCACCGGGCAGGAAGCCGTTTACCAGACGCGTCGCCACGCCCTGCGTGCGCAACATGACGGCCATGGCCGTAGCGAAATACTCGCAGTGGCCCTGCTTCACATTAAAAAGAAAATCCGCGAGCGGATCGGATCCGCTGGCTTTCATCTCGAGCGAGTAGCCATATCCGTCGCGCAGATGAGATTCAACCGCGCGCGCCGCGTCATACCAGGTGCGCGCTTCGCTCTGCTGAATGACATCGCGCGTGAGTGTGCGGATACGCGGATCGAGGTTCGCCGGCAACTCCAGATACCGCACCGACTCAACCACGTACTGAAGCCGATCGTTGCGAAGTGCATTTACGCTTGGCTCGGATGTATCGGAATGCACTCGGTACACCAGGCGCTCCTGATCGTGCGGACGCGTCTGAATCGCCCCCTCGGCATCGACGCGGACAAACGGCAAGTTACCTCTCACTCCTACCACGCGCGGCGCGCCGAATAGAACCGGAGTATCCACCGGCTCCATAAAAAAAGTTTGCGTCGTCAGGTGGTCCAGGCTTTCAGCGGTGCCAAGTTTGAACAGGCCGTTGTTACTCTCCTTTTTATCAAACCGTTCCGCGCCAGCCGATTTCTTCCAGGCTTTACCCGTGAAGCTATCCAAAGCGACTCCGCGCCAGCGCAAACGCGTCGGCGGCACGCTGCCAAATTCATCAATACGCACACGCATGAAAATTTCGTCATTGCGTTTAAGTTGGCCGATCTGACCGAGCGTCACGCTGTCTGAGAAGCCGACGAAACCGGAAATCCCGGCTCCGCCGCGACGCAATGCGCTGGACGCAGTACGCGGCGCGATTAAGAAGAACGGCAGCGCCAGAATCACAATCAGGATCAGCAAGGCCACGGAGACCAGCGGCAAGCGTCGCGTCTCGAGATACCGGCGGCGCCAAAGCCGCATCGGCAGCTTTTGAAAAAGTGTTGAATCCGGCGGAACGAGCAGGCGCGTCTGCGTAGCGGTAACTTTCTTGCGCGCTTTCTGAATTTCAAACGCGACGATCGTCGAGAGCGCGCACAGCAGATAAAGAATCAGTACCCCGAGGAACATCGGGCTCGCCGTCAGTCCGGCCGCCAGCAACACCGTGAAAAATGAGATCAGGTAGAGAAAGAACCAATCCCGATCGTGCTTGCGTTGGAAAAGTTTTACGGCCGAGAGAAAAAGAATCAGGTGCGAAAGAACAGCTACTTCGACACCACCACGCGGAATTGAGCCGCCCTCCGTCGCGCCAGTTCCCGTTGGGTCAACGGCGTCACCGAGCCCTGAGAGCAGGAGCGGTGTGAGCACCTGCCAATCAAGGTAGAAAAACGGAATCGAAACCAGAATGACTGCCAGCGCGAGTCGCTCGCTCAACTGCCAACGGCTGTCTTCAAGTTTGAAAGCGACGACCATCACCAGGGCAAACGCGCCCAGCAACCACAGCCCCACCCCGCCCGCGACATAGAGCGCCAGCGCCGCGGCGGCGATCGTCGCGTAGGAAGTCAGACGGAAGTAGGTGCCAAACTGCATGCAACGTGCTTTGATGAAAAAAGCCCGCTCAAGTTTACCCTGAGCGGACTTCCTTTAATAATCGCGGCATTCGCGGCACTCAGGTCAGGACTACGAACGGCTCTGTTTTTCCTCGCTTTTCCAAAAACGCGGCGAGCCTTGCTGCGTCGGCATCGCTCATTTGCATCACTTTGGCGCCCACGAACCATTTCGCCTGACCGTTAACGCCCAGTCGCTCACAATTAATGATTGAGACCACCGCCGCCACGGCCGCGGCCGGCAAATTGACGGTGACGTACAGGAAGCAACCAGGTTTTGTGAGTTGCTCTTGAGGAAACCGGCTGCCGACAAACGACAGTGCCATGCCTCCCTGGCTAATTGTTTCGCAGTGGCCGCGGGCAGGGGTCGAGTATGAAACATCCCAACTCAGCGCGTGTCGCTCGACTAAGCTGATGGTGGCCGGCAAATGAACTTTGTAGCGGGCAAAGCGGCGATTGTTTTCGTTCGGTTCGCGATGCGAGGTAGGTTTGCGCTCCAGCTTGCGTAGCGGATCGAACCCCTTGAACTCGAGGCCACAATTGTTGCAGAGCAGCTCGTGCAGACCGGCCATCTGCAAAACAAAAGATGAATCGTTATAGCCACGCTGAACACGTGTGCTTTTGCATCGCGGACACCACATAGAGAACCCCGGTCTTAGGTCTTAGGTCTTAGGTCTTAGGTCTTAGGAAATCCTCGTGAAAGCGCGAATACATTTACGGTTCACGATTTACCATTCACGGTTTTCGGCGGGACAAGGTGAGAAGGGGTGAGGATTGTAGCAAATGACCTCGAAAGGCCGCCAGATATTTTTAGGACGCACAGCTAAAGCCTTCAAACCGACCGGTAGATCCGTACGTTCACGGGGCGGCTTGCCCAGCGTTTATCGTTCCGTAGGAACGAAATGTCTATACACTGCGCCCCACTCGACAATCCGAGCCCGTTTACGGGCGAAACATTCCACTCCTAACGGAGGTGCAAAGTTCTAATCGGCCGGGGTGCGATAAACATTTCGCCGCTCCGCGACTGTTGACTGGCAACCGTGTCCGTCATATTTTCCTTCCAACAGTACTGATGAAAATTCTTATCACGATCTGTCTGGCGTTTATCCTGCCGACCATCGCGCTTGGCCAACGCAGTAATCTCTCCCGCGTCAAAATCAAAGAGGCCGAACAACAACTTGCTGACGCCGGCTTCTGGACCGGCCCCGTTGACGGAGTCTTTGACGACGGCTCACGCGCAGCGTTGATTGCATTTCAGAAATGGCACGGTCGCGACGTGACCGGCCAACTCACTAGCGACGAACTTGACGTCATTCGCACCAGCTCGAGACCGGAAGCGAGAGAACTCGGATACGAGCACGTTGAAGTAGATCTCGATCGTCAAATACTCATGCTGGTGAACGGCGAAGGACGCATCAAAGTCCTTCCGACTTCGACTGGCAATGGCAAGACGTTCATGGACGACGGGCAGGAGAGCATCTCCTACACACCGCGCGGCCGGTTCCTTGTTTATGACAAGAGCGTCGGATGGGAGACGGGCCCGCTCGGATCGGTTTACTACCCCAACTACATCAGTGGCGGCGTTGCCATACACGGCAGCCGCAACGTCCCCAATCAACCGGCAAGCCACGGTTGCATTCGCATACCACTCTTTGCGGCCCGCGAAGTCAGCAAGCTTTTAAAAGTCGGAACCATCGTCCTGGTTTACGACAAAGTCTCGTTTGTGTCCGCAAAGGATTGGATAAAGAACCCGAAGTTGAAGGAAGCTGCGCTGATGAGTCTCACCGCAGAGGTGGCCGACACCGCACCGGATGGAGCAGGAAACAAATCGAAGCCGTCAGTTCAGCGACGGCCGCGATCCCGAATCGTCCGAACTTAAGTTCTTAACGGGTTTGCTCTGTCGATACGCGGCAACATCTGCCGGTTCCAATTATCAAATTCCGAGATGAGCCGCTGCAGCACGTCCGGGTTCTTCTTCCCAAACTCAGCTTGCTCGTGGTGATCGACTGACAAGTCAAATAGACGACGCTGATTACCGCTGCGAAGATACTTCCAGTTCCCATGACGCACCGCATCCTGATCGTAGATGCGCCAGAAGAACGTGCGGTCCTCAACCGGACTCGATCCTTTAACTATCGGTAACAAGTCAATTCCATCCAACGCATAACCGTCTGCCGGTTTTGTTTCCGTCGCCGCGAGAATGGTCGCCGTCCAGTCCATCGAGATCGCCGCTTGATGAGTAACGCGATTAGCCGGAATGACGCCCGGCCAGCGAAGAATTGCCGGAACGCGAATGCCACCTTCCAACAGATCTCCTTTCCTGCCGGAGAAGGGCCATTGATACGAGAAGCGCTCGCCGCCGTTATCGCTCGTAAAGATCACCAGAGTATTTCGGTCCTTGCCCGCAGCGCTTAAAGCTTGCAGCACACGACCGACACCTTCATCCAAACTACGCATCATTTCCGCATACAACTTGAGAGAGCCGCCGCCGCCCATGGTTATCGGTTCAATGGTTTTGTCGGTGAAGGTGATCCGTTCGCCGCCTTTGCGATCCTGCCAGGGCCAGTGCGGAGCCGTGTAATGAAGACTCAAGTAGAACGGCTTGGTTCGACGCCGGCGAACGTATTCAACCGCCCGCTCAGTAAGCAAATCGGTCATATAACCATGCTGCTCAACGGGTTTTAGATTCTCATAAAGATCAGGCGCACCGCGACCGGTCTTGTGCAGGTGATAATCTACCGCGCCGGCGAGATTCCCAAAAAATTCGTCGAAGCCATGCGCATTCGGTCCCCACTCAGGGCGAAAGCCGAGATGCCACTTTCCGATCAGCGCTGTGTCATAGCCACTCGTTTTAAGAAGTGAAGCGATCGTCGGGTGGCCCGGATCCAGGCCCACGGTCAGGTTGTTCGCGGGCAACGGCTCGAGTAAGCCGATCTTCAACCGCGCCGGGTATCGACCGGTAATAAATCCAACGCGTGTGGGAGTGCAGACGGCTGAAGCAGAATATGCGTCGGTAAACCTCGCGCCTTGTGAAGCAAGCAGATCCAGATTGGGAGTCCGATAGTCTGGCCGACCGTAACAGCTGAGATCGCCCCACCCGAGATCATCGGCAAGAATGAAGATGACATTGGGACGATTCACTCGCGAAGGTTTTGGCGAAGCGGCAGGCAAATCCGTTTTGCCCGAGGTAGCGTTACGTTGCAAAAGCAGGGTCGCACTCGTCGCTAGCCCACCCAGGAAGTTCCGGCGAGTAAATTTCATGATGGAATCTTACATGGAAATGCCGCAGCTCGTGATTAATTGTGGTAGTGTCTGAATGTTGTGTTGCCCGATTCAGAATTCTTTAATGATCCTCACGGGCTGATTAGTTGCTTCGGTGTATTCTTTGCCAATCGTTTGCGCCAAGGCAAAAAACTCCTCGTTGTAAACGTAAATATCTATCGGCACCCAGATGCCGTCTCTAAACAACCAAGCCTCCTGATTTTTCTTATGAACCCTGAACATTGACTGGCTCGGATGAAATAGCCGGTCAGGTGTCAAAAAGTACAAGCCGTTGACCATTCGTTGAACCTGTACTTTGGGATAATGCTTTTGAACTAGCTTGATGAATTGGTTTTCGCGGGAAGTTTGGGTTTCTATGACATCCATGAACAGTCATTATGAGCCGCAACTAGACCGCCAAGCAACAGCAAATCAGAATCAGAATCAGAATTTAGCCGCTGCGTGAAGTAGGTCTTTAACACTCCACAAATGCCTCACGATTCCCGCTTCCATTGCTGGCGTCGCGCCATGAAGTGTCTTGTGCGGTCTGCAAAAGTTGTAGTAGCAGAGATACAACGCCAAGGCCGCCTTGTGGTTGTCCAGCTTCTTTGAAAAGGCGTTCGTTAGCCGCGTGAATCTTCGGTTTTCCATGCGCAGCGACAAGTTGTGTCTTTCGATGTGTGACGTGCTGCAACGATCCATATCGGGGTTGCCCATGATCGCTTCTTTCCTTGCGCCTGTGCATTCAGCCGGAGAATATCTTTGCTCGTCCATAAGTGACGAGCGATAAATTTTGATTAACTGCGCGAAATCAACTCGTTGCATTCCGAGGCTCATTACAACCGCGTCGCGGTAAGCCGCAAAGCCATCCGTTGAAATCTGAAAACTTCCCGCCGTTGCGTGAGCGATCTTATCGGTGAAGGCCACCGTATCATCGTAACCCCGATGTCCAACGTGCCAAGCAAGAATGAGTTTCGTTTCTGAATCAATACAAGTGAACGTCCAGCAATCGCCAACCTCGTCAGATGTTTCGCCTTTGCGAATCTTGGTCTTATTTTTCATTGCCACCCAAGACCAAACCTCATCACACTGGGCAAAATTAATCTTCAATCCATGAATTCGTTCGCGCATCAAAGCTTCACACTTGCGGCCAACGATGGCTAGAAGTTTGAGGATCGTATTGCGGTCAACATTCGTGAGGCGTTCGGTACTTCTAACGCTGCAACCTTCAATCAGGCAAGAGATAACTTGCAGAGCCTTGCCCTCGTCCAGCGACATATTGTCGAGGGTCTTAATCTTCGGCTCGCCGAAAGTCTTGCCACAGGACAAGCACCGATACCGCTGATTGCCTTTTCGGTCTTTGCCGAATCGCTTTGAGGGTTTATCGCAGGTTGGACAATCCATTTTAGCCGCCTTCTGTGTAGCAACACAATTATGCTTAGGCGGCGATGAATGTCAAGTGGAGATTTCGATCTAGGGTCTGGTCATTAGCTTTTGGCCTCTACATGAAGGGAGAGATGCTGAATGTCTTAGTTAGGGTTGTGCGCCGAAATAAATCTTGTTTTGGTCTTGTGATGGATCGATCGCGAAGCGTGCCCGATCCATGCAATTGTGAAAGCCGAGGTACGGAAATGGAAGAAACGCTGGCCCAAACTCTTGGTTTAGATCGGGGAGAAAAGCTGTAACTTCAAGCCGTAATGATTCGCCCTCGTCTGCAAGTAGAACTATGCTAATCCTCGCAAGCGTACCACGAACGTCTTGGCCCTTCAGGTTTATCTTCTTATCGCCAATTGTCTCACTAAAAGCCACGCGACCAACCATCTCTTGGGTGCACCAGAAGTATTGGCCGCCAGTGTCTAAAATCGCTTGTTCTAATTCCTCGTCAACTTCAATGTAAACACGAATTCTCTGGGTATCATCACCGCCAGGGATCGGCTCAGCGTCATAAGTAGCGACACCTGTGGCGAAGGGAGTATCGTCTTCAAAGTTAAGCAGCATTTAGACGAGAGTTAGTAAGATACCGGTGCCTTTAGTCTCGCCAACTTGATCTGTGAGTGCTTGGCGAGAGTCGGCTGCGCCTACCAATACTCCGGATTTTAGAGCAACCCACTTGCCTTTAAATGTTAATCGGTTTGCCTTAAGCCATTCGATGTTAGCCTTCGGTTTAACATCTAAAGTGGGGCGCTTATCCGTTATTCTCGCCGGAGCGAGTATGCGCGCGTACTTTTGCAATTCTGCGTTTTCCGGATGAATTTGTGCACCCTGAGTAGCAAGCTCACGAGCGGCAACGTGTGCTCCTATCCCAAGAGACAGATCGACTGCTCTTAGGATGTGTGACGCTGATTGATTAGACCAAACGATAGATTTTATTTCTTGTAGAAATACAGCGACATTTTTGAATTTTGCAGCCGCATCTAGCCGTGCGAAAGCGTCAAGGGACGACTGTGCCTCAACTTCTTCACGTAGTTTTCCTACCCAAGTAGCTCTTTTCTCTGGTACGATCTTGTAGGATTTTTTCGGAACTAGCCACAACTCATGGACACGGTTCGGCAACGAATGCAAATCGCATCCATCGTAGTTTTCTCTCCTGTGCTCAAGTCCTGCCATGGCAAAAGGCTTTACTCCGCCGGTAAACACTCAATGTTGTTTGTACGGAGCAGGGATTGTAGATTCTCCGATTTCAACACCGCCCTCTCTACTTGGTGCTGAAGCTCCTTAAGGTCAATATCATCTAATACGACGTAGAAGTCTTTGTGTTCAGTCTCTGAAATATAATGAATATTCATCATGTGGCTTACCACCGCTGCTCTTGGCAATTCGGTGGCGTTATCACTAAAAATCGGCCGAATGTCAGACGATATTCTTGCGTAAGCAAAGACCTTATCATAATCAAACCGCCTAGCTTCAGCTTTGACTGATACTGCCAAAGTTGTCGCTGAAAACAGTCTAGTCAAACGCGGTTCGGCTTTCTTGCGGATATCTTCATCCTTTAATTCTTCTGCACTGCTTTCTTCAATAGCTTCTGCGATGTTACGCGCTGCTTCAGTCGGCGATTTGAATTCATAATTGAATATCGTGAAAAGCGACATCACGGCGTCCGCAATACTATCTGCTTCATTAGGAGCAATCGTCGCCGCCGACAAAAACGCTTCCTTAATTGTCCTTCGTGGTTTGACGGAGACCGAAAGCCCTTCGAGTAGCGCAAGGGCTCGCTCCGAATCCTCATCAGACAGACTCAGAAACTTCGCCAAGCCTCCTACATACTTATCGGGTACTCTTAATGAAGCCATTACTGTCCCAAAGGTTAGAGCGGGGAAACTCCGAACACGATGTCCAGAATTATGCCGAGAGAATGCAAATATCGGCAGGATCGTTTACACATGCTCATTACGATCCTGCCGGAGTATGTATTAGCTAAGTATCATAGTTGAGTCGGCAGAGTAAAGCGGTTTTCGACTATATCAATGACCTAGTCCCTTACTTTTGTGTTACGCCGCGTTTTAAGCTGTTTTCCGCGCCCAGCGAGCCTTAGCGGCCTTCTTGGCGATAGCCTTACGCTTACGCTCTGAGAGGTTCTTAGCGCGTTCGTGGCCGCCCTTAGAGCCTCCGCGCAGGCCGGAAGCTACCTTCTGCGCGTCCTTACCCTTAACGGATTTCGGGTCATGCTTGGCGATGATGGAATCGAGGATGCCGCGAGCGAACTTGAGAGGCTCGTCTTGTTCTAGCGGTTTGGTCTGCGCCATGCACCAAGCATAACATGCCGTCAAGTCTCAGAGTGAACTTTGACCCGATCCGGCAATACACGTTTCAGCCACTACCTTAATTGTGGGCAAGCAAAAGCCCGCGAGATTTCGCCCCGCGGGCTTCTTTAAGCGCTTAGTCCGAACCGCCCGAAGGCTGCGGTCGAAATTAATTTCGAATCACAATCGGCTCACCGAAACCGAGCTCTTTCAGGCGCGGTAGTTGGGTTTTGGCGTCTCCCACCACCAGCCAGATCATCCGGTCGGTGTTCAGATATTTTCCCGACAGAGCCATCACCTGCTGAACCGTCATCCCTCGAACGATCTGTTCGCGCTCTTTCACGTAGTCATATTTCCAACCGTACTTGCCGATATTCTCCAGCATGTTCAGCTTGGCCTCCGCGGTTTCAAAGGCCCGCGCGTTGCTCTTGATCAGGAAGCCCTTGGTGGTCTCGAGATCTGCTTCTGAGTAGGTTTTCGGATATTCCCGGAGAATGTCCTTGATCAACTGCGCCGATTCGAGGGTGACGTTCGCCCTGACGGCGCTGGAAATCGTAAAGGCGCCGGGACTCTGCGTTCCGGCAAAACCGGAGTTGATGCCGTAGGTATAGCCTTTGCCCTCGCGCAGAACCTGCGTCAGGCGGGAAGCAAAACTGCCGCCGCCGAGTATGTAGTTCATGACGGTGGCGGGATAGAAATCCTTATCCGTCTGGGCCAGGGCCGGATAACCAAACCGAATTACGGACTGCTTCGCGTCGGGGACGTCATAAAAATAAACGACAGACTTGGCCGGCGCGTCCGGGGTTTTGTATGCGGGGATGTCGACTTTCTTGCTCGCCCATTTGCTCTCAATTCGTTTTAGCGAAGAAGTAATTGTCGCTTTATCCAAAGCCCCAACCACGTTCACTCGCGCCACCGACGGCGAGATGCTTCGGGCATAGAACGCCTTGAGATCCTCGAGCGTGATCGCATTAACCGAATCCACCGTGCCCAGAATGTTTTGCGAACGGATGTTGTCCTTCCCGAAAATCAACAGGTTGAAGTGATTCTGCGCGAGCGCATTCGGATTGGCTTGTTGCTGCCGGATTTGACTGAGGGTGCTTTGCTTGATCAGATCGAATTCCTTGGCGTCCCAACGCGGCTCGAGCAGGATCTCTTCCACCAGCGCCAGGGTCGCGTCGTAGTTCTTTGCGAGGGTATTCACCCGGACGCGGACATTCTCAGTTGAGGCCGTCACGTTGATCGCCGCACCGAGTTGTTGGATTGCTTCTTCAAGCTCCTGAGGAGTCTTCTTCTGAGTTCCCTGCGTCATCATGCGGGCCATCAGATTCGCCACGCCCACTTTGTTGATGTCTTCAAGCAACTGTCCGCCATCGATCACGACATCGAACTGCATCAGCGGGACTTCAGTGTTTTGAATCCCCAGCACACGCAATCCATTTGTAAGTTTGTCTTCCCAAATCGCGGGGACCTTAACCTCGGGCGCCTTGCCGTAGCCAGGTTCGACACTGCGATCAAAACTCGAAGGGGTGCGTTCATAGGCGGCCTGGGCGCTCGGGTCAACACCTTGCTCGGCGCCCTGAACGATTTTCTCTTCGACGACCTCGGCTTTCTTCGCCCCGTCCAAAGCGAGGGCCGGCTGACCCTTCGGCACAAAGCTCGTCGCCACGAATGGTTTGTTCTTTATGTATTTTTGATAGACGCGCGTCACGTCCACCGGCGTGACAGCGAGAATGTTCTCGATGTCTTTGGAAATGAAGCCGGGGTCCTTGGCAAAGATATTGTATTGAGCGAGCTGGAATCCTTTGCCGAGCACGCTCGAGAGAGAATTGTAAAACTGAGTTTCCTGACCGGCTTTTATGCGGCTCAGATCCTTTTCCGAGATCCCGTCTTTCTCGAATCTCGCGAATGCTTCATCCAGGGCCTTCGAAACTTCGTCGAGATCTTTGTCCGGAAAGGCGCGGACCGCGACGCTAAACTGGCCGGCAAGCTCCGAGGTCTCATTCGACATGCGGACGGCGTCAGTCAATTTTTTCTCTTCAACTAAAACCTGGTAGAAGGGCGCCTTCTTGCCGCGCGACAAATACCGGGCCAGCACGTCGAGCGGGTATGAATCAGGATGGTATTCTTCGACCGTGGGCCAAACCCTGGTTAGTTCAGGCAACCGGGCGAAGTTGTCTTCGTGGTAGAAGCTAACCGTTTCTTTGAGCACCCCCGGTCTTTTCGGAAGCGGTTTGATCTCCTCGCCTCTCTTAATTTCGCTGAAGTATTTCTCCACTAACTTCTTCGCTTGGACCGGATCGAAATCGCCGGCCACCACGAGGGTGACATTGTTCGGAACATACCAGCGCCGGAAGAATTCCTTGACGTCCGCGAGCGTGGCCCGCTGCAGATCTTCGAGCGATCCGATCACCTGCCAGTTATAGGGATGGTCTTCCGGGTAAAGCGCTCGATCAATTACATAGCTGGTGTGACCGTAAGGATTATTGTCGACGCCTTGACGCTTCTCGTTCTTTACGACTTCCTTCTCCTTCGCCAGGACCGGATCGGTTACGGTATTGATAAACCAGCCGAGCTTATCGGCTTCCGCCCAAAGCATCTTCTCCAAGGCATCGCTGGGGACAGTCTGGAAATAATCGGTGCGGTCGCGGTTGGTCGAGCCGTTCGCGCCCGAGCCACCGATGCGCGCACTCATCTTGTCGAGACCGCCTTTGCCCAGATTCTCCGACTCGAGAAACAACAGGTGTTCGAAGAGATGGGCAAACCCTGTGCGTCCCGCTTTCTCGCGCGCCGAACCGACATGCGCCGTAAGGGCGACCGCCACCACCGGATCTGAGCGGTCGATGTGAAAGATCACCTGTAAGCCGTTGGCGAGGGTGAATTTCTCGTACTCAACTTTGAAGACGCCTTTCGGCGCCGGCTTCTGGGCCGTCACCGGCATCAATGCAGACAACAGGCAGGTAATGAGAAAAAAGCTCTTTAGAATCTTCATAAGCATAGTCTTAGCGAAAACTACCGAACCAGGGTTAATTAACAGGATATGAGCTGCGCTCGGGAATTTATACGACAAAACCCTGTTCAGGGTTACTCCGAGCGACCTCTTTTGCCCTGACAATTTCGCGCCGGTGCGCTGCGGACTGCTGATTGCTATCTCACGCCGTGGGGCCGAATTGTGTACGGCTTTGCACCTAACAGGAGATTTAAAATGGAAAACAGACCTCACGACAGTTCCTTAAGTCCTTCCGATAATGATGGCATTACATCGGAGCAAACCCTTGATACTCCGCACTTCGACGAGATATCGATTCAGAACGCCCAACCGGCAGTGCCGCTCGGGCGGATTAAGGGGCGGCGTTTGTGGCCGCTCGCGCTGATTTTGATGTTAGCGTCGAGCCTCGTGGGTGCGGTCCTTGGGCTGGCCCTCTCGCGCTACGCAAACAGTTCGCAGGTTTCGAAGCCGGCGGCGAACGTCGCGCCCGAAGGAAGCCATGTCAGTACCGGCCCGATGGTGAAGCCAACGCAGAAGGAATCTGAAGCACCTCCGCGGCCCGGTGCTGCGGAAGAGCGTAGAAATGACGTGGAACCGAAGGCCGCGGAAGCAACGCGGGCCACCCGTCCGCGCGCGGACGAGGCAGCCACAAGCGAGCCCATGACTGACACGCAAGGTGGCGAGGAGCGTGCGAAGCTCCAGGGTGCGCTCGACGACTGGATCGCCGCGACGAATGCGCGCGACATCCAACGGCAGATGAATTTCTACAACCAGACGGTCAACGCCTTCTATCTGACGCGCAACGTGCCGCGCGAAGCGGTCCGCGCCGAGAAGTCACGCGTTTTCGCCCGTGCCGAAGTGGTTGATATAAAGGCCGCGGCGCCCGGTATCCGCGTGAGCCGCGACGGACGCACCGCCACGATGCGCTTCCGAAAGAAATATGCGATTGAGGGTGGTGGCGAAGATCGACGCGGCGAAGTCGTGCAGGAACTTCGTTGGCAGCGCACCGATGACGGCTGGAAGATCGTCAGCGAGCGCGACCTGCGTGTGATTAATTAAGACTGCGTTGCGGCTAGTCGGAAGAATTTTATTCTTACCCCCCTAAAATAACCTAAGCCCGCGAGATTTCTCTCGCGGGCTTTCTTATTTAGTTGCACAGAAACACCTCACGAAATCACTTACCCTAACTGCAACACGCCAAGCCCCAATGTCATCAAAGCCCGTTGTCAGCGAAGTAGAATCGGACATCGGGTTTCGCCAATAGTCTCTCCAGGAAATTACTGATAACTTGGCGCTCGATCAGGAATTTGAACGATGAGTAGCGAACTGTCTGTTCCAACCAGGTACATAACCGGGCTTTTCACTGGCGCGTTACTCTGCGGCTTCATAATTCTCAATTCCGCCAATGTGTTGGCTCAGGCACCCACCTTCGCCGGCAACGCCCAGCATACGAGCGTCTACACCACTCCCGCGCAAAACCTGAACGCCATTAAGTGGTCCACGACGATCGACTTTCATCCCACCACAACCGCTCATTATGGCGCGCCGGTAATCACCGCCAATAACACGGTGCTGGTCCCGGTCAAAACATCCACCGATGGGTTTCGGGTCGACGCTTTCAACGGTAACAACGGGACGGCAAAGTACATCATCAATACTGATTACATTCTTCCGGCGCACAATTGGGTCCCGGTTTACAACCCCTGTATCGCTACCGGATCGTTCGGCACCCGCCTGTATTACGCAGGAGCGGGAGGCACCATCCTGTACATCGATAATCCTGACTCAAACTCGCCTGGCGCGCCGGTAAAACAGGTTTTCTACACGTCCCTGGCCGGCTACAACGCTAACGCGGCAGCCTACAACAATGCGATCTTCGTCAACACACCACTCACGGCAGATGCGGACGGAAATATCTATTTTGGCTTTCGCGTACAGGGCACTGCTCCGGCACCGCTGAATACGACTCAAAGCGGCATCGCCCGGATAGATGCGAACGGAAATGCGACCTATGTGCTCGCCGCCGCCGCGGCAAGCGACGGTGCGATCAGCCGCGTGAGTCACAACGTGGCGCCGGCGTTGAGTAGTGATGGCAGCACCCTCTATGTCGTGGTCAAGTGGGCGACCAATAACAGCTATGCGTACCTTTTGGGTTTGAATTCGTCCACTCTGGCAACAAAATATTCGATGTTTCTCAGGGACCCGCGCAATGGCAATCCCGCTTCAGTTCCGGACGACGCTACGTCATCGCCGGTAATCGCGCCGGACGGCGATGTCTATTTCGGAGTGTTAGCTGCCAACAGCGGTTCGCGCGGCTTTCTCTTGCGCTTCAGTGGAGACCTTTCGGTAACCAAGACACCGGGCGGGTTTGGCTGGGACTACACGCCCGGAATCGTTCCCGCGTCGATGGTGCCTTCTTACACCGGATCATCGTCATACTTGATATTTGCCAAGTACAACGACTATCCGTTTGCCGACGGCAGCGGAGTGAATCGCGTGGCGCTGCTCGACCCTAATGCTACTCAAATCGATCCTCACACTTCGGCAGGCGGACTGATCGAGATGAGAGAGGTGTTGACGGTAATCGCTCCGACACCGGATCCGGACGTAAATCCATCGGTGTTTCCGCTGGCGGGAAAAGAATGGTGCATTAACGCGCCGGCGGTTAACCCGGCGAACAAGAGTGTCTACTTTACCAGCGAAGACGGACGCAGTTATCGCTGGAACCTGGCCACAAATGCGCTGGACCAGTCAGTGGTCTTGAGTCCGGGTGTGCTCGAGCCCTACGTGCCGACTGTCATTGGTCCCGATGGAACGGTTTACACACTTAACGGCGGGATCTTCTTTGCTTTGGGGAACCGGCCCGGAGTTAACGTCACTATAGACTCTTCAGCCCCGGATTCACGTTCGGTGGTGGTGGGGAGCGCGATTACCTTTACTGCTACAGTCACCGGCACGCCGGCCTCACCGACCGGCACGGTAACGTTCACCGATCTGACTTACAACGGTCTCACCCCCGTCACGACCACGTTGGCTTCCAATGTTCCACTAAGTGCGAATGGGACGGCGTCGATGACCACGTCGGCGCTCGCGGCGGGCGGCAATTTTCGCGGCAGCCATTTCATTACAGCGGCGTACAGCGGAGATGGCGGGCATCCTGCCTCATCCGTAACCATGGTGCAGAAGGTCCATGCGAACGCTACCAACCTGACGCTGAATTCGTCACAGAATCCGATTAATTTTGGTCAGGCAGTAACCTTTACTGCCACCGTGTCGTCAGTTCCGACGAACGCGGGCACGCCAACCGGAATGGTGACTTTTCAGGATGGCGGGACGGTTGTCTGGCAGGCACCCCTTAATTCGTCGGGAGTCGCGACCTTTAACAGCACCAGTTTAGTCCCGGGAAGTCACAATATCGTGGCCACTTATGCGTCCGACACTCAGTTTGCCGCCAGTACCGGAGGCATAGTTCAGGTTGTCCAGAATGGAACCTCAACCGCGGTCACCTCGTCAGCGAATCCTGCGAGCTTTGGACAGTCAATAATGTTTGACGCAACCGTGACGGCGGCAAACGGGGCGCCGGGGATTCCTTCCGGTTCGGTTACATTCAGAGAAGGCAGCACCGTTCTCGGCACCGCCACTCTCAACTCTGCCGGACACGCATTGTTCAGCTATTCCGCTTTCAGCATCGGAAGCCACAACGTCACCGCAGACTTTGCCGGGACGAATGGCTGGCTCGCCAGTAGTGGGCAGGTCGAGCAGGTTGTGCTGGACGCACCACTGCTGCTGATAGACGATTCGCAGCGAGTCATTGCCCTCGATTTAGTCACGCAGACGCGTGATCCCTTTTCGCTGACGAACCCGTTCAACCTGAGTCCCGACCTGCGCCGGCGCGTCTCGCTTTTTGTCTGGCGCCTGGGACTCATGCCCGGCGACGGGGCCGCAGATCTTACCGTCGTGGCGGAAGACGATCAGGGTGGGAGCTATACGCTGGTAGTTGAGCACGTTACGATTCTGGCCGGAGTTACAGACGTGACCCAGGTGGTGGTGCGACTGCCGGACAATGTTTCGGGCGCGCCGAGAGACCTACAAACAAGAGTGAAGCTACACGGACTTTTCAGCAACAAGGGATTGATTGGGATCTCGGGAAATTAGACTGAAAGCGAAATTCTTAATTGACTGAGCCCAAACAAAAAGCCCGCGAGATTTCTCTCGCAGGCTTTTCGACTTGTCGAGATCTCAGGTGGAGCTGAAATCTCAGAAATAATCCCGGCGGCTTCCTACTCTCCCACGCAGTTGCCCGCGCAGTACCATCGGCTCCAAGAGGCTTAACTTCCGTGTTCGGGATGGGAACGGGTGTGGCCCTCTCGACACAACCACCGGAAAACTTGTGAGCGTTTTCAAATCAAAGATTTAAAAACGCGATCTCTTTCGGTAGCGGGGGCTCGGCGCCTCAGCGTGCAAATTGCTTCGCACCGCCTGAGTGGGCCCTGAGTCCGCGCTACGGAACCTTAAAAAACGTGCTTAGTGCTTTGAGCTTGGTACTTTGAAAGACGAAATCAAAGTACTAAGTACAAAGCACCAAGTACAAATTCAATCGAATAGCGACAAGGCAAGCCTGTGCCGTGTCTAAAGCTTCGCGCGCTTAATTCCGAACTGAAATTCGCAAGTCGCGATTCCTAATTCGAAATTCAAGAGCGTTGCTGCTAGTAAATTTTACGGTCAAGCCAAGGGACTGATTAGTACTGGTCAACTGAGCACATTACTGCACTTACATATCCAGCCTATCAACCTGGTGGTCTACCAGGAGTCTCACTGTCAGGATTAATCTTGGGTCTGGCTTCACGCTTAGATGCATTCAGCGTTTATCCATGCTCCACTTAGCTACCGAGCGTTACGGCTGGCGCCATAACTCGTACACTAGAGGTGGATCCATCCCGGTCCTCTCGTACTAAGGACAGATTCCCTCAATCCTGCTGCGCCCACACTAGATAGGGACCGAACTGTCTCACGACGTTCTAAACCCAGCTCACGTACCGCTTTAACCGGCGAACAGCCGGACCCTTGGGACCTTCTTCAGCCCCAGGATGCGATGAGCCGACATCGAGGTGCCAAACCCTGCCGTCGATGTGAACTCTTGGGCAGGATCAGCCTGTTATCCCCGGCGTACCTTTTATCCGTTGAGCGACGGCCCTTCCATACAGAACCGCCGGATCACTAACTCCTACTTTCGTACCTG
>DASUNM010000016.1 GCA_036277115.1 Pyrinomonadaceae bacterium
GGCCGGTCTCCGAGTGAGCTGTGCGGCCGGCGCCGGTTGTAGTAGCGAAGGAAGGATGACATCGACCTCGCCCTCTCGGCTGAGTTGGGCCAGGCGTGGGCGTAGGCCCACTCCCGCTTCAGCGTCTGGATGAAGCGCTCCACCTTCCCATTCCAACGAGGCGTGTAGGGCGGGGTGAGGATGTGGCGGGCACCGTGGCGAGTCAGCTGCGCCTTGAAGGCATTTGACCTGCGGTAGGCGAAGGCGTTGTCGCTCATCACCGCCTCGGGCGCCTTCATGCCGAGCGTGGTGAAGTGCTCGATCGCCCGGCCCAGCACCGCCGCCGCGGTGTCCCCTCCCTGATTTGGGTGCTGCTCGACGTAGGCGTAGCGGGAGCGATCATCGATCACGCAGTGCAGATAGACGTAACCGACCCCGGCCCGCTTCTCGGCCCCCGTCATGTCGCGGACGCCGGTGACCGCGTGCCCAGGGCGGTTGAAGCGCGCCAGGCGGGCGACGTCAACGTGCAGCAGCGCTCCCGGCTCTGCCCACTCATAGCGGCGGTAGCTCTCCCGCGCACCCCTGCGCCGCTGCGAGAGGCCGTGGCGGTGCAGCACCTTCCAGATCGTCGAGCGAGCTCGGCGGCAGATCCCCGCCAGGCGCCCGGGGCCGAGGTTGGTCTCCCGCCGCGCTCGCAGGATCGACTCCTCCTCGGCGGCGCTCAGCCGCCGCGGCTGGCGGTGGGGTCGCGAGGAGCGGTCCTGCAGCCAACCCCCGCAGCGACGCTCGGCCTCAGAGGCCGAGCGCCAGCGGTGCCACCAGCGATGGGCTGTGGCCGGCGCGACGTTGAGGGCGGCAGCTGCCGCCCTCAACGTCATCCCCGACTCGATCGCTTCTACCAATGCCAGCCGTCCCGCTGGTCCGAGAGCGGCGTTACCGTGAACCTGCATCCGGGTCCTCCTTCGCTTGGGCGTCAGAACCGCAAGCGTCTTGGAGGGCCCGGATGGCTTCTCAGGCGTTCACAACGTGTGTGGGCTGGTCA
>DASUNM010000017.1 GCA_036277115.1 Pyrinomonadaceae bacterium
CCTGGATTATTCATGGAAGTCGGCCAAAATAAGATGACCATCGGGCCCAAGATCTGTGGTATCAAGATGTTGCGAGACATTCATGAGACCGAGATCTCGGAGGACCGATGGTCACACAGTGTTCTACCCCGTTTCTCTTCCAGTTTCAACCCCGCATCGCCCTCGACTTCGACGGTGGTGCCCTCAGCAGTGACGCCGGCCTGATCGTGTTGCGCGAACTCGATGAGCGGCTGAGACTGACCCGAGACCTCGAAGGACTCCTGGAGGACAGTCGGGATGCCCGATATGTCCAACACAGCAGCGCAGAGATGGCGCGACAGCGCCTCTATCAAATCGCTGCCGGCTACGAGGATGCCGTCGATGCCAATCTGCTGCGCAAGGATCCGACCCTGCGGTTGCTTGTCCATCCCGAGCGTCCCGAGGGGGCTCTGGCGAGTCAGCCGACCTTGTCGCGTTTGGAGAACCGGGCGAGTTGGAACGATGTGAGGCGGCTGGCTGATCTGTCGCTGAAGTGGTTCCTGCGCCATGGGACTCGACTGCGGGAGGCAGAGACTCAAGAGATTCTGCTCGATGCCGACTCCACTGAGGACCCCACCCATGGTCAACAGCAGTTGGCACTCTTCCATGGCAAGTATGGTACTTACATGTACCAGCCGTTGTTGATTTTCGAAGGCAGGACAGGCTACCTTCTCGCGTCGCGTCTGCGGCCTGGTACTGTCCCCGATGCCGAAGGCATCTTGCCCGAACTCAAGCGTCTCGTGCCCCAACTGCGCAAGCGTTTCCCCAAGGCACCCATCCGTTTCCGCGCCGATGCCGGCTTCAGTGCTCCCGGTTTGTACGACCATCTCGAAGCCGAGAGCATCGACTATCTCATCGGCATCCCGGCACACACCTGCTTCGAGCCTTGGCTGACTCCTCTGCTGGAGCGGGCTAAGCAGCGATTCGCCGATACGGGCGAGCCGGTGCGGATCTTTTCCAGTTTCCGTTATCAAGCCCGCAGATGGCCCCGGCGCCGCAGGATTCTGGTCAAGGTGGAGGTCAATCCCTTGGGTACGAATGTGCGCTGCGTAATCACCAACCGGTACGGGCGCGCCGCCGAACTGTTCGCCCTCTACCAAGGTCGGGGAGAGGTCGAGAATCGGATTGACGAGTTGAAAAATGGCTTGAAGGCCGACCGGCTCAGTTGCTCTCGCTACCGAGCCAATGCCTTTCGCCTGCAATTGCACAGTCTGGCCTATAACTTGATGAACTTCCTTCATCATGCCCTTCGCGGAACTGATCTGGCTCGGGCAGAGACCTCGACGCTGCGGCTCAAGCTCTTCAAGATAGCGGCACGGGTCCATGTCAGCACTCGTCGGATCTGGTTTCACCTGTCGAGCTCTTGGCCCTTACGGTCACTCTTCTACGAGGCTCTGGAGGCCGTTCGACGATGCGAACCCTTGCCTGCCTGAGCACCAAGCCGACCCTCGACGACTCTCCCAGCAGACATCATGGGCAAAGTGTGTCTTGAATCCGAGAATCGGCCTTCATTGCTCTACCGCACGAAGCAGGAATTGGCGCCAAGACCTTTTTCTCGACACCAAAACCGTCAACCGATAGCTCCCAAGGTCCCATGGCCGGAAAAATCCTTAAAGACAGTAAGGTTCATGAATAATCCAGGTTA
>DASUNM010000018.1 GCA_036277115.1 Pyrinomonadaceae bacterium
GAGCAGGATGTGCTCTCGGGTCTGCGGCATCGGACCATCGGTCGCGGCCACCACCAGAATCGCGCCGTCCATCTGCGCCGCGCCGGTGATCATGTTCTTCACATAGTCGGCGTGACCCGGACAGTCCACGTGCGCGTAGTGACGATTAGGCGTCTCGTACTCGACGTGCGCGGTCGCGATCGTGATGCCTCTGGCTTTCTCTTCCGGCGCCTTATCAATCTGATCGAAAGCCACAAACTGCACTTTCGGATTGTTCTTCGCCAAAACTTTCGTGATGGCCGCCGTCAAAGTCGTCTTGCCATGGTCCACGTGCCCAATCGTCCCGATGTTCACGTGCGGCTTACTGCGATCAAATTTCTCTTTGCTCATTGTTCTCTCTCTGTCCCATCCCGTCCCATTCGCCCTATTCGTCCCATAAGACTTGTGGGACGAACGAGACCATTGGGACTAATTCTTTTTCTGGAGCCCGCGATGAGATTTGAACTCATGACCTCCTCCTTACCAAGGAGGCGCTCTACCCCTGAGCTACGCGGGCCGAGTCAAACATCAATCGCGGTCAATGGAGCGGGCGACGAGACTCGAACTCGCGACCCTCAGCTTGGAAGGCTGATGCTCTACCAACTGAGCTACACCCGCCCATTTTGAGATCTGAGATCTCAAATTTGAGATCTCAGTTTCTGAAACCTCATGGTGCAGGGGGTAGGATTCGAACCTACGTAGGGCAGTGAAGCCCGCCGGGTTTACAGCCCGGTGCCTTTAACCACTCGACCACCCCTGCCTGTCCGGTTGATTAAACGCGAATGGACCCGGTGAGAAACCTTCCCAGCCCTCTACAGCGCGCACTCCGGCCCCAGCCGCAAACTCGTAACTCTAACTGACGTGAGAACGATTTGCAAGCGCGCAACGGGATGAAAAACGCTCGGAATGCGGCTCGAAACCAGAAACGAAATGAAGAGTCTGGAGCCGGCGAAGGGACTTGAACCCCCGACCTACTGATTACAAATCAGTTGCTCTACCAACTGAGCTACGCCGGCCCGAAATGCCCGAGTGAAAAATGGCAGGATGAAAATTGAAATCGCCACTTCCACCAACGCGCACGATACTAGCAGCACCGGCTTTCAAAAGTGAAGCGAACGATGCGGATTTACTGCGTAAACTCGGGCAACCTCGCTTGACAATGCACAGGCTGTTTTCTATTCTAACCGTTCGCCTTTTAGGCTCTAAAAACAGAAGGACTTATCTATGTCAACATACTTTCCCAGCGGCGCTGGTCTGGCTCAAAATCGAAAATGGCATGTCGTGGACGCCGCGGGCAAAACGGTTGGACACCTCGCTTCAGAAGTGGCAGCGATTCTCAGCGGCAAACGCAATCCGCAGTGGACCCCGTTTATGGACATGGGCGATCACGTGATCGTCGTTAACGCGCGCAAGGCGATGTTCACCGGTTCCAAAGTCACACAGAAGGTTTATCGCCGCCATACTCTTTATCCGGGTGGCCTGCGCGAAACAACGGTAACGGAAATGTTCGCCAAGCATCCTGAGCGGGTGATCGAGCTCGCGGTGAAAGGGATGCTCCCCAAAACGAAACTGGGACGGGCAATGGCCAAGAAGTTAAAAGTCTATGCTGACGCCGAGCATCCTCACGCGGCGCAGCAACCAGCGACCCTCGACTTCCCTTCCCGCAATTCTCAAAAATAAGACAAAGGATTTAAAACGTGGCAGAGATTCAATACTACGGAACCGGGCGTCGAAAAACAGCGACCGCTCGAGTTTATTTGCGGCCGGGCGACGGCTCAGTTCAGGTCAATCGAAAACCGTTCGACAGTTATTTTCCGAATGAGACGCTGCGGATGATTATTCGCCAGCCGCTTAATCTGACTGAGACCGCGACCAAGTTCGACATCCTGGTCAATGTGGCCGGTGGCGGGCCCGCGGGACAAGCAGGCGCAATTCGTCACGGCATCACGCGCGCGCTAATCGAATACAACAGCGATCTGCGGCCGACTTTGAAGCAGGCCGGCCTGATCACCCGCGATCCGCGAATTAAAGAGCGGAAGAAGTACGGACAGAAGGGCGCGCGTAAGCGCTTCCAGTTCTCGAAGAGATAGTTCTGAGATCGCAGATTTCAGATTTGAGATCTCAAATCCATTGTCGCGATTTGGATTGGTTGCTTTCAATGCGAAGGCCGGAGTCGCGGCGAGTACATAAACCAGTTAACAAGGGAGAGCGAGTTTGGTAACCGTAACGATGAAAGAATTGCTGGAGGCCGGTGTTCACTTCGGCCACCAGGTCCGCCGTTGGAACCCGAAAATGAAGGAATACATTTTCGGCGAGCGCAATGGCATCTACATTATCGATCTGCAAAAGACGCAGAAGATGTTTCGCGAAGCGCTTCAGGCCGTCAGCAACATGGTCGCCGAAGACCGCGGCAAAACACTTCTGTTTGTCGGCACGAAACGTCAGGCGCAGGACGCAATTCGCGAAGAAGCCGAACGCTCTGGTCAGTATTACGTCAATCAACGTTGGCTGGGCGGACTGCTGACGAACTTCCAAACGGTGCAGAAGTCGATCAAGCGTCTGAAAGATCTCGAAACGATGCAAACCGACGGTCGCTACGAGAAGATGACGAAGAAAGAGCGCATCAAACTCGATCGCGAGCGCGAGGGTTTGGAGAAGAACCTTTCCGGCATTAAGGGCATGGGCCGGCTGCCCGATGCGGTTTTCGTTATCGATGTTCGCAAGGAAGAAATCGCGGTGGCTGAAGCCAATAAGCTCGGCATTCCGGTTTTCGCCGTCGTCGATACCAACTGTTCACCTGAAGGCATCGATTACGTAATTCCCGGCAACGACGACGCGCTGAGGGCCGTGCGCCTGTTCGCATCACGCATCGCCGACGCGGTGCTCGAAGGCCAGCAGATGCTGACGGAGGGCGGCGCGACTGCCGAAGCACCTGAAGAAGGCGAACCGCCTGTGCCCACCACCGAGGCGGCCGCCGACGGCGAAGCAGCGGTTGCAGAGCCAGCGAAACCGCTAGAGACGGAACCACCAGCTGAAGCGGCGCCGACCGAGACCATGCAAGCGAGCGAGCCGGCTGCCGAAACAGCTTCAGCACCTGAAAACGCGGAGGTCGTCGCCGCAAGCTAAGAACAACAAGTTCTAATTCGTCGGCGAGCGCAGCACGGGCAACGGACATCCGCCGGGCTGCGCGTTTTAATGAAATCAAGAGGAGCAGATAAGCAATCATGGCAGATGTAACCGCAGGCGCAATTAAAGCGCTGCGCGAAAAAACCGGCGCGGGAATGATGGAGTGCAAAAAAGCGCTGATCGAATCCGAAGGCAACGAAGAACGCGCGATTGAGATTTTGCGCGAGCGCGGACTCGCGTCAGCGAAAAAGAAGGAAGGTCGCGTCGCCGCCGAAGGCGTCGTTGGCTCGTACATTCACATGGGCGGCAAGGTCGGCGTGCTGGTCGAAGTGAATTGCGAAACGGATTTCGTCGCCCGCGGCGAAGAGTTCCAGCAACTGGTAAAAGACATCGCGATGCACGTGGCCGCCGCCGAACCGCGTTTTGTTTCGCGCGAAGAGGTCAACACCGACACGCTTGATAAGGAACGTGAAATTGCCCGCGCGCAGGCGAAGAATGATCCGAAGAACGCTAACAAACCGGATCAGGTAATCGACAAGATCGTCGAAGGCCGCTTGAATAAGTTTTACGAGGAATTCGTTTTACTGGACCAGCCGTTCATTAAGGATCCGGCGAAGACCGTGGGCGAACTGGTCACCGAAAAGATCGCGAAGACGGGTGAGAAAGTCACGATCCGCCGATTCGCGCGATACAAGATGGGCGAAGGCCTGGCAAAGCGCGACGACGATTTTGGCGACGAGGTCGCGAAACTGACGGGATCGTAATCGATCGGAGTCAGTACTGGGAGCGGTAGCGACCAGGTGACGATTAATCTACGACCCGGTCGCTGCCGCACCCGGTACTGACATCGAGTTCGACGCAACCCAGAACGCATAAGAAACTAACGTGACTGCCGACAAAACTTCCCCTGCCTTTCGCCGCGTGCTGCTCAAGCTTTCCGGAGAAGCGCTCCTGGGCGAACAATCTTTCGGGATCGATGTAAACGTCGCGCGCAGCGTCGCCGAAGAAATCAAACAGGCCCACTCAATCGGCACCCAAATCGCCATCGTGGTGGGCGGTGGCAACATCTTTCGCGGGGTTTCAACCAGCGCCGCGAACATGGATCGGGCTTCCGCCGATTACATCGGCATGCTCGCCACGGTGATGAATGCAGTTGTGCTGCAGGACGCGCTTGAGACCGTTGGCATTCACACGCGGGTGCTTTCCGCGATCAATATTCCGCAACTCGCTGAACCTTTCATCCGGCGCCGTGCCATTCGTCATTTAGAAAAGGGGCGAATCGTGATTCTCGCTGCCGGCACCGGCAATCCGTTCTTCTCAACCGATTCCGCAGCCGCCTTGCGCGCACTCGAAATCAAAGCTGACGCAATTTTGAAAGGGACGAAAGTCGACGGCGTCTATTCGGCCGATCCCATGAAAGATTCCAGCGCCACCCGTTTTGACTGCATCACTTTTCAGGAAGTGCTGGAAAAGCATTTGAAGGTGATGGACGCTTCAGCGATTTCGATGTGCCGCGACAATAATCTGCCGATCATCGTTTTCAACATGCGCAAGGCGGGTAACATCGCTCGCGTAGTGCGAAACGAACCGGGCGTCGGCACGCTCGTCTGCCTCGAAAGACCGTAAATGGTGAATCGTAAATCGTAAATAGACCGGCCTTTACCCGCAGTTGTCTATTAACGATTTACGATTTACTATTCACGACCGCCATGAACGACAAAGACGTCATTCGCGAAACGAAACCGCGCATGGAAAGCGCGATTGAAGATTTCAAGCGCAAGCTCGGGACCGTGCGCACCGGCCGGGCGTCAGTAAGCCTGCTCGACACGGTTATGGTCGACTATTACGGCACGCCGACGCCGCTCAACCAGATGGCTTCCGTGCATGCTCCCGAGCCGCAGATGCTGACGGTAACGCCGTGGGACACTACCCAGGTGGTCGCGATCGAGAAAGCGATACGCGCGGCTGACCTCGGCCTGAATCCATCGAATGACGGCAAGCTCGTGCGGATTCCCATTCCGCCGCTGACTGAAGAACGCCGCAGGCAACTCGCGAAACAGATTCACGAAATCGCCGAAGAGCATCGCACGGCAGTGCGTAACATCCGCCGCGACGAAAACGACAAGCTCAAGAAGATGCTGAAGGACAAAGCGATTTCGGAAGACACTGAGCGCGACGGCCTGGAGCAGATTCAGAAACTCACCGACACGCACATCGGCAAAATAGACGAACTATCGAAATCAAAAGAGCGCGAGATCATGAGCGTGTAGCAGTGGCACAGACTTCAGTCTGTGTCAGAACAGTTTTGTGTAGCCCAGGCGTTTACGCCTGGGAAAGAGCCGGTAGAAAAATGATTGAGCCTCCTTCAGGAGGCTTTACTTTTGTAAAGCCCATTAATGGGCTTACATACGACGGGGTTTCATTTCCCCAGCGTAAACGCCTGGGCTTCAGAAAACTTTTTGAACCAGCACCATCTGTTAAGATGCGCCTGTGATTGTCAGTCTCCTCCTATCACTAATCGCCATCGCGAGCGGCTACGTTCTGACTTATACATACGAAGAGGACGAGCCGCTCGCTTCGCGTCTATGCGCCGGCGCGTGCATCGGCTTTGCCCTGATGGGGTTGGTTGGTTTCGGCGTCGCGTTAGGTTTGGGACTCTACGGAATCACCTTAGCGCTCACCGCAGCCCTGACTGCCGCCCCCCTACTGCTGCTGATCCGCGCTTCATATCGCTCGCGCGTTTCTGCCAACGTCAACGCCGCGATCAGCGGGATTAGCGGCGCGACCACGCGTCCGAACCGCTGGCACTTCATCTACTTTCTTTTCTACGCCGCCGTCGCGGTCAGCATGTGGCTGATTTTTCAGCGCGCGCTGCTCGAACAAACCGACGGCATGTACACCGGCGTCTTGAATAACTACGGCGATCTTCCTTTTCATATCAGCGTGATCACGCGCTTTGCTTACGGCCAGAATTTTCCACCGGAAGACCCGACATTCGCGGGCGTTCGATTCACTTACCCGTTCATTACCGACTTTATCTCCGCCCTCTTCGTGCGCGCCGGCGCCAGCCTGCGTCACGCGATGTTCCTCGAGAACTACATAATTGCCGTCGCGGTTGTCGGCGTCCTTCATCGGTTCGGCCAAAGACTGGTTCGCAATCGCACGGCGGCGATCATTACGCCGCTGCTCATTTTGCTGAACGGTGGCTTTGGCTGGGCGCTGCTTTGGGACGATGTGAAGAAGATCGAAGGCGGAGTGTTTCAAGTGCTCCGTCGCATTCCCCACTCGTACACGATTCTTCCCGAAATCGAAAAGGCCTGGCGTTGGGGGAACTCGATCACAAGCCTGCTGGTGACACAGCGTGGATTTCTGCTTGGCATTCCGTTGGCGGTGATTGTGTTTACGCTGTGGTGGACCGTGCTGCGCGGCGAAGAGCAAAGCGCAAAGGGCAAAGTGCATAGCGCCAAGCGGAAAACTGATGCGGGGAAGGCTGAATCGTCATCAGACAACTCTTCGCCCCTGGCTCTGCGCTCTTTGCCCTTAGCCCTTCGCTCCTGGCCGCTGCGCCGGATGATCGCGGCTGGTGTCATCACGGGCCTGCTGCCACTCATTCACGCGCACAGTTTCATTTCAATCATGCTGGTTGCGACATTTCTGGTGCCGTGGGTTTACCGGCGGGCATGGATTGCCTATGCGGCCGCCGCGCTATTCGGCGGAATCGTTTTTTTTGCGGCCGCGAGTTACGGTGCCGCCGGTTCCCCTCTGATCAAGATCGCGTTGGTGATCATCGTTGTCGCACTCATAGCCAATCTCTGGTTCCTGTTACCGCGACCGCATCTGCGTCTTTGGCTCTGCTTTTTTGTCATGGCGCTGGTCGTTGGTTTGCCGCAAATCTTTTGGTCAACCCGTGGCAGTGCCGTCAAAACCCAGAGTTTCATCGCCTGGCAATTTGGGTGGGACAGCGATCAGGAGGCGATGTTTGGATCGACACCTGTCGGGTCACAACCAATTGAGACTGTGCCGCCAATCAGGAAGTGGGTTCAACGAACTCCGTACGTGGCGTGGTTTTGGCTGAAGAACACCGGCTTGTTCATTCCGCTCCTGATCCTCGCGCTGGTGTGGAAACCTGATGATTATCTGGTGCCGCGGAAGCTCCTGCTGTTTTATGTGCCCTTCACGCTCTGTTTCCTCATCCCGAATTTCGTAAAGCTGGCACCGTGGGTCTGGGACAACATTAAGATGATCTTTTATTGGTGGATTGTCTCGGCGCCGTTCGTGGCCTTGCTGCTGGCGCGGCTTTGGGAGCAGCACGTCGGACAAAAGGTCCTGGCGGCCAGCCTTTTTGTTATCCTGACGCTCGCCGGCGGGTTGGATATTTTTCCGCTGTTCACCGGCCAGGGCGAGTATCAGGAATTCGATGGCAACGGCGTCGCATTCGCTGAGTCGATCAAGAAGACCACGCCGCCCACGGCGACGATTCTGCATGCACCGATTCACAATACGCCGATCTTCCTGACCGGCCGCCGGTCAATCATGGGTTATCCGGGTCACATTTGGACGCACGGTTTGGATTTCGGGCCGCGTGAGAATGAGATCAAACAGATCTATGCCGGCGGCCCGGACGCTGCCGCCTTGCTCGCGAAATACCGTGTCGATTATGTTGTCATCGGTCCACAGGAAGAGTCAGTGGTGAAGCCGAACGTCGCGTTTTTCGAGCGCTATCCGCTAGTCGTAAGAATTCCGCCGACGGAGAAATTTGGTGAGTACCTCCTCTACAAAGTCACGCCATAACAAGAAGCGTCCGCCGTCGCCGAAGAATGAAGCGCCTGCGGCGCCCGTGAGCGATCACCTGCCCGGAGAGATCTCGCAACTCACCTTTCGCATTTCGGCTGCTGCTATTCTCATCGTCGGCGCAGTCTTGCGCCTTTTTCATCTGGGGCTTGTGCCGCTTCATCACGACGAAGGCGTGAACGGCAATTTCCTCGTGTCGCTCGTCCGTCAAGGCACGTACACCTATGATCCACAAAATTACCACGGCCCGACGCTCTACTATTTCTCGGCGATTCCCGGGTGGATAGCGCGGTTCTTTGGCGGCGCTGGAGCGCGCGACGCCTACGGTCTGACCACCTTCAACATCCGATTCGTCACCGCTGCTTTTGGTGTGGCTACGATCGGCCTGGCTTTCCTGCTGCGGAAAAGGCTGGGTGCGATCGGCGCTTTGTCTGCGGGAGCTTTGATTGCTATCTCGCCCGGAGCGGTTTATTTATCCCGCTACTTTATTCACGAGTCATTGTTTGTTTTCTTCATGCTGGGCGTTGTTGTCGCTGCGGTGAAGTACTACGACACCGGCGCCGGCGTTTACCTGATTCTCGCGGCAATATCCGCGGCCTTGATGACCGCAACGAAAGAGACCTGGATCATCAACGCACCGGTGCTTTTGATCGCACTAATTACGACGAACGCCTACTTTTGGCTCCGGAAGAAGATGAACGCCGACAGAGTACGCGCATCCAGGAGGGACGAACCGTTCCTCGATCGCTTCGGCGGGCCCATCGGAGTGGCCACGGTTGCGCTCGTCGCTTTCACGGTTTTCATAGTCTTCAACGTTCTCTTCTACTCCTCCTTTTTCAGCAACTATCCGAAAGGCGTCAGCGACTCGCTGCAAACGCTGGCCCTGTGGCGTAAGCGCACGCACGAACACGTGCATCCGTGGTACCAGTACATTCGTTGGTTGCTTCAGAAAGAAAGCATCGTCCTGGTCCTGGGCGGTATCGGCGCACTGCTTGCGCTGTGGCGCGCTGACAATCGATTTGCGCTGTTTGTGGCCCAGTGGGCGTTCGGTTTGCTCGCCGCCTATTCGCTGGTCGGTTACAAGACGCCCTGGATTGCGCTCAACTTCATTGTTCCGTTGGCATTGACGAGTGGCTATACGCTCAACGTTTTCTATCAGAAGCTGCGCGACTTCAATCAGCCGCTTTTCTTTCTCGCCCCGGCGGTCCTGATCGTCGCGTTTTGTGGCTTTCAGATGTACCAGCTTAACTTCGTCCATTACGACGATGATCAGTATGTGTACGTCTATGCCCATACACGGCGAGAGACACTGGTGATGCTTGAGCAAATTGATCAGGTCGCGCAGCAGATGAAGACCGGTCACGACACCGGTGTCGCGATCGTCTCGCCTGAATACTGGCCGCTGCCCTGGTATTTCCGCGATTACAAACGCGTGGGCTATTACCAGAAGGTCGTGCCGACTACTGAACCAGTCATCATCGGCTCAGCCGGGCAGGAAGAAGAGATCAAGGCCATGTACGGCGATCAGTATCAGCTAATCGATTCGAGCAAGCTTAACGATCCGCGCATCCTCCCGGATCGCAATCCGCAGGGGAGTTTTTCGCTGCGACCCGGAGTCGATTTGTTGTTGTATGTGCGACGTGACGTGGCTAAACCGGCCGCCACCAACTAAACTCGTATCCCTATGATGCGTCTTCCCAAATTCGTCTATCGCACGCCGCACACTATCGCGGAGGCGGTCAAGGTGTTTGCCGATGCCGGGCCCGAGGCGCAGTTCGTGGCCGGCGGCACGGACCTCTATCCAAACATGAAGCGGCGGCAGCAGATGCCGAAGACGGTAATTTCCGTAATGCGTCTGCCCGAACTGAATCAGATATCGGGCGAGGGTAAATCCGGAATCAGGATTGGCGCGTCAGTAACGCTCACTGACATCGTTGAGAGCGCCATCATCAAACGTGACTATCCGGTCATCGCCTCAGCCGCGCGGACCATCTCGACGCCGATTCTCCGCAACATGGGAACCATTGGCGGCAACCTGCTGCTCGACACGCGCTGCAACTACTATGATCAGAATTACGAATGGCGCAAAGCGATCAACTTTTGTTTGAAGAAAGACGGAGACATTTGCTGGGTGGCGCCCGGCAGCCCGAAGTGTTGGGCGGTACAGTCGTCTGATTTGGTTCCGGTGATGGTCGCTATCGGCGCGAAGTTCCGCCTGGTGTCGAGTGCGGGCGAGCGCATGGTTGACGCCGCCGAGTTCTACAAAGATGACGGCATCGATTACATGAACAAGCGACCGGACGAGCTGCTGGTCGATATTCATCTGCCACCGACGAATGGCTGGCGCGCTTCGTATCAGAAGCTGCGCCGCCGCGGCGCGTTTGATTTTCCGGTGTTGGGAGTTGCGGCATACGTTCGGGTCAGTACTGGGAGCGGTAGCGACCGGGTCGTTGTCGAAGATGCCAAGATCGTCCTCGGCGGAATCGCTCCATCACCGGTTCAAGTCAACGAATCTGCGCAAGCGCTAATCGGCAACACCCTCAGTAACGATCAGATCGACGCCGCCGCTGAAGCCGCGTATGTGAAGGCCCGGCCCCTGGACAACACTGATTTTGTCTATCAGTGGCGCAAGCAGATGGCGCGGCAGTACACCATCCGCGCGCTCAACGATGTGCGCAGCCAAGGTCTTAGGTCTTAGGTCTTAGGTCTTAGGTCTTAGGTCTTAGGTCTTAGGTCTTAGGTCTTAGGTCTTAGGTCTTAGGTCTTAGGTCTTAGGTCTTAGGTCTTAGGTCTTAGGTCTTAGGTCTTAG
>DASUNM010000019.1 GCA_036277115.1 Pyrinomonadaceae bacterium
ATTAATATAATTATACTGACATTATTTTAATGTCATAGTTATACACTTTAGACAGTAATAGATTTAGCTTAGATAACATATACAGTCTTTCTATTTGATTGATAGCAATAATGTCTCTAGATCCAGATTTGAGCAACGGTATAGAAAAGAATCTAATGCAGATACAAAGGAAAGAATGTTACTTGTGTTAAATGTAGTATACGATAAACATATTCCTGCACAAGTAGCAAGAGATCTTCACAGAAGCAGAACATGGGCTTCAGACTGGTTAAAGAGATACAGAGAAGAAGGTATAGAAGGATTAAGAGATAGACCAAAAAGTGGTAGACCTTCAGACATACCAGAAGAAATAGTATACAAGATAAAAAATGAATTGTTATCTAGCAAACAAGGTTGGACTACACAACAAGTTTATGATATCATAGTCAGAGAAAGTGGTATACACTACCATCATATTTACATCTATACATTACTTCAAAGATGGGGATTTAAACAGAAAGTACCAAGAAAGGTACATGTAAATACTGCATCAAAAGAAGAGAAAGAAGATTTTAAAAAACAGCCAGAGAAATATTGGACACTATCCTCCGAGAAGAAGAAGAAGAAGAAGAAGGCTTCACAGTAGTATCTACAGACGAATCATTCTTCTTCTATGACTCACTTGTAAGAAGAGTATGGATAAGAAAGAATGAACGACCAGTTGTAAAAATTACTGGATCACATCAGGAGTCAGTTTTGTTTGGTGCTACAAGTTTAGAAGGAAAACAGTTATTTAGACAGTATGACTGGTTTGATGAGAATACCTTTTTGGAATACCTAAAACAGATACATAGAAAATTTCCAAAATGTTATTTATTTCTGGATAAAGCAAAACCGCATTATAAATCAAAAAAGGTACTGAAATATTTTGCTAACAATAAAGATAGTTTAATCCCCATATATCTTCCAACAGCATCACCAGAATTTATGGTACTGGAAGAAGTATGGCATATAGCCAAGAATGACCTTCTAGTCCTAAAACATTATTCATCATTTACAGATTTTAAAAACAAAATATCTACATATTTCAGAACAAAAAGATTCAATCTGAATATGAGGAATTACCTTCTTAGGGATGAGTAAGAATATTTATCTTAATTGGTATAATTG
>DASUNM010000020.1 GCA_036277115.1 Pyrinomonadaceae bacterium
CCTTGTCGTGGAGGCCCGGAGGGCCGGAGCGGCAAGGGCGGCCGCCGGGTCCCTGGAGTAGATTGGAGTTTGCCGAAACCAACTACCCAGGAGGAACCGATGACCGCCCTGTCTCAGAGTACCAGGAGAAAGCTCTCCCTGCTCCGGCTGGCCGAAGAGCTCGGCAATGTCTCGAAGGCTTGCCAGCTCATGGGGTACCACCGCGACAGCTTCTCCGAGATCCGCCGCGCCTTCCAGGTCGGCGGGGTGGCCGCTCTGGTCGAGCAGCGTCGTGGGCCGCGAGGTCCCCACCCCAATCGCGTCGCACCCGAGATCGAGCAGAAAGTCCTCGACTACGCCCTCGAGCGGCCGACGCACGGGGCGCAGCGCGTGGCGAACGAGCTACGGCTCGCGGGCGCCAACGTCAGTGCCTCGGGTGTGCGCGGGGTCTGGCTGCGGCACCAGCTTGAGACCCGCACCAAGCGGCTGCTCCGCTTAGAGGAAGCAGCCCAGCAGACCACCTACCTTCTCTCGGCTGAGCAGATCCGCCTGCTCGAGCGGCACAGTGTGGATTTCCGCTGTCGCCACGTCGAGGCCTCCCGGCCCGGGGAGCTGCTCAACCAGGACACCTTCTACTGGGGAACGCTCAAAGGGGTAGGCAAGATCTACGTCCAAGTGGTGGTCGACGTCTTCTGCTCACTCGCCTTCGCCAAGGTCTACAACTCCAAGATGCCCATCACCGCCTGCGATCTGCTCTACGAGCGGGTGCTGCCCTTCTACGAGGCGCTGGGCGTGCCGGTCGGTGCGGTCCTGACGGACAACGGCCGGGAGTTCTGCGGCCGGCCGGGCAGCCACCCCTACGAGCTGCTCTTGGCAATGGAGAGCGTCGAACACCGCACCACCCAGGTGCGCTCGCCGAGGACCAATGGCTTTGTGGAGCGGATGAACCGGACGCTTCTCGACGAGTGCTTCCGCGTGGCGGGGAGGACAACCTGGTACGAGAACGTCGCCGAGATCCAGGCCGACCTCGATCGCTACCTGAGCTTCTACAATCTCCAGCGCAGCCACCAGGGCTACCGGCTCCAGGGCCGCACCCCGGCGCAGGCTCTGCGGGAGGCTCTCGGCGTCGCCGAGCTGCCCC
>DASUNM010000022.1 GCA_036277115.1 Pyrinomonadaceae bacterium
TGTGTTGCATAACTCATTATTCCTAACACATTTAGCTAACCTATTCTAGTCATATCATGTGAGAAATTGGAAGAATTACAATGAATCTCTAATAAGGAGAGGTGAAGTATTGCTTGATTTTGACGTTATTGATAACTGGGATAATGATCTAGAAGAGATGAATAAGAACAAGGAAGGTAGAAAATTCGTATATCCAGATTCATTTATCAAACTACTTGGTTACATGAGAGCATATTTTCATTTACCATATAGACAGACTGAAGGTGTAGTACGAGAACATGCTTACAACACATTACCATCTATTCCAGATTATAGTAACATTAGTAGAAGAATAAATAGACTGGATATCAAGATTTCTTCAGATGATGATGTGAACAAATCTAATTTATTTGATGATTATTTTGTAATTGCAATTGATTCTACTGGCATAAAGGTCTCAAACAGAGGTGAATGGATTAGACACAAGTGGAATGTCAAGAGAGGTTATCTAAAGATTCATGTTGCTGTAGATATCAAACGAAAGAGAATTTTATCATTACAAGTAACTAGTGAACAAGTACATGATGGAAAAGTACTGCCGCAACTGATAGATGATATAACAATAAAGCAGAACAAAGTAGTTGAAACTGCCATTATGGATGGTTCTTATGACAGTAACAATAATTTTCAACTATTATCGTTTAGAGGAATCAATCCGGCAATAAAGATTAGAAAGAATTCTAGATGTAAAAATACTAACCATCACTTGAGAAACAAGATGGTAAAGATGCAGAAGAAGAATAATTTACAACAATGGAAAGATAATGTGAGATATGGACAAAGATGGATTGTAGAATCTGTCTTCTCATGTATAAAGAGGATGTTTGGAGAATATGTTACTGCTGTCAGGTTTGAGAACATGATAAAAGAAATAATACTAAAAGCATCATTGTATAACTGGTTTCAAACTATAACTGTTACATAATTATAAATTAGTATTGGAAGATAGATAAATGATTCTTAGTTGTGCAACAAAGCAT
>DASUNM010000025.1 GCA_036277115.1 Pyrinomonadaceae bacterium
CTCGGCTCGCAAGTGGGCCTTGCCCGTTGGCGTCCGGCGCAGGCATGCGAGCACCTGCCCTTAAGAAGGCACTGCCCGGCACCGGTGCAAGTTTGTAAACAGGCCTAGGGCGTGTCGTCAGTTAGGGGATTCCTAGCGAGGTGAAAGAGTGATTCATAGGCGATCAGCTTGATGGGAGCTGATCGATGCGGCGATACGCGTTGCGGGACGACCAATGGGAGCGGATCGAGACTTTGTTGCCGGGGCGGGAGGGGCATGTCGGCGGAACGGCGGCCGACAATCGGTTGTTCGTCGAAGCGGTGCTGTATCGGTATCGAGCCGGGATTCCCTGGCGCGATCTGCCGGAGCGCTTCGGCGACTGGAAGAATACGCACCAGCGCTTCAGCCGATGGCGCAAGGCCGGCGTGTTCGATCGCATCTTCAAGCACTTGGCCGGCGATCCCGACAACGAGTACGTGATGATCGACTCGACCATCGTGCGCGCCCATCAGCACAGCGCCGGGGCGCGCAAAAAAGGGGCGAAGAGCAAGCCCTCGGCCGCTCCCGAGGCGGCTTGACGACCAAGATCCATGCCGTCGTCGACGCGCTCGGCAACCCAATCGCGCTGGCCCTCACGCCAGGTCAGGCGCACGATCTCGAACCGGCGCTCGCCTTGCTCGCCGAGACCGACCCGCAGGCCGTGATCGGCGACAAAGCCTTCGATGCCGATCGCCTGATCGAGCCGCTTCTCGAGGCCGGCATCACGCCTGTGATCCCCTCCAAAAGCAACCGAACCGTCCGACGACCCTGCGACTTCGCGCTCTACAAGGAGCGCAACCTTATCGAACGCTTCTTCAATAAACTCAAACAGTTCAGAGGGATCGCGACGCGCTATGACAAAATCGCCGCAAACTTCCTTGCCGCCGTCCAACTCACCGCAACCGTCATCTTGCTCAACTGACGACACGCCCTAGGTACATTTATCCGCAGCGCCTCAGCGGTGGTGCCGCTTGCCGCACTGTGGCTCGTCTTTTCGGCAGCAGCCGTTGCTCAGCAGGCGTCCGCCACCGG
>DASUNM010000026.1 GCA_036277115.1 Pyrinomonadaceae bacterium
GGATGTGCTCGTGATGCTCGCGGCAGAGCCAGAGCACGAGGAGCGGGCGGTCGTACGGGGGATGATGACCATGCAGCCCGGTCGAGCACTCGCAGCCCGCGGCCTGGCAGACGTCCGGCTTGACGATCTCACCAGCGCGGAGCGCTGCCCGGAACGCGCGGTGTGCGGCGGCGGCCGCCGGGTTGTTCTCGCGCCACTTTGCGACGGCTCGGCGGTTGACCTAGTGTTCCGACTCCAACGCTTGGTTCCCGCCTTTGATGGTGCGGAGCTGTGACAGGGCGCGGGCCTCGTTGGCGAGGATGGCGTCGGCGGGCTTGGTCCAGACGAACGGCTTCGGCTCGGCGTTGTGTTGGTCGAGGTAGTCTCGGATGGCCTTCTCCAGCTGCCCCACGCTCGTGAAGACGCCGCGCCGGATGCGCTTGGTCGTGATCTCCGCGAAGAACCGCTCGACGAGGTTGAGCCAGGAGGCGGAGGTCGGCGTGAAGTGCAATTGGAAGCGGCGATGCGCGGCGAGCCAAGCCTTCACCTCGGCCGTCTTGTGCGTACCGTAGTTGTCGAGGATGAGATGCACGTCGAGGGGCTTTTTCACGCTCCTGTCGATGCGCTTCAGGAAGCGGATGAACTCGGCCGCGCGATGTCGCGGCAGGCACTCGCCGATCACTTTGCCGCTCTTCACGTCGAGCGCGGCGAACAGCGTCGTGGTGCCGTGGCGCTTGTAGTCGTGCGTCATCGTCGCGGCGCGGCCTTTCTTGAGCGGCAGGCCCGGTTGCGTGCGATCCAGCGCTTGAATCTGGCTCTTTTCATCGACGCACAGCACCAGCGCGCGGTCCGGCGGGTTCATGTAGAGGCCGACGACGTCCGTCACCTTCTCCTCGAACATCGGGTCGCCCGACACCTTGAACCTCTTGACGAGATGCGGCTTGAGCCCCGCCTCCGCCCAGATCCGCTGCACGGCCGTGTGGCTGATGCCGACCGCCTTCGCCATCGTGCGCACGCTCCAGTGCGTCGCGTTCGGCGGCGTCTCGTTGGCCGTCATCTTGAGGACCCTGAGCTTTACACTCTGCGGCAGCGGCTTCCTGCCTGGCGGTCGCGTCTTGTCGCGCAGAAGCCCCTCGACGCCTTCCTCCGCGAAGCGCGCCTGCCAGCGCCACACGCACGGCTTCGACTTGCCGGTGAGGCGGGCGACCGCCTTGACTGTGTTGCCGGCGGCGCTGGCGAGCACGATCCGAGCACGCCAGACAACCTTCGCCGGGGTGTTGCGATCGCCCACCAGTCGTTCGAGACGGGCGCGATCCTCAGATGTCACGATGACGTCGGTCTTCATTCCAACAGCTTGACCGATTTGCACGGCCAAGGGAATCCACCGTCAGTGACGTAACACTAGTAGCGAGGTTACGCTCATCTTCCCGCGTATCTTAAATTTGCAGCCTGTCCCGTCTCGCAAGAGCTTGGTTAAGACATCTCCGTAACAAAGCCAAACAATGCCTTCTTTCGCAAATGCCAGAGCCTCTATTTCCTCTATCGGCTGATGCAAGTGGCCAAAATGATAAAGCCTTTGCCATTCCTCGTCTTCTATCACAATTGGGCACCAGCC
>DASUNM010000028.1 GCA_036277115.1 Pyrinomonadaceae bacterium
CGTGTGTGCCAGGCATGGCACAGAACTAGAGAGGTGAAAGACCTCTTGCCAGGTGTTCGCAGAGCCGAAGGCTAGGAGAAGGGCAAGGGCGTCACCGCGAGGTGGGGTCTGAAGGAAGCCCAATCCAAAACTGCGGGGCGACGAACAGGAACCAGATATGAGGTGTGGTCCACTCGGGACGAGCTGGCACGTGACAGCGAAGTCCTCCTTCTGCGTTGGGGTGGGCTTTATAAATCTGGCGTCTACGCAGGGAAAGTTCTGTGTCTTACCCTGGGAGATCTGCAAGGTGTCCGGTAAGAGCCGGACTGAGGGGGGAGCAATCCTTTCTGAACGCCTTGCAGAAGTCAGCAGAGGGCATATTAGAGGCGAGAGCCTCGAAGGCCCGAACGGTATGAGAGGGGAAGTCGCTTCGTGACGAGTCCGGGCACTGCATCTGTCAAGCAGCTTCGGCTGCCTCTGGCTCCGCCGGAGGATGAAGCCCGGTCTGGGTTGCGAGGAAAGGACGCTCCGGTTTGTCTTCCGAACCTGCTGGAGCGCGCGTTGGAGCGATCCAACATGTTTCGAGCGCTACGGCGAGTTCGCCGCAACAAGGGTGGACCGGGGGTTGACGGGATGACCGTCGAGGAGCTTCCGGATCACCTGAGGGCACACTGGCTCGAGATCCGCACTGCCCTGCTCAATGGCACCTACCGTCCGCAGCCGGTTCTCCGCAAGGAGATCCCGAAGCCGGGAGGCGGTGTCCGCGAGTTGGGAATCCCCACGGTGTTGGATCGGCTGATCCAGCAAGCGCTAGCCCAAGTCCTCCAGGCCGAGTGGGACCGGTCGTTTTCCCGTTTCAGTTTCGGTTTTCGCCCACACCGCTCTGCTCACCAAGCCATCGACTGTGCGCAGCAATTCCTTCGGGAAGGCTACGCTTGGGTCGTGGATCTGGATCTGGAGCGATTCTTCGACCGTGTGGTGCATGAGTCTTTGATGGCGCGGGTGAAGCGGCGGATTGCTGAACCCCGCGTGTTGAAGCTGATCAACCGATACCTGAGAAGCGGGGTGATGATCGGTGAGATATTGGAGCCTACAGAGGAGGGCGTGCCGCAGGGCGGCCCGCTGTCACCTCTGCTGGCCAACCTGCTGCTGGATGACCTAGATCGCGAGTTGGAGAAGCGAGGCCACCGCTTCGTCCGCTATGCTGACGACGTGAACGTCTACGTTCGTAGCAAGCGGGCGGGCGAGCGGGTCCTGGCCAGCGTGTCGAAGTTTCTGGAGAAGCGCCTGAAGCTGAGGGTGAACGAGGAAAAGAGCGCGGTCGACCGCCCCTGGCATCGAGTGTTGCTCGGCTTCACGTTCATCAGTCGGGATCTTCGACGGCGTGTCAGCGACAAGGCGTTGAAGGCGCTGCGGTGTACGGTGAAGCAGAAGACGTGCCGCACGCTGGGTGTGAGCTTTCGCAGCCTGATGTCGGGGCTGGGCAAGACTCTGCGCGGCTGGTGGTCGTATTATGGTTTCAGCGAGGTGCCGAGCCCGCTTCAGGAGTTGGAGAAGTGGATTCGTCGCCGCCTGCGGTGCTATCTTTGGAAACAGTGGGGTAGACGAGGCTACCGGGAGTTGAAGAGACGGGGAGTGAGTACGGACTTGGCGTGGAACACGGCGAAGTCGGCCCATGGTCCCTGGCGCTTGAGCCAGAGCCCTGCGTTGACGATCGCCTTACCTGCCAGGTACTTCCGGCGGCTGGGTCTGCCGAGATTGGCGAACGGTTAGGGAGGTCGACTGAATCAACCGAACCGCCGTGTACGTGATCCGTATGCACGGTGGTGTGGGAGGAGGGGCGTTGCGAGACGCCCCCCTATCCCGATT
>DASUNM010000029.1 GCA_036277115.1 Pyrinomonadaceae bacterium
CCCAACAAAAAGCCCCCGCCGCTTGCGCGACGGGGGCTCCACCTCAACTGCTGGGTGCTGGGGTAGCGCTATTCGCTGGCCCTCACCGCGTTGGCGTTGGCGCTCTGCAGAACGCCTTCCAGGATCGCGCTGTTGCCTTCGGCGTCAGGCAGGCCGAGGATCGCGTTGACCAGCGGGTCGACGATGAAGGAGAAGATCCCTCCACATCCTTCGGCTGCTGGTGCGGCGAAGGTCCCGTTGACGAGCGCTCCACCGCTGATCGTGATCAGGGTGAAGGTTTCGTTGAACGTGATTTCGCCTACCGATCCTTCGAGTTCACCGCTTTTACCGCTGGTGAAGTCGATCTGGACAGGTGCTTCGTCGGATCCGATGTAGCAGTTGCTACCGAGGATCGCGTTGTCCAGCTTGATCTTCGCCGGCAGGCCGAGCGCGGTGCCTTCCTGGTTCAGCAGGTTTTCCGTGCTCAGGAAGATGCCGCTCGCCGGTCCGGCGATTTCGACCGTCGCGGTGACTCCGGTGATTCCGTTGTTGATGAATTCGTTGAACCATTCCTGCAGCCATTCGGGCCACCATTCAGGAGCAACGATCCCGAGCAGGCCGCCAGGGACCGGCTGGGGGGTTTTCGAGAGGGTGACGCCGTTCTCAGCGCCGACGAAGGTCACTTCCTGGCCTTCGCCGAAGAAGCCACCCTGCAGGGTGACCGGGTTTTTCAGCGGAACGGTCCTCGTCCCGGCCGTAAAGGAGCCTCCGTCGGTGACCGAGTAGACACAGTTTTCGACCAGTTCGTTGTTGAGCGGACACTCGGCGAACTGGGCGAATTCCCCGGTCGGGTTGTGGGAGGAGGCAGGGGCGACCGACGCAAACATCATGGCCGCCACGGCCGTGGTGACGCTCGCTGCCGCGAGCTTCTTCACGAACCTCATGCTGGGTTCCTTTCTTCCGTGTTTTTAAACAGCACCGGGCATGGCTTGCGCCATGCCCGGTGCTCCACTGCGTGACTGATTACTGACTGGTGAAACTATTCGCTCGCTTTGACCGCAGCGGCGTTGGCGCTCTTCAGGACGCCTTCCAGGGTTGCGTTGTTTTTCCCGGACGCCGAGGGGATACCGAGCACAGAGTTGACCAGCGGGTCGATGAAGAGGGAGAAGATCCCTCCGCATCCGCTGGCGCCCGGTGCGGCGAAGGTCCCGTTGACGAGTTTGCCACCGCTGATCGTGATCAGGGTGAAGGTTTCGTTGAACGTGATTTCGCCTACCGAGCCTTCCAGCGCACCGCTTTTACCGCTGGTGAAGTCGATCTGGATCGGTTTGGAGTTGGATCCGATGTAGCAGTTGCTACCGAGGATCGCGTTGTCGAGCTTGACCTTGACCGGCAGGCCGAGCGCAGTGCCTTCCTGGTTCAGCAGGTTTTCCGTGCTGAGGAAGATTTTGCTCGCCGGCGCGGCGAGTTCGACCGTCGCGTTGACGCCGGTGAACCCTTCGTTGATCAGGTTGTTGAACCAATTCTGGATGAATTTCGGCCACCAGGTCGGCGCGGTGATCCCGAGCAGGCCGCCAGGGACCGGCTGGGGGGTTTTCGAGAGGGTGACGCCGTTCTCAGCGCCGACGAAGGTCACTTCCTGGCCTTCGCCGAAGAAGCCACCCTGCAGGGTGACCGGGTTTTTCAGCGGCACATTCTTCGAGCCGATCTGGACCGAGCCGCCGTTGGTGACCGAGAAGACGCAGTTTTCCACTGCGGGGTTGTTCAGCGGGCACTCGCCGAACTCTTTGAATTCACCGGTTGGGTTGTGAGAAGAGGCAGATGCCGAGGACGCGAACAAAAGCACGCCCAGCATTGCCGTGATGCCTCCCACTACGAGCATCCTGGCCGGATGCCCTTGCTTCAAGAACCTCATGGTGGTCCTTTCATCTCGTTTAACTGGATCGTCTGTGAGAGTGAGCTTGATCGGGTGGCGTAAGTCCGATTGTCTTGCGGGGGGCGATTGCTCAGGTGATCAGGCGGTGAAGTCTTTCCCTACTTCTTCCTCGCGTTCTTCTTCCCGCAGCTGGTCTGTATCCGCTGGTCAGAGAGCTGGGTGCGGTTGTTGTGGGCGGTCATCTTCACGGTGGCGATGTTGGGCACCTTGCAGATGTTGGCCGAGTTGACGAAGACGCCTTTTTTGCCGCCCTTGAACTGGAAGACGGCCTTGGAGATC
>DASUNM010000030.1 GCA_036277115.1 Pyrinomonadaceae bacterium
GGACTCGGTCACGTTCGCGGCCAGCCACTCCCTGTTCGTCAACACGAACTTCGCCCCCGCCGTGGTGGAGACCGACCACGCCACGTGGCGTCGCCTGGCCATGGTCCGCTTCCCGTACACCTTCAGGAAGCGCCAGGAGGACGTCACGGGGCCGCTGGACCGTCTCGGGGACGCGGGGCTCCGTGACCGCTGTACGACGCGGGAGCGGCCCGCACAGGCGGCCCTGGCGTGGGCTGTGGCCGGGGCTGTGCGCTGGTACGAGAACGAGCGGGTCATGCCGGAGCTGCCGGAGCTGGTGCGGGCCGACACGGACGCCTGGCGCCGCAAGGGCGACTTGCTCCTGGCGTTCATGGAAGAGCGGTTGGAGGCCGGCGCCGGGCACACGGCGACCACTGCGGAACTCCACCAGGCGTTCGGGGAATGGCTCACGCCCACGGAGCACAAGCCATGGTCACAGCGGTTGTTCGCGGACCGGTTCGGGGGTCATGACCGGGTGGTGGCGCAGCACATCGAGCTGACGCGCGCAAAGGTGAACGGCTCGGTCAAGAGGTTCTGGACGGGTGTCCGGGTTAAGCCGAAAGAGGTGGAACAGTTCCAGTCGCCCGGTAACAACCCATTCGGAAGTTGAAAGTTCAACGGTGACGCAGGTGACGGCAAGTTCCGATAGAACGGACCCTACGGCTTTACACAAGCCGTTTATCCGGAACTGACGTCACCTGCGTCACCGCGCAGGTCAGACCATGATCACGTGTTTGATACCCGTCAGTAACCAGAACTGGAGGCGGACATGGACGACACAACACCGCAATACACCCCACTCGATATCGAAACGGGCAACGCCGAGGACCTCTACCGGCTGCCCCCGGACCCCTCGTACATCCGGCTGCTCGGGCTCGGTGACGAGGCGCGGCGACGCTGCGAGCCCGCGTGCTGGGTGATTCCCTCACAGCACCCGTGCGTCACCGTCAACGGCCACCTGTTCGACTTCCCCGCCCTGGACCGGCACGCGGGGATCCCCGTGGAGCAGACCATCCCGTTCAGCCGGGACCTGCGCTATGCCGCGTTCCAGCACGACCCGCCCACCAGTTACCAGACCAAATCCGGTCCCGGCTTCAAGCCCTACTCGATGGCGGCGCTCACCCAGCGGTACCTGGGAGAGGACACCAAGTCGGACGCGGGCAAGGAACTGGCCAAGGAGTACGGCGGGTGGGACAAGATCGACCCGAGCGATCCGCGCTATGCCGAGTACCTGCGCTCAGACCTGGACAACACCCGGCGCCTGAACGGGGCGATCCCCTACGACCCGTACGAGCAGCGGGAGGCGTGGGTGGCCACCATCACCGCACGGGCCACCCTGAACGGCTTCCGGGTCGACACAGCGGGTTTGACGGCCCGGGCGGCCTCCCTGGCCAAGCGCGGCGTGGACGGCCGCCAGATGCTCGCTGAGCGCTTCGGCTTCCCGCTCACCAACGAGGCGGGGAAGCCGGCGGCAGCACCCCAGCGCACCAAAGCGGGCAAGAGGGCGCTCGAGACGGCCCTGACGTCCTTCGGCTTCCCGCTGGACCGCTGGCCCCGGGGGGTGGACGGGAGCCTCTCCCTCTCGAAGGAGACGATGGCGTTCGCCCGGGACCATGCGGAGCGGGAGCACCCGGCCGCCCTCCCGGTGATCGAAGCCGTCCAGGACATGAACGGGATCAGGAACTCGGCCGCCAATCTGCTCAGCCACGTCACGGACGGCCGGGCGTACTACACCTTCGAGCCGTTCCAGGCCACCGGCCGGTGGTCCAACGGGCTCTCCGTGCTGAAGAAAGGGTCCGAGGACTCCGAGCGCGCGTTCCTGCTGCCCGAGCCCGGCCACGTGCTCGTCTCCATCGACCTGGACCAGATCGACATCCGGGCGGCGGCGGCCCACGCTCAGGATCCCGCTCTCATCGCGCTGCTCAACGACCCGGACCGGGACATCCACACGGAGATCTCCACTCTGTCCGGCGTGGAGCGAAAGCTGGCCAAGACCCTGGACCTCGGGTGGCTGTACGGCCGCACGGTCAACGGGCTGGCCCAGACACCGGGGATGACACGGGAGGCCGCCGAGCGGGTCTCCGGGTTCATGGACACCAGCTACCCGGGCGTGCGCCGATGGCAGCGAGAGGTGCGTGAGCGTGGGGAGGCCGGCCTGTTGCTGGGCAACGGCTTCGGCCGCAACCTGCGGGTGGAGCCGGACCGGGCCTTCACCCAGGCCCCCGGCGCCGTGGGCCAGTCCACGACCCGGGACCTGGTGGCGGAGGGTCTGCTGGACCTGGCCCGGCGCGCGCCGGAGATGCTGCCCATGCTGCGCATGATCGTTCACGATGAGGTGGTGGCGTCGGTGCCGGTCAAGGACGCCGTGGAGTGCGCGCGGATCCTTCAGTCGTGCATGTCCCGCATGTGGGCCCCGGCGGGTGCGAGTATTCCGGTGGCCATCACGGCCGGCCAGGGCAAGCCGTTCACGTTCGGGGACAACTGGAACGCTCTGTACGCCTGATCCCGTGGTAACGTGGACAGAGGAAGACACACAACGAGGAGAGACATGGGACTGAAGAGGGTCACGGCCCGTATCGAAGTCACGTACCCGGCGGACGACGCCCGGCCGCTGGAGGAACTGCGGGACGCGACCCTCGTCGCCGTGGGGGCCGCACTGCTGAGCCAGTACCACGAGACGGGGCCCGTGCTGGCCGCGTACACACACCTGAACGTGGCTGTGGACCCGGACGCGGAGCCCTCCCTGCCGGACGAGGAATGAACACGCAATCAGGACCTCACGACTGGTCACGTAAGGGGTGGCGGTGGTGGATCTGCCGTCACTGCTACCGGCCCCGCGCGCAACACCCTACTGGTTGGGTGACCGCACGCCCGTTGCACGACAACGGGGGCGAGAGGTGAACAACGCGGCGCGTGGCACACGTGCGGAGAACGCGATCGTGGACGAACTCGGCTCGTACGGGTACGACGTCACCCGTAGCGCTGCCAGTAAGGGGGCGGCGGATCTCGTCGGCATCCACGACGGGGAAGTCATCCTGGTCCAGGTCAAGATCTGCCGGCCGGAGAAGAGCTACCAGCAACCGGCCCCGGCCGAGCGCCGGGAGCTGGTGCGCATCGCCGCCCGGTGCGGGGCCCTCCCGGTCGTCGCTCAGCGCCACCCCGGCGCCGGCTCCCGGCCGGGACGTACCTCCTGGTGGCAGCTGACCGGAGCCGGGCCCGAGGACCGGCACAGCTGGATTCCCACGGGAAGCGTGAAGGAGGGGCCGTCGTGAAGGTGGTCGTGGCGGCGCCGACGCTGCGCCAGGCACAGCGGTTCGCCCTGGAAACCCGAGATCTGCTGAGGGAGGTGCCGAAGTTCGTCACGGAGCCGGAGAGGCTGCGCGGTCTCGGGCCCGAGACGATCGTGTTCTGGGTCACGGACATCGACGTGAACTGGAACCGGAAGGTCAGTGACGTGCTCCACTTCTCCGGAGCGCGTGTGCTGACCGGGACCCTGGACAACGCGAGCAGCACGACCGGATCGATGACGGGGGAAACGAGCCTGAGGAAGAGGACGACGATGGCAGCGAGTAACAACAACGGGACCTGGACCCTGGGGCACCAGGAGTACCAGCAACTCTTGGCGGATCAGAACCGGCTCAATGCTCTGGAGGCCGCCGGGGTCGACAACTGGGAGGGCTACGGCAACGCGATGAGGGCCCTCCGGGAGGACGACGATGAATAACCGGATCACGACCCGCAGACAGTGCAACCACGTACTGCACCTGGTCCTGAGCATCATCACGTTCGGCATGTGGCTCCCCGTGTGGGCCGTCGCCGCCGTGCTGGGGCGCCGGGAGACGGTGACCTGTCCGGGCGCGTACCCGCCGGCTCTGGTCCAGGGCGGCCCCCACGCGGTCCCGGCGCCCGTGCCCAACGCGGTGAACCCGTACAACGGGCACCGGTACTACGACCCTTCCCGGCCCCCGCTCACCTACCCGCCGGGCCACCCGGTGCATTACGGCCGGTAGACTGTGCCCTTGTCGGCCCCGCATCCCACCCGGATGCGGGGCCGGAGTCGTTTACCCTGTACACGACGACAGGGAGACAGACATGGGCACAGGACCCCAGAAATACCCGGGCGCATCGCTCACGCACTGGTACCAGGACACGTACCCCGGCTCGGTCATGGACACCAATACGGTCCTGTGGCACAGCACGGAGGGGCGCACGCTGCCCTCGTACGGCGGCGGAGCGTCGGCCCCGAACCTCACCGCGTTGCCGGACTTCGGAGCCCGCCGGCTGCGCTGGTTCCAGCACTTCGACGTGGACCGGTCGGCCCGCGCGCTGGTGAACGAGGACGGGGGCGTCCAGACGAACACGCTCAATGTGTGCCAGGTGGAGATCGTCGGCACGTGCGACCCGGCCACCAGCGCCAAGTGGGGCGGCTCGGGTCTGTACACGCCGAACCTGCCGGACTGGGCGGTACGGGACCTGGCCGAGTTCGCGAAGTGGATGCACGAGCACCACGGGGTGCCGCTCACCTCGGACGTGACGTTCAAGCCGTACCCGGCCTCGTACGGATCGTCCAACGGCGTGCGCATGTCTCAGGCGAAGTGGAACGGCTACGCGGGGCACTGCGGGCACCAGCACGCGCCCGAGAATCTGCACGGCGACCCCGGCGCCCTTCCCATGCGTGCCATCCTGGACCGAGCGAAGGGAGCCATCGTGACCGAGCCGGTACCGGGGCTGAACACGGAGCCCGTCAAGCCGAATGCCTATCGCGAGGTGCTGGAGACGGACGCCATTCCGGCGCCCCGCAACCACCCGGACTACGCCACGCACAAGTTCTGGACCGGGGAGAGTTACCTGAGGTTCATCGCCGAGAAGCTGATCGACCTGGAAAAGAGGTCCGGCTCATGAGCGACAACGACACGCTGCGAGACATCGTGCTGCGGATGGAGGGGTCCATGAACACGGGCTTCGCCACCGTTCAGGGCGAGATCAACCTGCTGCGCCGGGACGACACGGCGATGAGCAGCACCGTGGGCCAGCTCGTCACCGACGTGGCGGAGCTGAAGGCGCGCCGCTGGCCCCTGCCGGTCATCGGAGGTCTGGTGAGCGTCGCTGCTCTCAGTATGTCCGCATTCACCCTGGTCCGGGGAGGTTGATCCCATGGCGGAACTGGATCCCTGGGACCGCCAACCGGGCGAGACGTCCAAGGCCTACGAAGCGTTCTCCATATACCGTGATATGGGGGCACAACGGACTGTAAGACGCGTAGCGCAACACCTGAACAAAAGTCAGCAGCTGATCAACGGCTGGTCTGGCAAGAACAACTGGGTGGCGCGCGCGGCTGCGTTCGACTCCATTCCGGGCAGAGCGATGGCCGAGGCCTACGCGGACATGGCCGCCGATATCGCGGCGCAGCACCGGGAACTGAGCGACAAGCTCATGGCCAAGCTGAGCCGGAACCTGGACCTGCTGCCGGACGGGGCCGACCCCACCATCCGCTGGTCCACGGCCCACGGCGCCGCGCGTCAGGGCCATGCCCTGGCCACCGATCTGGTCAAGCCCGAGTCCAAGGCGAACGACGAGATCAACAAGGCCATCGAGAACCTGCTGAACAAGCTCGCGGGGGAGTGAGCCATGGACGGTGCCTATGTGCAGTGCCCGGCCACGCATCCCGAGACAGGGCAGCAGTGCGTGAAACTGGCCAACACGCATCACGAACACATGTCCAGTCAGGCGCGTGATGTGCACTGTAAACGCTGGTACGACAAGGCAAACGTTCTGTTCGCGTGCGGCTCCGACAACGACGGCTACCCCACGTGCCAGGGGGACAGGAGTACCTGCGGGCGTGGCTACTCGTGCCCAGAACTGGACAAGCCAGGTGTTACATGAGCACGGCCCCGCTCCTGCCCCCGGACTGGCAGACGTGGCCCGAAAAGCAGCGCGCGGAACTGCTCACCCGCCTTCAGACCCTGGCGCAGGAGCGGGACGCGGGGAAGGTCCCGTGGCTGTGCACGGTCCCCGGGTGCGACGGCCTGCCCCACAAGGGGCGCATGGGCCCGCACGCGCGAGCGGACCAGCGGCCCCCGGACGGGGACGAGTGGGACCAGTGGGTGGCTCTCGCCGGCCGTGGGTGGGGCAAGACCCGCACCGGGGCCGAGTGGGCCATCGCTCAGGCACGCGTGTACGACCGTGGCGCTCTCGTCGGGCCCACGGCCGGTGACGCGCGTGACGTTCTCGTTGAGGGCGAGAGCGGCATCATGGCGTGCGCCCCCACGGCGTTCCGGCCCGTGTACGAGCCCAGCAAGCGGCGCCTGACGTACCCCAACGGGGCGCAGCAAGCGGTGTACTCGGCCGATGAGCCGGACCGTCTGCGCGGCCCCCAGCACCACTACGCGTGGGCAGACGAGCTGGCAGCGTGGAAGCGCTTGCAGTACGCGTGGGACATGCTGATGATGGGTCTTAGGCTCGGTGACCACCCCCGCGTCTGCGTGACCACCACCCCCCGCCCGCTTCCGCTGATCAAGGAACTGGTCAAGAGCGACCGCAGCGTTGTGGTGCGCGGCTCCACGTACGACAACCTGCACAACCTGGCCCCCACGTTCCGGCGCACGGTCCTGGACCGTTACGCGGGCACCGTGCTCGGGCGCCAGGAACTGGACGCCGAGATCCTGGAAGATCTTCCCGGCGCCCTGGTACGGCGCGCCTCCATCGAGAGCGCGCGCGTGGACGAGGCACCGGACCTGGCAACCAAGGTTGTGGCCGTCGACCCGGCCGGCACCGGCACGGGCGACGAAGCGGGAGTGATCGTGGCCGGGCTCGGTTCCCTGGTCAAGGACGTGTACATCCTGGCCGACTACTCGGCACAGATGAGCGCGCGTCAGACCGGTCTCACTGTCTGGGAAGCGTTCTACGAACACGAGGCGGACTACGTGGTGTACGAGGACAACTTCGGCAAGCAGTGGCTGAGGGACGGGCTCATCGACGCGTACGCGGACTATCACAACCTGGACACGGAGCAGCGCCGCGCGCTGCGTGAGGGGTCCGAGGACAAGCCCGAGGACCTGGTCATCGAGGAGGAAGACGAGAATGGGGAGCCGATTGAAGCCAAGGTGATCGTGTCCCCGTTCACCATCCTGCGCAAGGTCACGGCGCAGCACGGCAAGGTGCTCCGTGCTCAGCCCGTGGCCATGCGCTACGAACAGGGGCGCGTGCACCACGTCGGCACGTTCCCAGAGCTGGAGGACCAGGAGACGACCTGGAACCCCCACGAGACGCCCAACGAGTCCCCGGACCGGGTGGACGCGCTTGTCCACGGGGCCACGTACCTGATGAAACTGGAACGCGGGCGCGGTCGCATGTCCTCTCCCCACGGGGCCGGCGTCGGGCGCGCGGCCGGGATCGCTCGCACCACAGCCATGGTGCGGCCCCCGCAGACCATGATCCGGAGGCACACCGCATGACCCTTTCTTTCGTGATCATGACGCTGGCCGTTGCCCGCCTCACGCGCCTGATCACCACCGACGTGCTCTTCGAGGTACCGCGTGGCTGGTTCGTGCGCAAACTCATCGAGCATGACGGGCCGCCGAGCGAGATCCGGGCCAAGCTCGCCTACCTGATCGTCTGCGACTGGTGTGCCAGCGTGTACGTGGGCGCGGTGGGAGCGGGCGCATGGTACGCGTGGCATGGGACCATGCCGTTTATGGTCATCACCGCTGCACTCGCAGCCTCGTACGTCACGGGATTCCTGACGTCGGTCACGGAGGAGTAGCGGATGGGTCTGTTCAGGCGCGACAAGGACGGCATGACGGACGCCACCAGCCGCACGTCAGCACACACGCCCCAGGGCCGCTCCCTGGTGGCCTCCGTCATGCCGTTGGCCGGTCCCGAGGGCAAACAGGCGTGGCAGGCGGCTTCCAGCGACGCGGGGTGGCAGGCTCAGGCCTGGTACTTCTACGACGCTGTGGGGGAGCTGCGGTTCGCGTTCAACTGGCTGGCCAACGCGATCAGTCGTGCGAGCCTGTTCGCGGCCGAGGTCGACTCGAACACGGGCAAGATCACGGGCCCGACTGACGACACGCGCGCTCAGGCAGCTGCTCAGTCCGTGCTCGGGGGCTCGGACGACCGGCCGCAGTTGCAGTCCACCATGGCCCTTCAGTGGCAGGTGTCGGGTGAGACGTTCGTTCTCGTGCTGCCGCAGAGAGCGGCACCGGACCGCTGGCTCACGCTCAGCCGCCGCAGCATGCGGGAACGCGGGGGCACGTGGTCGTACAAGGACCCGCTCACAGGCGTGTGGACGAAACTCGGGCCCAAGGACATGGTCATGCGGGTGTGGTCGCCGCACCCGGACGAGCAGACCCATGCCGACTCCGCCATGCGCGCAGCGATCCCGATCCTCACCGAAGTCGAGAAAGCCTCCCAGAACATCATCGCGCGGCTCGACTCCCGGATCATGAGCAACGGGCTCTACCTCGTTCCGCAGGAAGTCGACTTCTCCTCGGCCGAGAGCGAGATGAGCAGTGCGGAGAGCTTCCGTCAGATGCTCATGGACGCGATGACCGCCTCACTGACCAACCCGGGCACAGCCCTGGCTCAGGCGCCGGTCGTGGCCGAGGTACCGGGAGAGTGGCTGGCCGCCATGTCCGGGGCGCACGTCGACTTCGCCACGGCGATGGACGCTGCGATCACGGAGCTGCGCCAGGATGCTCTTCAGCGCGTCGGGCGCACCCTGGACATGCCGCGTGAGATGGCCATGGGGGAGCTGGCTCAGGCCAACCACTGGTCCGGGTGGCTGATTGAGGAGTCCACGTACAAGATCCACGTGGAACCGTTCCTGCTGAAGTTCGGCATGGCTCTGACCAAGACCTGGTTCCGTCCCGCACTCGTCGCCATGGGCGAGACCAACCCGGACCGGTTCGTTCTCGCCTGGGACATCACCGAAGTCGTTGCCCGGCCGGACGACAAGGAGGACGTCAAGTACCTCGTAGAGAACGACATGGTCAGTGTGGACTGGGCTCGCTCGAAGTTCGGCGTGCCTGACGACGCGATCCCGTCCGAAGAGGAGTCTCGCAAGAACCTGGCCCGTGTGCTGGCCTCTGCTGCTCCGTCGATTCTGGAGAACGAGAGCATCGCCGCAGCTCTCGGGTTCGAGCCCACGGTGCAGCCGCAGCCCGTCGGCGCCGGAGGGCTGCCGAGCGATGAGGCCGCGCCGGAGGGGGGTCCCCGCGCGCTGCCCCAGACGCGGGACAACGAGCCGGACGCTGCGCTTGTGGCCGCCGCCGAACTGGTGGCGCTGGACGCGCTCGGGCGCGCCGGCGGGCGGTTGCTCACGCCCACGTACCGGGGCCAGTTCAAGGACGTCGACCGCTGGGCACTGCACACGGTCATCCCACGGCCGGATGACGTGATGTCGCTGCTGACAGGCAGCTTCCAGCACGTCAACCTGATCGCCTCCGGTTTCGGGCTGGACCCGGTTAACCTGCGACAGAACGTACAGGCGTACGTGACCATGCGATTGCGGACAGGCCAGCCACATGACCGTCAGGTGCTGGCCGATTACCTGTACCAGGTCCGGGACCAGTGACCACGCCCCCGGATGACCCGGACCTCCCCGCTCGTATGCGAGCGAGCGCGTTCATCCGTGACGCTGAGCGGAGGATGCAACAGGCCTGGTTCCGGTCCGCCACCCGGTGGATGGACCGGGTGCGGCCCACGGTCACGGGCGGCGGCCAGGTCCAGCCCCAGAACGTGGGCCAGCACACGGCATTCTGGGGGCAGCTCATTGCGGAGGAAGTCCTCCCGCAGTCCGCGTCCCTGTTCGCGCGTGTGCGGGGCCGCATCACGGGGCGCGCCGAGCCGGTGACCGATCCCACGGCCGCTCAGTTCCTGAACGAGGCCGGCAACCGGCTTAAGCGGCTGCCCGATGAGGTGTACGCGCTGATCGTGCGAGAGGTGGAAGAGGGCGTCGCGCGGGGGGAGTCGATCCCCGACGTCACCCAGCGGGTCAACACCGTGCTCACCGCCACCGGGTCCGAACGCTGGCCGCACCGGGCCGTCACCGTGGCGCGCACCGAGGTCATGGCGGCGGTGAACGCGGGCGCGTACGCGGGCGCCGTGCGGGACGCCGAGCGCCGGGGTGACCCGGCGCCGTTCAAGGTCTGGCTGGCCACGGAGGACACGCGCACGCGTCCCACGCACCACGAAGCTGACAAGCAACGCACGCTGCTCACGTCCCCGTTTATCGTGGGAGGGGCGCAGCTTCAGTTCCCGGGCGACCCGCGCGGGCCCGCTCAGGAAGTGATCAACTGTCGCTGTACGTTTCTACCCGTCACTCTCGGTGAGACGATCGACTGGACAGACAGGCAGGACCCATGACCACAGACTGTCACGACTCTAAGTGCGATTACCCGGAGCCACATCGGCACGGGTTCGCTTGTGGGCCCAAGTGCCCGTGCGGGGAAGGGATGCAGCATGGGTAGGCCATGGAGCGCGGTTCTCGCGCGTATCGGAACACCGACCGGGGACCGGCGCATCATCGCACCCGGCGCCCTCACCACGCGCGCGCTCCCGCTCCCGCTCATGTGGCAGCGCGTGAGCGGAGAGGGCCACGGCGGGGCCGTCACGGTCGGTGCCATCGAGACACTGACCATCGACAACGAGTCGGGCATGGTCACCGGTACCGGTCACTTCCTGGACGTGCGCGGGGCCGATGATGCCGAGCGCCAGACCGAGGCCGGGGTCACGGGCCCGAGCGTCGACCTGTTCGACGACTTCGACATCGCCGAGGTGCAGACACTCATCGAAGCCCGGGTTGTCGGGCCGGACCTCACCGGCAACTTCGACGACATCGAGTATGTGGTCGACGAGAACGACATGACTGTCATCACGAACGCGCGCATCGCGGGCGCGACCCTGGTCCAGATCCCCGCGTTCGCGGACGTGTCCATCACGCTGCTGGACGATGTTTCACGTGAAACATCGCACCCGGTCCTCGCAAGTGCGGCCGATGTTTCACGTGAAACACTGCCCCCGCTGGACGCGTTCGCCAACCCGGGCTTCACCGAGTACACGCACCTGCGGTACGAGGAATTCGCGTGGGGCACGAAGGTGAGCGGTCACATCGCCGACTGGACCAGTTGCCACCTCGGTCTCCCGGGCTGCACCACGGCGCCCGCATCCATGACCGGGTACGCGCACTTCCTCACCAAGCCACAGCGCACGTCGGACGGCACCACGGTGCCCGTGGGCGTGCTCACCGCCGGGGAAGGGCACGCGGACCCGAAGTTCGGTATCCGGCCGGCGCAGGATCACTACGACCGGCCGGAGCTGGCCGTGGCGAAGGTGTTCGCCGGGGAGGACGAGCACGGCATCTGGGTGAGCGGGTGGATCCTGCCGTACGCGGACCCGACCCGTGTCCAGATGCTGAAGGACCTGGACGTGTCCGGGGACTGGCGCCAGACCGGCGGCAACCTGGAACTCATTGCCGCGTGCGCGGTCAACACCGGCGCCTACACTCAGCCCCGCCACGTGTACTTCAGCCTGGAACTCGGGGGGCAGCAGACTCTGATCGGACGGTTCGCCCGTCGGTCGGACGATGTTTCACGTGAAACATCGGCACCGGACCCCGGTCCGGTTGTGGACGACGCGCGCGCCGCATGGGCGCGTGCCAACTGGAAGGTGGCCTAGACCACATGCCCACAGAAGAGATCGCTAACCGGTTCAAGCACCACCCGCCCCGGGACGAGAACACGGTCAAGGCGCATGAGTTCGTGCGGGAGACCCTGCGCTGGGTTGCGGGCAAGTTCGACGAAGAACTCCCGGCCGGGCGCGAGAAGAGCGTCGCCATGACGAAGCTGGAAGAGGCCATGTTCTGGGCCAACGCCGCCATCGCGAGGGAGAGCTGATCATGGGATGCTGCGGGAACAGGAAAGCGGCCACTCAGCTGGAGTACGAGGTGACCACGGCCAAGAACGGCGTGGAGCGGGTCACGACCATGGCCGAAGTCAAGCTCAAGCTGGCCGCCGGCGGCGGGGGAAGTTACCGGTCGGTACCAGTGAAGCCTGACGCGGACAAGAAGTAGGCTGACCGCAGTCCAGTCCGGGACGCCCCGAAGCCCCGCATTACCAGTGCTCTGGTGTGCGGGGCTTCTCCTGTTACCATCCGATCAGGAGTGCTGTACTGGGAGTGCGGCTCTGACGTGTAGACCATCCGTCCGAGCCGACCCGAGGAGTCAGCCATGGCCGACGAGACCACACCGGAAGCCTTCAACGCTTCCGTTCTCTCCGACGAGGAACTGCGCAGTGAGTACACGCGCGTCCGTGACCGGGGAACGGAGCTGTCCGCCAAGGACACGCTGACCCCGGAGGAGACGACCGAGCTCACCTCCCTGGCCGCTCACGTCACCGCCGTGAACACCGAGCTGAGCGCGCGCACCGAGGCCGCCGCCGCTCTTCAGGCCACGCGCGAGACGTTCGCGACGCTGCCCGACCTGGCCCCGGCCGCCGTACCTGCACCGGTCGCGCCCGCTGCTCCGGCCGAGCCGGTCATCGAGCCGACCGCCGTGGTCACCGCGTCCGTTCCCTCCGTCGCTCAGCTTCCCCCGGCGCCGGCTCCCGTCGCTCCCGTGCGCCCCTCACGCGGCATCGTGAGCGCGTTCGTGTCCTCGGGCGCGGCCGGGTACGCGGGCAAGCAGGTCAACGAAGAGTTCGACGGCCTCACCGACATCAGCAAGGCCCTCATCGCCAACGCGCAGTCCATGGGCCGCGTGGGCGGCGGCCAGGGATCGCGTCAGGCCATAGCGCAGTTCCGCCGGGACCGGGGAACCGAGTTCCGCATCGACACGGACAGCGAGTCGGAGGCCTACTCCAAGCTCAAGCACGCGCGCGACGAGAGCCGTCTGCACGGCGGGTCGCTGGCCAAGCAGTGGCAGAAGAACATCGATGAGGGCGTGAGTCTCACCGCCGCCGCCGGCTGGTGTGCTCCGTCCGAGAACGACTACGACCTGTGCCGCCAGTGGGCAGACGGGGTCGGCATCCTGGACCTTCCGACCGTCACCGTCACGCGCGGCGGCCTGAACTACACCGACGAGCCCGACTTCCCCACCATCTACGCGAACGCGGTCGCGGCGGGCGGCGGTTCCAACTTCCTGACGGAAGCGCAGGTGATCGCCGACACGGTCAAGACGTGCTCGGAGATCCCCTGTCCCACCTTCGAGAACCGGCGCCTGGACGTCATGGCGCTGTGCATCCGCGTCAGCTTCCTTCAGGCGGCTGGCTACCCCGAGGTCGTCAACGCGTGGCAGGATGGTCTGCTCGCCGCTCACGGCCAGGAGATGAATCGCCTCATCCTGGCGGACCTGATCGCGCGCGCGGGCGCGGCCACGGTGGCCGCCGCCGTGGACCCGGATGGCACGGACAGCTTCACCAGCGCGCTGCTTGCCGGCGTGGAGCTGGCCGCCGAGGACATCCGCTACCGGTTCATGATGCCGTGGAGCGCCACGGTGGAGATCGTCCTCCCGCACTGGGTCCTCCCCCAGATCCGGGCCGACCTTTCGCGCCGCAACGGCGTGAGCATGCTCGCGGTGACCGACAGCGAGATCGCGAACATGTTCTCAGTGCGCAACGTCCGCGTGCAGTTCGTGCGGGGCTGGCAGGATGGCCTGATCACGGGTGGCGCGCTGAACGCGGCGTTCCCCGGCGGCGACGCGGCCACCCCGTTCCTCACTGCGCTTCCGTCCACGGTCAGCTTCCTGGCCTACCCGGCCGGGTCTGTGGCCGTCGCGCGCCAGGATGTGGTCACCCTGACCAACGTCTACGACGCGGCCAGCCTCTCCACCAACGAGTTCACGGCTCTGTTCGCGGAAGAGGGGTTCGCCCCCGTCTACCCGTGCCCCGGTCAGCGGCTCTACACGATCACGGGCTGCATCGCCGGCCCCACGGGCGTCCAGAACATTGACTGCCTGGACGCTGCGTAACCCTCCCCTGACTGAGCGGGCCCCTTCTCTGTCGTCCAGGCAGGGGCCCGCTCTTCCACAGAAAGGAGGTGGACGACATGGCGATCATCAGCAACCCGCAGGAGACCAGCGCACCGCCCCCGGGGCTCACGCGCTACGGGCTCTTCAGTGCGGCCACAGTCAGTGATGACCTCGGCCCGCGCGAGATCGCGTCCGGGTTCCAGTTCCCGGCCGAGGACTGCGGGACCGTGCGCCCGTACGACGCGACGTGCGTGCGACCCTTCGACGAGAAGACGTTCGACGAGGGACTCGGCTACCAGGAAGCGGACCCCTACTGGGTGTACGCCACGCGTCAGTGCGGCGCCGTGGGTACGTCCGCCGGCGCCATGGAGGCGTCCGTGCGCCGGCGCCTGGCGTCCGGCGAGCAGCGCGCCGTGGAAGAGCAGCTGTGGGGCGGCGGCACCCTGGCGACCGACCCGCAGCTGACCACAGCCGTAGGCGTCACCACGGTCGTTCCCACGGCGGTGGGCTCCTCGGCCGCCATCGCGGCGCTGGAGGACGCTTTCTACGACACCTACGGGTACGTGGGCACCATCCACATCAGCATGCGCGCGTACGGCAACCTGGCCTACGGCAACATGCTGGAGCGGCGGAGCGGCCAGCTCACCACCCCCATGGGATCCGTCTGGTCCATCGGTGCCGGGTACGGCATCACGGGCCCGCTGGGGGTCGCCCCGGCGGCCGGGAACGTGTGGGCGTTCATGACGCCCCCGGTCCTGATCCGGCGCAGTTCCGTGATCACTCCCCCTGGCGTGGCCACGCTGGACCGGTCGACGAACCAGTTCATGGCCCTGGCCGAGCGCGTGTACGCGCACACGTGGGCGTGCGACTCGGTGTTCGCGGTAGAGGTGCCGATCGTGGCCCCCGCCGTGGTCAGTGTGGTGGTGTGATGGCCATCGTCGTACCTGCCAAGGGCAAGCTCAAAGAGACCGCACGCGTACTGCTCGATCTCGCGGACAACCCGCGAGACGTGCGCACCACCGGCAACGGGACCGAGTTCGAAGTCCCTGACGAGCTGGCAGACCGTTACCACGGCCGGGACCCCGTACACACACCGGTCTCGGCCGACAAGACACCGGACGCGGCGCCCGCCCGCCCGGTCAAGCGACGTGGCCGCGCGCCGCGCGTAGATATGGAGGGATGACACATGGCTACGCTCTGTCGTTCGCTCTCGCGCCTGGCACGCGTCCGTCTGACGCGGCTGGACGAGTGTGGCGCTCCCGACCCGGGCCCCACCGGCACGCTGGTATCCAGCGCGTACGTGAACATCGACGGCTCCCCCCAGTACCTGGACCCGGAGGAGATCACTCAGCTCAACGGCAACGGCGAGATCTGCATCTCCGACCAGGGCACCCCGCAGCTGCGGTGGGTCAACCTCACCATGGTGATCTGCCAGATCGACCCGGACGCGGTCAACATCATCACCGGTAACCCGCTGGTGGTTGACGACGCGGTGGCACCGAACACGGTCGGCTTCCGACTGGACGGTTCGCTCACCGGCACCGCCAACTTCGCTCTCGAAGTGTGGGTCGGCATTCCCGGCCAGCCCTGCGACGCGGAAGGTAACCGGGAGTACGGGTACTTCCTGTTCCCGTACGTCAAGCAAGCACGGCTCGGGGACTGGTCGTTCGCGAACGCGGCCGTCAACCTCACCCTCACCGCGCGCACGGAGATCGACTCCGGGTGGGGCACCGGTCCGGCCGCGTACCTCGTACGCCGGGACGCCGTGTCCGACGCGCCCGAGGTCCTGCTGACGGCCATCACGGACGACACCCACATGCACTACGAGGTGGTCACCGTGGCCCCGCCCGCCGCAGCCTGTGGAGCCGTGGCCCTGGCGTAGTCTGTGGTGAGAGGGTCCGTGCGCGTGGTTGAGCGTCGCACGGACCCTCTCCCGTAAGGAGAGAGGAACAGGGTATGACGACACCCCCTCCCCCGGGGCCGTGCTCATGGACCATCGACACGGGCTGTATCCCCAACCTGGCTGACTACTCGGCCGAGGACATCGAGCGGGCCACCGTGTGGGCCACGTTCATCCTGGACGGCCTCACAGGCCATCAGTTCGGCCAGTGTCCCGTCACCGTGCGCCCGTGCGGCGACGGATGCCGCGCCGCGTCCGGCTACCAGACGTGGCCCGCCGGGACCCCGGGGCCGTGGATGACGCCCTACATCGGGTCCACCGGGGCGTGGCGTAACTGCATGTGCGGGGGCGGATGCTCCTGCCTGCCCGCGTGCCGCGCGCTGCTCGGTGCCCCGGTGGCGGAGATCACCGAGGTCAAGGTCAACGGGCTCGTTCTCGACCCGTCCGCCTACGTCATGGTCGGACAGCACCTGGCACGCGTGGACGGGGGAGAGTGCTGGCCATCCTGCCAGGACCCGGCCGTGCCGGACACCGAGGACGGCACGTTCTCCGTCACCCTCCAGCCCGGCCGTCTGCTCCCGCGCGCGGGGGAGATCGCGGCCGGCGCCCTGGCCGCCGAGTTCCTGAAGGCGTGCGCCGGCGCCGCGTGCGGGCTCCCCGCCCAGGTCGCGAGTCTCTCTCGCCAGGGCGTGGACGTGGAGTTCGTGAGCCCCACGGACGTGCTCACGGACGGGCTGACCGGTATCCGTGACGTGGACCTGTTCGTACGTGCCGTCAACCCCTCCGGTCTCCAGCGCCGTTCACGCGTGCTGAGCCCGGACCTCCCGAAAGCTCCGGTGAACTACGGATGACCCCGTTCGAGATTGCGGACGCCTTCAGAGCGTGCCTGGTCACCGCGTTCGAGGAAGACGAGGGAGCCCCGGCGGAGATCTGCCACAGGCCGGGCGGGGAAGCCCCGCTCAGCTTCGGCCTCTCCCAGGATGAGTGCTGCTCCGGACTGGCATGGGTGCGGATCGCGGGCATCGATCCGGTACAGGATCCGCTCGGCTTCGAAGAGCCCGGTGCGAGTCCTTGCGATGTATTCCGCAAGCGCGTCACGCTGGAACTCGGAGTGGCCCGGTGCAACCCGTTCGGCACGGCGGCCAAGGGGCCTGACTGCGGGGCGTGGACGGAACTCGCCCTGCGGATGGACCTGGACGCGTCCGCCATGCGCCGGGCCGTCTGCTGCTTCTCCCAGCTGCCGAACGTCGGCCCCGGGGAGCAGATCCCCGGCGTGCGTGGCGGGGCGTGGGAGCCGCTCGAAGCGTCGGGCCTGTGCGCGGGCGGGATCATGACCGTGGCCGTATGGATGGAGTGCTCCGAATGCTGAGGTTCCGGGTTCTGGTCTCGTTCAACGGGCTGGTCAAAGGTGCCACGGGTACCGCCCACGGTGCCGGATCGGCCGCGCGGGCGCGCGCGTACGCGGGGGCTGGACTGCTGGAGGTGATCGACGATGGCCAGGATCCAGATCGATCAGGCGGACCTGAGACGGGTGATACGGGGAGCGAGCCTGCGGGAGCTGGAGAACACGGGGCGCCGGGTGGTGAACCGGGGGAAGATCCTGTGCCCGGTTGACACCGGACGGCTCCGCGCGTCGATCAAGGGAAAGGCCAACCGGACCTGGACCCTGCGCCCGCAGTTCACCGTGTCGTCGAACGTCGACTACGCGGAGATGGTGCACGACGGCACACGTCCGCACATCATCCGCCCCAGGACCAAACAGGCCCTCAAGTTCACGGTCGGGGGCCAGGTCGTGTTCGCGAAAGTCGTCCACCACCCGGGTACGCGCGCGCGCCCGTTCCTTGATCGTGCTCTCCGGGAAGAGACGGCCGGGCGCGGATACCGGATCACGAACTAGAATCGGGACTATGGACGACACGCAGCAGTTGAAGGCAGAGTTCCCGTTGGGGGACCTGAAGATCGTTGTCAGTGAGCCGACACCGAGCCAGCTCTTCGCCCTCGGTCTCTCCCGCAAGTCGAGTGACGCGGACCAGGCGTATCTGGTCCGGCGCCTGTGCCGGGTGCTGGAAACGCTCACCGGGCCTGAGCAGTGGTACGACGTCATCGAAGACGGCCTGATCAACGGGGAGATCTCCCCCACGCAGCTGATGGAAATGGCCTCGGCCGTCCTTCAGTTCCCGTGGGCCGACCATCGCAAGCCGGTGGCCGCCCCCGTGGACGTCGTGGGCACCCCCGCCGCACCCGACGCCGGCCCGCGCATCATCTCCGGTGGCTGACTTCGGCTCCGCCGTTTTCCGCCACAGCCCGTTCCCGGTCCCGGCCGGGGGCCACACCTTCGACTTCCCCTCCCTCACCGGCCGCCAGTGGCTGACTCTGCTGTCATCCGAGAACTGGGTCTCGGCAACGGTCGGTGAGCTGGACGAAGAGACCCACGAACGGTTCGTGGACTTGGTGGAGAGCGGCGAGCTGGAGCCCGCGCACGTGCGCGCGTTCGCGCATGCCGCTCTCGCGGGCGCGGCCGGGCGCCCGTGGTGGGAAGCGCAGCGTCTGTCCGGTGCGTGCTTCAACGACAACGGGCGGCTGCTGGGTACCGCGCTGCTGTCCGGGGCCGACCCGGAACGCATGACGCTCGCCGCGTTCCTGGCGTGCGTGTGGGCCACCCTGACCAAGGGGGCCGACGCCACACAGATCGTCAAGCTGGAGGCGGAACTCTTGATCCCGCCCGCAGAAGCGACACCTGAAGAGCGTGCGGACATAGACGACGACATGGGACCGATGGTCGAACGGCTCCGGGGCATGCCCGGGGTCAGCATCGGATGAGACACTGCACCTGAGACGGAGGTGGGGCGGATGGCATCGGACGCCGTAGTCAATCTGGTGGTCGATGCCACCGGAGCGCAAGCGGAAGTACGCGCACAGCTCACTCAGATAGTCAACGACGCGGAACGCACCGCACCACCAGTCAACATCAACTTGGTCATTGATCAGCGCACCGTCAACAACACGCTGAACCAGACCATCAACCAGCTGGACGAGACCAGCCGCCGGGCCGGGGACGCGGACAATGAGGTCTCCCGGCTCGGGGACACGTTCTCCCGGCTCGGGCGCTCCGCACTGTCCGCCGTTACCAGTGCGGCCCGGCTCGGGGCCATCTCCTCGCTCGCCGCCGCCGCTCTCCCGGCAGTGGGCGCGCTGGTAGCGGGCCTCCTGAACATCGCCCCCGCCGCAGCTGCGGGAGTGACCGCGTTCGTCGGGCTGAAGGCGGCCACGCTGTCGCTGAAGGTCGGGCTCATCGGTGTTGAGGACGCGCTTGGCCAGGTGTTCGCGGCCGAGCCCGACGCGGAAGCACTGGCCGATGCTCTCGAGCGGCTCGCTCCGGAGGCCCGAGCGTTCGTGCTGGAGATGCAGCGGCTCCGGCCCGCACTGGACGATATCCGGCTTGACGTCCAGAACCGCCTGTTCCGGGACCTTGACGAGCAGCTGAAGGAGACGGCCACCTCATCGCTGCCCGTGCTGCGCCGGGCCGCTCTCGACTTCGCCGGAACGTTCAACACGGTGGCCGCCAACACCGCCGCATCAGCGCAGGGGCTGAGTGAGTCGGGAGCGCTCGGGCGCGCGCTGCGCTCGGGCGGTATCGCGTTCAACAACCTGGCACGCATCCCCGGCCAGCTGCTGAACGCGATCATCAAGCTGTCCGTAGGCGGGGGCCCGCTGCTGATCCGGCTCACCGACCGCATCGCGGACGTGGCCGACTCCCTCACCGCCAAGCTGGACCAGGCGGCGAAGTCGGGCGCGCTGAAGGAAGCCATCGACGAAGCTGCGGCGACCATCCGGCAGCTGGGACGCATCGCGGGCAATGTGTTCGGTGCCCTCGGCAACATCATGGAGACCGCGTCGGAGGCCGGGGGAGGCCTGTTCGGTTCGCTGGAGAGGATCACTCAAGCACTGGAGGACCTCACCGCCACGGACGGGTTCAAGGACGTCCTCACCGCGCTCATCACCACGGGCCAGACCCTCATCACCAACATCCTGCCGCTGCTCCAGCGCGCGTTCGAGATCCTCGGGCCGGTCATCACGACACTCGCCCCGCCGGTCCAGGCACTGATCAACCTGATCGGCGCGCGGCTGATCGAGACTCTTGATCTGCTCGCACCCACCTTCGCCATTCTGGGTGAGGCCGTGGCCAACCTGATCACGGCGCTGAGCCCGATCGTGGATCTGTTCTTCACGCTGCTGAATGCCATCCTGCCCGTGCTCAATCCGCTGCTCAGCGCGCTGAACGAGATCATCATCGCCCTGACACCGATCATCCAGGTGCTGGCCGAGGAACTGGGTGCGGCGCTGGTCCCGGTGATCGAAGCACTCATCCCGATCATCACGCTGCTCGCACAGTTCATCGCCGACGTGGTGGTGGCCATCGCCCCGCTGATCGAGGAGATCCTGCCGATCGTCGTGGACTGGTTCACCCGGTGGGCTCCCGTGATCGCCAAGGTTCTGGAAGAACTCACGCCCCTGATCGACAAGATCCTTGAGTTCGCAGCGTTCCTCACGGAGAAGCTCGTTGAAGCTCTGATCGAAGTGATCGACTGGATCAGGGATCTGGCCGCGAAATACGAGGAACTAGCGGGTAAGACGATCGAACGGATCCTGCTCCCCGCGTTCCGTGCGCTGGTGGCTTTCCTGGACGGGGACTACAAAAAAGCCTGGGAGGGGGCCAAGAACGTGGCTGTGACCGCTGGCATCGGCATGGCCACCTCGGTCAGAGACACGCTGGACGGGATCAAGAACCAGTTCATTCTCCTGTCCATCCGCCTGCCGGGCATGGTCAACACCGCGATGAGCGGGGTGATCAACGCGTTCCGCTCCGGCGGCTCAGGCGCCCTGAGCGTGATCCGTCGCTTCACCTTCGACGCGGTTGCCCGGATCTTCGACGCGGCCGGGGATTTCTTCAGCGCCGGCCAGCGGCTGATGCTCTCGCTCGCATCCGGCATCGTCTCCCAGATCGGCTCCGTGGTCTCCGCCGTGGGGGACGCGGTGGGCCGGGCCCGGGACCTGCTGCCGTTCTCGCCGGCCAAACGCGGACCGTTCTCCGGGCGCGGCTACCCGCTCTACTCCGGGCAAGCGATCATGGAGTCACTGGCGGAGGGCATCACCTCCCGTTCCGGGCTGGTGTCCGCCGCCATGCAGTCGGCTCTCAGCGGCTCCCCCCTGGCCGCGCCCGCACTCGCGGGCACCAGCACCTCCGGAGGGTTCGGCCGGGCCGTCAGTGGCGCGCTGAGCACCACCGTGGCCGCACCGAACGTGAGCGTCTACCTCGGCAATGAGCTGCTCACCGACCGCATGCGCGTGGTCGTTGACGACGCGAACCGGGACCGGGACCGTCAGGCAAGCCAGGGAGTGAGGTTCTGATGCCGCTGACCGGAACGGTCGACGTGGCCAACGCACGCATCGACCTGTTCATCGACTGGACCGCTACGGCGGGAACACAGACCTCCGGCACGCTCCACCGCCGCGTCGGGGGCCCGGACGCGGACAACGAATACGTGCGCGGGCACTTCGGATCGTCGCTGCTCGGGGAACAGGCGTACGTCTCGGACCACGAGGCACCGCTGGACGAGCAGATCTGGTACGTGGCGGTGAACAACCAGACCAGCGACACCATGGTCGCTGGCCCGTTCACCATCCCGTCCAACGGCTACGTGTGGATGAAAGACCCGGGGCGCCCGTGGGCAGATCTCCGGCTCGACCTTTGCCTCACCCCCTCCGTGGCGGACCCGTGCCCGGTGCCGGCGCTCCTCACCGACACGTTCACACGCACCACAGCCGCATCATGGGGCAGCACAGAGCCTCCGGGGGCCGTGCTCGCCTGGACCACGGCGGGCGGTGCGGCTGCGGACTACAGCGTGAGCGGCGGCCAGGGACGGCACCTGATCCCGCCCGGCGGAGTCGTCCGGCATACCTCCGTGGCTCAGCCGCAAGCGGACGTGGACATCGTGGCCGACGTCGGCATCAACGAGCTGGCACTGACCAACTCCATCGGCGCGTGCCTGATCGCGCGCATGGTCGACGTGAACAACCTGTACATGACACGGCTGGAGTTCCTCCCGTCCGGTCTGATGGTCTTCTCCCTGCGCCGGATCGTCGCAGGGGTCCAGACACAGATCGCGGGATGGTCCACACAGCTGCCGTACACCGCCGGGGGCATGTTCACCGTACGCATGCAGGTGGAAGGGAACTCCCTACGCGCCCGGGTGTGGCCCGCGACCACGGCCGAGCCCGACGACTGGGCCGTGGTCGCGGTTGACTCCTCATTCGCCGCAGCCGGGTCCGTGGGCATGCGCTCGTTCAGCACGGGCACGAACGCCGGCCCGTTCGCGCTGTACGACAACCTGTCAGTAAGCGCTCTCCCGGCCCCGTCCGCGATCGGAGACGACCTGGCGTGGGTCGGATACCGGGACAAGGTCCGGGCGATGGACGCGGGACTCTTCCCCGTACTGGACCGTGAGCGGCCGGCGGACGTGTACGCCCGGCGCAAGGACATCGTCACCAGCTGCCTGTTCCTCTCCCGGTCCCTGGACGCGATCAACCGTGTGTACGAGCTGTACACCGCCGGGGGCCCGCTGCTCTTCCAGACTCCCGAGATCTACGGCATGGACAAGCCGTACGGGCAGCAGGACCGGTACTTCCAGCCCGGGGACCTGAACGAGGGCTACATCAGCCAGGACCAGCGCAAGCCGGTCCGTCTGTGGTCGGCCCCGCTCACCGCCGTGGACCTGCCGGTGGGACTTCCCCAGGGGACCGACGACGCGAACTGGTGCGCGGTCAAGGACAAGTACCCCACGTACGCGGATCTCACCGCGACCGGGCTCACGTGGGGGCAGATCGCGGCGGGAGGGGCAGCCTGATGCTCACTTCCAGCCCCGCGTACAAGATCGCCCTGTTGCAGTCCCACCACCGGGTGAGCCGCTTCACCGTGCGCAACCCGGACGGGGATCTCCTGGCGGAGGACGTCCCGATCGGCGGGGGCCAGGTCAACGCCCGGCTCACCTCCCGCGTCACACGCACGGCCACGTTCACCGCGTCCGACGAGTGGTTCCCCGCTCTCGACACGGACCCGCTGAGTCCCTTCCACGCGATCGTCACCATTGAGACCGGTATCGCTTATCCCAGTGGGGAGGAAGAGCTGTTCCCCGTGTTCACCGGCCGCGTGTACGACGCGACGCGGGAGGGCGACGGCGCCGTGACCTTCCGCGCAGACGACCTGGCCGCAGACGTGCTGGCCGCAGACTTCGAGCAACCGGAACGCTCCGTGCTGGGCGCGTCGACCGTGGCCGAGATGCAGCGGCTGATCACGGCCGGGTTCGAGTGGGCCGTGTTCGGCACCAATGACGTGGTGGACGGCACCGTGCCCAAGCTGGCATGGGACGACGACCGGGGAAAGGCCCTGGATGACCTGGCCGCCACCGTGGAAGGACGCTGGTACACGCTCGGGGACGGCTCGTTCGTCGTGCGCTCCCTGAACTACGTGGGCCAGCCTGCCGTGGTCACGCTCACCGACGGACCGTCCGGCATCCTGTCCAACGCGCGCACCACGGTCACGGCGGACGGTGCCTACAACTCGATCGTCGTGCTCGCCGAACGGCCTGACACAGCCACTCCCATCCGGGTCACCGAACGCGTGCTCAATCCGGCGGACCCGGCCTACTTCTATGGCTACTTCGGCAAGCGCGTGCGCAAGATCCGATCCCAGGAGTCCCTGGCGTTCTTCGACGCCCAGCGCGTGGCCCGCTCCCAGCTGGCCGCGTCCGCCGCACTACAGCGCCAGTGGACGGCCACGTGCGTGCCGGACATGACGCTTGAGCCGGGGGACGTGGCCGGGCTGGAATGGCGGGGCTTCACCGATACCCAGGTGATCGACTCCCTGATCTACCCGCTCTCCCCGCAGACACCGATGAGCTTTACAGCGCGCTCCTCGGTGGCCGCGTAGGCTGGCCGGGACGACAGAGGAGACACACATGACCGACCGCACACCGAACCAGGGGTACAGCTTCCCCGAGTGCGACCCGCCGCTGGTCCAGGACCGATCGGACATCGGTTTCCTGCGGGACCTGGCGCAGCAGGTGAACACCAACGCCACGGCGCTGGACGCGTCCATCGTCGACCTGATCGAAAAGCCGGACGCGGCCCGTCAGGCGTTCGCCGGCAACCTGGTGATCACGAAGTCCTCCCTCGGCAACGCGGTGCTGACGATCCCCTACAGCTCCACCACGTACGCGCAGCCTGCCTCGTTCTCAGACCTCACCGCGTTCGGCCTCCGCATCCCCGTGCGCGGGTTCTACGCGTTCACCTCGTACGTGCGCTGCACCAACGCGGCGGCCACTGACCTTCAGGTCCGGCACCTGCGGAACGGGCTGGCCCGTACGGAGGGGCGCCGGTTCGAAGGTCCGTCGCTGCCCGTGGACACCGTGAACGAGACCAGCATGGAGACGATGGACGTTTTCCCGTGCAACGCGGGGGATCTGGTCCGCACCCAGATCAAGCTGTCCCCGGCGGACGGCACCTACGCGTTCGAAGCGCGTCTGTCCGGCATCCTGCTGCTCCCGCTGGACGTGTGAGCCGTGGCCATCAACGGGCAAAACCAGCAGCTCAGTTCCATGATCGACCGGTTCTCGTTCATGCGCACGGGTGTGGTCACCTCGGTCAACCCGTTCTTCGTGCTGGTGGACGTGGGTGACACGGTCATTGAAGCGGCCTACGTGGTGCAGTCCCGGCCATCCGTGAACGACCTGGTGGCCGTGATCCGGCAGGGGGCGACCTGGTTCGTCCTCGGCACGTCCTCCGCCACCGGGGGCAACGGCATCGAAAACGGGTCGTTCGAGCTGGTCACGGACATCGGCACCCCGTCCAGCTGGACCCTGTACAACGTCACGAACACCGCGTTCTTCACCAGCATCGAAGACACCGAAGAGGCGGTCGACGGCACGCGTCTGCTCGAAGTCGTCGCGGCCACGGCACTGACCAGCACATCGATCGTCTACTCCAGCCCCATGGCGGTGGCCCCGGGCGACGTGGTGGAACTCAGCGCGTACGTGAACGGGTACTACCCGAGCCCCTCACCGAACACGGCTGACGGGGATCTACGCGCGCTCTGGTTCGCCAACGCGCTGGACGCCTACCCCACCACGTCCGCCGCAGACACCGTGATCGAAGCCTTCACCAACATCCCCGAGCTGGAGGACACACCCATGCGTTCCCTCTCCGGCACGGCCACGGTGCCAGCCGCGACCAACGCGGTACGCGTCGGGCTGCGGTCCGTGCTCCTGGACGGCACCGGACTCCACTGGGACTTCGCAACGGCAAGGATCGTGGGCTGACATGCCAGAGAACACAAGCCGTGGTTACACGTATCCGGTATTCACCGACGCGAACAGTTTCCCCGCACAGATACAGGATCTGGCGCAGGACATTGACGCGGACATGGAAGCGCTGGACCTGCGGATCGCGGCCGGGTACAACTTCCCCGCGTGCTCCGTCCAGGCCAGCGGGGTGAACCAGGCCATCGCCAACAACACCGACGTCACGGCCACGTACGACACGGAGCTGTACGACAACGGGGCCATGGTCAACTTGGGCGTGTCGAACACCACGGTCAACATCGTCGTGACCGGGCTCTACCTGGCCATCGGCCGCGCCACGTTCGCCAGTGCCGCCGCCGCCCCCTCCGGCCGCAGCATCCGTCTCGTCTCCAGTGGCGTGCTCGGTGTGCTGGCACGTAAGGCCATCCGGGGCAACGAAGGACTTGCCGCGACCACCACCGTGCACATCGCCTCCCTGTTCCACGCCGTGGCCGGCACCACCGTGACCATGGTGCAGCGCCAGAACACAGGTGGTGCTATCAACTCCGTGTTCCGTCAGCTGCAAGTGGCCAAGATGGGTGATCTCTGATGGTGGCCTTCACCGCGAACCGGAACTACCCCTACAGCCAGTCCACGGACGATGCCGACGTGGCCGGGGACATCGAAGCCCTGGCGCGTGCCATTGACCTGGACATGGCCGCCGTGATGGCGAGCGTGCTGCCCCGGCGCATGGCGCGCGTCCGCAACCTCTCCACGGTCAAGCAGTTCTTCCCCGCTTCCGTCCAGACCGAGCTGACGTTCGACTTCGTTGACGTGGACAACGCGGGGATCGTCGATCTCGGGTCGTTCAACACACGCATGACCCCCACCAGCGCCGGCCTGTGGTGCGTGTGGGGGGCCATCGAAGTGCCGAACGCGTTCGCCAACGGCGACGAGTTCATGATCCGCAAGAACGGGCTGGAACTGACGCGGTACACCCCGCACGACGACGACCCGCAGGGGGAGACGGTCATGCGGACGATCTGCTCGGTCGGCACCGCGAACGGGACCACGGACTACTTCTCCCTGACGTTCAACCCGATCGCGGCCACGTCCGAGTACCGGATCTCGAACAAGCACATGGCGTGCTTCCGGCTCACGAACACCTGACGTATGGTGTAAGCGTGTCCGCGTGAACCTCGTTCGCGTCTGTTCCGTCAGCACGAGAGCCCCGCCGGGGATCAACCCGAGCGGGGCTCTCGTGTGTCTGTGACCGCGCCTAGGCGACCGTGATGAGAACGGCGGCCACCAGGAACCCGAGCAAGTTCCCGGCCAGCCACAGGAGCGTCAGACGCTCTTCGTTCCACAGGTAGCGAATCTCGTCCACCGGTCCTCCGTTCATGGCCGAAGCCCCGCCGCATGGAGTCGACGGGGCTTCGGTGCGGGTCATCCGTTCAGGGCTGGACCCCTACGCGAACGGGTTGACTCCGGCGGGGGCCGAACCAGGCTGCGGCAGGGGCTGTGCCGCCGGGGGCGCCTGGTACGGGACGTTCTGGGGGACGCTCTGGCGGAGCTGTTCGTGGGCCAGCTCCGTGGCCAGGTTGGTGGCCGGTCCCACTGGTGCCGCCTGAGCGGGGGTGGCCGCCGCGTAGGTGGCAGGCTGAGCCGGGACGTACTGCGCCGCCTGCGGGGTGATCGTGGCAGCAGCGGCCGGGTACCCGGCGGGCGTCTGCTGCGCGTAGACCGGAGCCTGGTTCTGAGCGGCCGGGGCCGACGCGGCGCCAACCATCTGCGTGGCCAGGAACTGGCGGGCGGTGTTCACCGCGTCCGGGTTCTGAGTCGCGTCGATCAGGCCCCACGGGTTGCCCTTCATGGGCTGGGTACCCGGGTTGCGGGTGTCGATCCACGCCAGGACCGACGTGCGGGCGGCGAGAGCGTCCGCCAGTTGCTTGACGATCACTTCGGACTGGACGTACACACCCCGGTACTCGGGACCGTCGAACATCTGGCCCGTAGGGGTGGGCGGGTTGCCCTTCATCTGCGGCACCGGGCCGAGGCCGTCCACGACGGTGATGTCCGCCGTGACGCGCTCCTGAGTGGAGCCGGGGGCGCCGAGGTTGTTGGGAACGGTCTCCTGCTTCAGCGGCTTGATCAGCACCAGCCGGCCACGGAACGAAGCGACCGTGGGGAAGGTGGAAGGAAGGATTGCGGGTCCGGCAAAGGGGTCGGTCACGACTGCTGCTCCTGTGTTCGGTTGCGGTTTCAGGCGGTGCTCACGGTACAGAGTGCGCCGCGTAGGCCCGCATGGACGCGCACTCTGTACCGCTGGTCAATCCCCGGCTGACGCGGGGGTATTCATTAAGCGGATTCCTCTTAGGTCAGCCAATCCGTGTGGTGGACGGGATTCGAACCCGCATTTCCTGATCACCTCAGGGTCCTAGCCGTTAGAGGACACCACGTGAAGCTACTTCTCGGGGTGATCAAGCCCCTCGGTTTGCTTCCCAGCATGCGTATCGAGTGAGGGATTCGAACCCCCGAGTCAGATTCCGCTCCGTGGTTTACCCGGGCCCACGTCCAGCATCATCGTCCTACCGGGCTTCCCCGGCGCCTTAGGCCGCTCAGCCAACTCGATTTAACGTGGCAGCGCTCCACGTAAATCCGTGGAATAGGCGCCCTACGGTTTGACCCGCGCCGCCACCGTGACTGGAGATGGATTCGAACCATCGCCCCGCCCGTCGGGCGTGCACTACCCACAGTGCTATCCAGTCACCCGGGAATCTCCTGTTGCCCTAAGGCCAGCCTCTCCCTTCGGGACCACCGTCTCGTTCGGTCCTCACGTCGCAGATGCTGTTGTCTTTTGACGTATCCACCCGTGGGCTTCGTGTCTTGGGAAGTCTCCTGCTGCGATCCCAGCATTATCACCCAGTGGACGAGCCTGGATCTGCCCCAGGATCTCTCTCGGATACTCGGTCGGTACGAGCCCGAAAGGCTTTTCACTGTGTCCGGTCCGACCCCGGCTTAAGCTACTCGCCCTTGATATTCAGTTGGCCGCACCGGGGGCCAGGATTTCGCCCTCCGGCTCCCGGTGCGTGTCCCACTGTAGCCAGGTTACTGGCCTGAGGTCAAGCCGTACGGCACTCGTTGTCTCCCCACGACACGACCCGGGAACTGGACGCGTTGATCCGGTCCCGATGGAGACCGTAGTGGCCTCGGACGCGCACGCACGCGCGGGAGCTGTCCTCGGTGAACACCCGCCCGCAGGACAGCCGCCCGCAGGACAGCGGCTCGGACGGGACCGGCACCTTGCTCTCCACCAGCTTGCCGGACGGCCCGTGCAGCTCAGCGAACTGCACACCGTCGCTCTCCACCGCGTCCGCGAAGATCTCCCGAGCCAGGTCCTCCGGGCTGTGCGTGACTCCCTCGTATGCCCCGGACCGGTACCAGATCTTGACGCTGTACTCGATGACCGTGGGCCACTCGTACACCGTCTGGTCGTTCATTCCCTGAGCCTTGTGCGTGTCGTGGGGACCGCTCAGCGTGCACGTGTAGTCGTACCCGGTCTGTGTCTCCCGCTCGCCGCAGTAGCGGACCGGCTCCGTGGGCTCCGGGGCCGGCTGCGTCTTGGTCATCGTCTCCGTGCGCTTGTCGCCCGTGTCCGATCCCACCTTCCTCACCGCCGCGTCCACCATCGACGTGAGGAACTCCCGCGCGTCCGGGTTCCCTTCCAGGTAGCCCTTCACCCAGAGACCACGCGCGGTCAGCGTGTGGGTCTCGTACCCGTTCTCCCGCGTCAGCTCCCGGTTGTACTCCACGAGACCCCGGTCCATCAGCGCGACCGTGGTTCCGACGCGGGTACCAACCCGGATCTCGTGCCCGTCCTCGGTCCGTGCCGCATCCGTGAGCGCTTCTGCCATCCGGTCCGAGATCCTGATCGTGCTCGGGGTCTTCTTGGCCGGGGCCGACTCCGTCGCGGCGGGGGCCTCTTCCAGATCGCCTACCAGGAACATCCGACGCTCTCCTGTGGCCGACTCGACGCACACCTCCGGGATCTTCCACCCGTTGTGGTCAAGAGCGCCGGTGTCGACGACCGTTCCCGCGAACTCGCCGACACGCTCCGACTCGCTGCGGAACTGCGAACCGTGTCCGTCGTTCTTGACCTGGACCTTTGTACCGACCGGGTATCGCTCGCTCATGTCCGTCTCCTGTGTCCGGTTCCGTGTCCTTCTACTGCCTCAGGCCCGGACCCCTTTCGGGTATCCGGGCCGGTTGGGCTGTGTCGTTCAGGGAGCGGTGGGAAGCACCCGGGTGGCGGTCACCTTCATGCCGTGCTTGCGGAAGTCGGGGAGAGCCTTCTTCTTGGCGTCCTCCAGAGTGGCCAGGTAGCTCCAGCCGAGCCGCTTCCACTCGTTCGTGTCCGGGTAGAACGCCCACGTAGCGAAAGTGGGGACCTTCCCGCCCTTCAGCTCCGTCACCGTCTGCTCGTTGTCCGGGTGAGCGACTACGTAAGTGCTGCGACCGGCCATGTCCGTCTCCCTGTTTCCGTTCCCGTGTCCCTCTGTGTCTCTATTATGGACACGAGAGGACACGGAACGCAAGTAGGCCCCGGAAGATTCTTCCGGGGCCGTACGAGGAGCAGTGGGTCAGACAGCGAGCACGGTCACCCGAGCGCCGTTGGCCGCCGGAGCCGAGGCAAAGTTCAGCGCCAGACCGGAGACCGACGCGGTGCCGGACACGTCGTACGTGTCGACCTCACCGGTTGCGAGGTTGCGCACGGAGTAGACCACGTCCGCCGTGTTCAGCCCGTGGGCGATGTTGAACGACGTCTGCGTCCCGTTGCCGATGGTCTGGGTGTACGACCGTACGGCGGGAGCCGGCGGGTTGGTGGAGTCCTCGGGGTCAATCTCGATGCAGATCTTCGTCATGGGGAACTCCAGTCGTGAGGGGCTTCCAGTGTCCCGCGCGTGGTCAGAGGGGCACAAGCTGAGCCCGTGCCCCTCACACTTCCCTCACCGCGTGTTCGTTCAGGCGCGTGCGAGCGCGTTCAGCCTGTCCTTGCCGAGCCCCACCAGCACGGCCAGCTGGTCCTGGTGGAACTTCCCGCTGTCCATGGCGAACTGATAGATCGTGGACACGGCCAACTGGTCCTGGGCCGTGGAGATCAGTTCCTTGGCCAGCCCCCACGCGTCGTCCGCAGTAAGCGGCGCCGGGTAGGGAAGCGGTTCCGTGGTCGGCCCGGGCGCCGAAACCGGCCCGTGAAGATCGGCCATCATCAGAGTCCGGAAGCGCTTCTTCTCCTTCAGGCTGGCTTGCAGCGGCCCGAGCCGCTGAGCGTCCCTCCAGCCCCGCTCGATGTCCGCCACGTACAGCGTGCAGCCGTCCCCGTCCGCCGGGAGGTGGACCACGATCGCAATGTCCGTGCGCACCTTCACCGACCCGGGCAGGAAGTCAAAGTGCCGCAGGGGCTCCCAGGTCTTCGTGTTCCAGTCGAACAGCCCGTGCGTGTTCACCCCGTGCGCGTACAGCGCAAGCTGGACTTCGATCTCCATCTCTCCGTAGCTGAGGTCCGAGCCCGTCTTGAGGTCCCCGATCACCAGCGACCCGTCGGGCAGCTGGAAGATCCGGTCCAGGGTGCCGGCCACCGGGAGCGGCGCGCCGACCTGATCCGCGCGCACGGCCGTGGTGCGCTCGATCCACTCCGGGCGCGTGCGCAGTCCGGCGCCATTGATACGGCACAAGTACTGGTCAACTCGATGACGGTACTCGGTTGGTACGTCCGCCAGGGACATGAGACCCGCATCAATACGCTCGCTGAACGCGTGGTACGCGGTGCCGATGTTGGCCGCGACCTTTGACCCGGCCGCGTCCTTGGCCTGAGCCGCGATGGAGTTCAGGTCGTTGCGGTCCCGCTTGACCTCCAGCCCGTTGGCCAGCATCAGCAGGTCTGGGCGCAGGGTCAGACCCCGGATGACGTTGCGCTCGTTCCATGCCTCAATGGCCTTGGTGTTGGCGCCCAGCTTGGCGAACGTGGTCGCGCGCGTGTGCGCCGTGCCCATGATCAGGTACCGGCCCCACCGGTCCCTGACCGGCTCCGGCTGACCGCTCACCGTGGTCGTCGACTCGGGGATGTCTGAGGCGGCCGCCGGCGCGGTGAAGGGCAGGGGCAACGCGGCTGTCTGAGCCCCGTACGCGACTTGCGAGACACCCAGCGCTTCCACGCGCTGCTCCGGGGTCATGCGGTCGAGCACAGTCCCAGTGGGTGTCCACTGGTCATGCGGGAGCGGCTCGTGCAGCGGAGCAGCGGCCACGGCGTCGCTGAGGGAATACGGTAGCGGACCGTGGTCATGTGGGAGCGGCTCGTCGGCACCGCAGTCCCCGCACAGCCATCCGCCTTCACCGTTCGCCCGGATCTCGCCACCTTCCAGGATCGATCCGCCGCACGTGCCGTCGCACTCCCCGTCGAACGCGGCGAGCACCCAGGGGCCACGCGTGATGTTGTCGGAGACGTCTCCTTCCGCCACGGCCAGCGGGGCCGTCCACGGGTCCGCGACGATCGGCGTGCCGCCGGGGGCCACCCCCACCACGTCGCTCGGAACAAGCCCGTTGTAGCCCGTGGCTGCGTGCTCCTCGCAGTGATCCGGGTCCCCCTGACACGAAAGGCAGTCATCGCACCCCGCACACACGGACGGGCCGAACCGCTGCTCTTCCGTGCAACCGGTCGTGTGCTCCACCTCCGGAGGCTGCTGCGCCCCCGAGCAGAGCCCCGGGCCCGTGCGCGAGTTGTGCTTGCGGATGACCGGCTTGCCCTTGTGCTCGCCCGTGCGCGCGGTACCGAGCTGGTAGCTGAACGCGCACCCGGTGCACTTTCCCCGGGGCTTCTCCTGCTTGGTGGGACCGTTCAGCTCTACGGCCTCGATGTCGTCCACTGCTGCTCCTCGTTCGTCGTCCACGGGAGAAGTCTCCCTCATCATGGGGCAAGGGCCCGCTCAGTTGCCGTGAGCGGGCCCGTGGTCGTGTCAGTACCTGTGATCACCCAAATGGGCCTTGGCGAGTCGGCACGTCCATTCGTCCGTGCCGTTTGTCTCCTCGCACTGCGGCCACGGATCGTTGTGCTCAGTCTGGACCGGCACCTTGCTCAGCCGCTGAGGCAGGGGCGGGAGGGTCACGTCCTCGGGAGAGTCCCCGGCCTCAGCCAGCATTTCGTCTAGCAGGAACGCGGGAGGTCCCGCCCGCGTGAACACCGTCTCTGGAAGCTCCGACTGGTCCTCGTGGCGTCCCTCGTGCCCTTGCAGGAGCCAGCACCACAGTTCCCGTCCGTTCTCGTCCGTGCCCATGTGCTCGAAGCAGGGGAACGGCCCGTCGTCCGGCTGTTCGACCCCGAGCTGTGCCACATTGGCCAGCCACTGGCCCAGCAGCGCACAGATGAACACCACCGTGCCCAGCAGCACGTAGATCCACCACGGCAGAAAGAACATGATCACTTCTCCTTCCTCTTCGAGTGGCGGACTCGGCGGCCCACCAGATACGCCACCGAGCCCAACGGCACGCCGATCAGCCATTGCAGCGCGTAGCCGTTCAGGAAGCACCACGCGGTGAGCACGATGCAGTAGGCCGTGGTCAGTGCGTCCACCGTGCTGGACGGCTTGCGCTCGCTCACTGTTCGCGCCGCTTGCCCGTGGACGGGTCGATGGCCGGTTTGCTGCCCGGGTCCTTGTCGTACGGGTAGGCCCCGGTCAGCCGTTTGTCAGCCGCCGCTACCGCGTGCTTCGACACGTTCCCGTCGAAGTTCTTGACCTCTTCCGGCTTGCCGGCTTCACCGAACTTCGGCGGAACGTACGGGTCCGACTTCCTGCGCGCGCGCTTGCCCATGCTGTGTTCCTTTCGTCGAAGGTGGGGTGATCCGGGGGACGGAGAACGAGCAGCGTCCGATCAGACCGACGCTCTCCCCCGGATCCTTACCTGTCTGCCCGACCCCTTCCACTGCCTCAGGCCCGGACCCCTTGCGGGTATCCGGGCCGGTGGGGCGTCTGCTGGTCAGGAACGGTCCGTGACCAGGTACTCGGTCAGCTTGTCCTCAGCTACACACAGCTTGGCTCCGAGGGAAGCGAGGTACGCGCGCTGAACCAGCGTTGCGTCACTGCCCATCGATAGACGGAGACCAGCCAGATCCTCTTGAGCCTTACGGAGAAGCTCGGTTACCGCCATATCTCCCAGCACCTGATCAGCCATGTCCGTCTCCCTGTTCCGTTCCCGTGTCCTGCTGTGTCTCTATTATGGACACGGGAGGACGGGAGAGTCAAGCACGTGCCAGGAACCGGTTTCCGATCCCGCCGGCGCAGCAGAACAGGTCCAGGAGTAGCGGACGGGTCACTTGGGACTCCCGTCCCGGATGAGACGACGTGCCAACATGCTCATCTCCAGCGCGATCCGGTCCACGTTGTCCTGGCCCAGCTCTCGCACCAGATCATCCGGTTCCCAACCATTCAGGTTACCGACGAGCATGAGACCGGCCTGACGTTTGGCTTCACGACGAATCTCCGGAGTGTCCATCAGACAACACCGATGTACGGGTCCAACGCACGGGACTCCAGCGCCACGGAGATGGCGTCGGACACGTCCGCCTTGCCCATGCCCGTGGTGTCGATGCCGAGCCCGTACGCGAACGTCAGCTGAGCCTCGCTCGCTTTCCCGCCCCGCCAGGAAGCCTTTCGGGACACCGAGAACGAGCCGTGGTTCTCGGCCTCGGCCTCGGCCCACGACATGGCCAGCTCCGCCGTGAGCCCCGTGTGAGCGGTCCGCTCCCACTTCCCCCGCTTCGGTTTCCGGCAGACGTCCCACCCGCCTGCCTCCGCCTTGGACGGCCACAGGAAGTACGTCCAGTCTCCGGCGCCGATGAACATGATCCCGCCCGCCGTGGACAGCCACGCGGTGCCGGACGCGGCAAACAGGTTCACCTCGCTCATCTTGAGCCCGAACGCGGGGTGGCCCCGGGTGATGAGCGTGTGGCCCTCGGCCTCTTCCCGCTCCACGGCCTCGGTGAGGGTCTCGCCCTCCCGGATCTCTTCGACGAGCCCGGGTTCCAGGTCGATGAGCGTGGACAGCTTCCCGCCGGCGCCGTTCAGGTTCAGAACGAGCGCGTCCTTCTTACCGCCCGCCGGCCACGGGCGCAGCACACGCCCCACCATCTGGATATACAGGGGCTGAGAGCGGGTCGGGCGCGCGATCACTGCGCAACTGGCCCACGGGGCGTCGAACCCCTCCGTGAGCACCATGCAGTTCACCAGCACCTGGGTGCGGCCCGTGCGGAAGTCCTCAAAGATCCCGAGCCGCTCTTCCCGGGGCGTCTCGCCGGAGATGGACGCGGCGGTGATGCCGGTGGCTCTCAGCGCGTCCCGGGTCAACTCAGCCGTGGCCACAGTGGGAGTGAAAACGATCCCCGGCCGGTCACTCGCGTGCTCCTGGTACGCCTTGGCGATGACCAGGTCGCCGCCCGAGTCCTCCAGCGCTTCTCCGAGGTCACTGGCCTGATAGTCGCCCCGGGACACCTTCACCCGGTCCAGGGCGAACCCCTCCACGTCCACGTTGTGCGCCTTCACGTCGACCAAGTGGCCGTTGGCGATGCCGTTCAGGATCGAGCGGGTATAGACCACGTCCTCCCACTGGGTTCCGAGCCCGACCCCGTCACCTCGCGCCATGGTCGCGGTGACACCCAGCTGGAGCGCGTGCGGGAACGCGGCATAGACCTCCTGGTACGACACGGCCGCCGCGTGGTGGCACTCATCCGTGATGATCAGGCCCACGGCACCAGCGCGCTGCTGAGCGGCGACCAGGGTGGCGCGCCGGCCGTGACGGCTGATCGTCTGCACCGAGCAGACCATGACGTCGGCATGGATCTCGTTGTCGTCCGCCTTCACCTTGCCCACGGACAGCTCCGGGGCCACGGCACGGATCTTGTTGATCGCCTGGTCCGCGAGTTCGTCACGGTGCACCAGCACGATGACACGGCCCCCGGGGGCGGAGTCGGCCGGGGAGCCCATGCCGCCGCTCACGTAGTGGTCACGGAACTCTTGGATCAGGTGAGCGAACACCACGGTCTTGCCCATGCCCGTGGGGAGGACGATCGCGGGCCGGCGCATGCCATCGGACCACGCGTCGAACACCGCGTCGATGGCCCCGCGTTGGTAGTCCCGGAGTTTCAGCTGCGTGCTCATCCGTAGCACCCATCGCAGTTCTCGTCCGGGTCGTCGCCGTGGCCGCACGCGTCGGTTCCATCGTCATCCGGGTCCAGTTCCAAGATCCGGTCCCCGTCCGGCATCCACACCCAGAAGATCTCGATGTCCGTGACCTCGGTCCCAGCGGTGTGACCCTCGAAGTGCTTGGTCACGTCGTGTTCAACGCTGTACCGAAGCTGTTTGTCCTGGTACATGTCTACGGGCACGTCGATCGACGAGTAGGGGATGCCCTTGATCCCAGACGCGTACTTGCCGGTAACGATGCACCGGGCACCGAGCCGGCCGTGTGGGATGCGGATATCGAGCGGGTTCAGCCTGCACGTGGGACAGAGCCAGCTGACCGGGTTCCGGGACAGGCCCGTCACCTCCCACCCGTTGTTCAGGGCTGCGGTCCGCGCCGCGCGCTCCCCCGGCCACAGGCCCGCTGTCACGGTCGTGGGGCGCACGATCAGGTCTTCGTGCCCCATGTGGTGCTTGCTGGGCAGGCTCAGCCACCCCTTGCACGGCCCGTCGCACTGGACACGGAACACTGCTTTGATCGTCATCCCGTGCACCCACAGAAACCCGGGCCCATGGAGGCCATGCAGTTCTGGCCCTCCACGTGCGCGTGCGTGCAGTCGGGACACTGGGCCGGAGCCACGGCGGGCCGCTTCTCCGACCACCCCATGCACCCGCACCCGAGTACGCCCGGAAGCGCGATGCACAGACCGTTCAGGTTGTGGGTGGAACGGGGGTGCGTGCACAGACACACGGCATCCCCGAACGCCCGTTCCGCAGGAACCTGGAGCGCTGTCAGGACCGACAGCGCGTCCGCCACCCCAGCGCCGTGGAACTGCCACGCGTGCCGCAGCGCGTACCGGGCCGCGCGTAGAGCTGCTGAGTGTTCCTGCGTCTCGCCGTCGGGCAACTGTCGGGTGCGCTGCTGACGCAGCGTCCACTTGCTCATGTCCGTCTCCTCTCTCGTGTCTCCGTCTGTCCCAATTATAAGCACAACGGAGCCCCGGCCCGCAACCGGCGACCGGGGCTCCGCAGAATCAGCGGTGATCAAGGCACGGATACTCCCGCCCGCACCAGCACCGGTCGGTCATCTCGGGCTCCTCGAGACCTTGGCCAGGTACGCCCACGCGTCCAGCTCCGCCGTGAGCTGCTCACGCCGGGCCCGCAGCCTCCGGGAGACGGTTGAACTGACCGTGCTGGTGTCCAGTTGCGCCCGCAGAAGGGTCAAGTCGTACGCGGTCTGTGCCCGGTGCAGCTCCACGCGCGTGCGCACCGAATCCGGGATCACGTAGTCGGGGCCGTCCTCCGGTTGCGGCGGACTGACCGGCTCCGGCGGCCAGCTCACGTCCAGCTTCAGGTCGAAGTGGTCCCCGTCGTGTCCGGGCTGGATAGTACAGAGCGCCACCCCGTTCGGTGTCCGGCTCCCGCACGTCTCTTCACTCATCGTCCGCTCCTCTTCAGTGTGTCCCGGTCCCCGCACCTGCACGGGTGACCGCTCTCTCGCACCACGTCGTTCTTGCCCGGCGGGCGTGTGTCCTCTCCCCGGCACCCGGTCAGAGCGAGCACCAGGGCCACTGCGGTGACGACGGCCCACACGACGTACAGCGTGGTGTACGCCCATGACCGGCGCCGGCGGTGGCTCATCATGAGCGGCCCGTCCAGAACCCCAGCGCGCTCTTCAGGATGTCCTCGTTGGTCTGGGCGCCCGAGCCGTCGTCAAAGCCGTTCCATACACCGTTCAGCCACGAAGCGAACGGGAACGCGCTCTCGTCGGGGAGGCCACCCGTTTCCGTGGCCCAGTTCCGGATGGCGTTCTCGTCAAAGTTGTCGTCGTCGAAGTCGGCCAGGGCCGACAGGTCGTTGTTCATTCCACGTTCCCCTTGTACGGAGGCCGGTTGTAGCCCGGCCGGGACGGGTCCCACATCATCTGACCGCGCAGCAGAACGCGGGTCTCCTCGGCCCCGGGAAACCACCCGTTGCGGTACGCCGTGGCCACCAGCTGCGCCACCGTGGCGCAGCCGTGCGCTTCCCGGGCCCGGGTGAGGATTCCAGACACGCTGGTGGAGTTCTTCCAGCCGCTTTCCCGGGCGATCTCCGCCAGGGTCATCCCCCACGACACGCTGTACAGCACGTCGATCTGAAGCGGGGAGAGCGGGACGCGGCCACGGCACCCGGCCGTGACGTAGCCGTAGGACCGGGCGCGCCACGCGATCTCGTTCAGCAGGTGGTCGGACAGAGCGCCGAAGTTGCGGGCCTGGCCCCGGTTCGGTTCCAGCTCAGCCGTTTCGATCTTCAGCGTGTTGACCAGGCGCCGCAGCGCTTGCAGCGCGTGCACCCGGCTCTCGTTGCGGCGCCCTCCGTCGTGCTGGGAGGGAGGCGGGGCCAGGTTGCGGGGGCCCTCTGTTGCCCAGATGACCAGCAGGTCAAGGCCCTTGCCGGACGGGAGCACGGAGCTGTGCCGGGGTCTGATTGGGGTAAGTTCCGTCATGGATCCCACGTTAAAGGCAGTTGAGCGACTCGTCAAATAGGGACACGGCCGGTAACGTAGTGGCCATGAACGAGACTGAGAAGCCACGGCACAGCACCGCGCCCGTGCCCAGTGGTGTGTGCGGGAAGTGCAGGAAGGTCCGGCCCCTGGACCGGGAGACGAAGACGGTGCTGCCGCACAAGGGCTGCAACGGGGCCGGCATACCCGTGCGCCGGGTGCTGGCTCAGGACCAGCGCCGGCGGGGGGAGCTGGTCCTGGCTCCTGACAGCCTGGAAGTCGTCTCGCGTGCGGAGGCCGCGCGTATCTGCGGCGTGGACCCGCGCACCATCGGCCGCTGGGCTGCCCTGGGGTACATCACCAAGTACGAGGACGCCAGGGGGCGGGTCGCGTTCTCGCTGGTCCAGATCAAGGCCATGAACGTGTACGAGCCTGTAGAGTAGGCACCGCGTGCAACGGGCAAGAGCCCCTCCGATCGATCGCGGAGGGGCTCTACGCATGTCCGGGTTCAGCGGCGCCGGTCGCGCTGGTCTGTTCCAGCTTGTCAATCCGGCGTACCACGGTCCGGATCTCTTCCATGATCCCGAGCACGTTCCGGTCCAGCCGGTCACCCAGATCACGTAGCGTCTCCCCGCAGACCGTGGTGGCGGGGCACTGCGGCACGTCCCGGTACGTGATGTCCCAGGTGTCCCCGTCAGCGTCCCGGTGGGGCCCCTCGTGGTTCTGCGGCCGCACGCAGTCGTAGGCGTGCTTGACCACCCAGCTGACAGCCAGCGTGGCCCGGCACACGGGCTCTTTCTCCGTCATGATTTCTCTCATTGTCGCCATGACGGAACCGTAGCATGAGCGTGTTACGGTTCCGCCATGAACACACGACCCGGGCCGCGCCGAGAGCGCAGCGTACGACTGAACGACCGTGAGTGGGCCGTGGCGGAAGCCCTGGCCTGTCTCGAGGGGGAGACGGGGGCCGCGTTCGGGCTCCGAGCCGCTCTCAAGGCGGAGGAGAAGAGGGCCCGGGAGAACGAGGGAGACGACACCTTCGATCACCTGGTGAAGACGTTCCTGGACGCGCGCGCGGGGGTGACCCGTTGACCGCGCTCTCTCCCGAACACCGGGAAGAGCTGAACGGCTCACGCATCGACTCGGTGCTCATCGAGCAGCGGGGATACCGGACGGTCGGAACGGACGCGCGGGAGAAGCTGGCCGCCGCGCGCATCCCCGCGTGGGCCATCCGCGACGACAGCGCGTTCCCCGGGCTCGTGCTGCCCATGTACCGGGTCACCGGGGAGTACATCGGACTCCAGTTCAAGCCCGCCGTGCCCCAGCACAAGCCCGGCAAGGACAAGCCGGTCAAGTACGCGACCCCGGCGGGCATGGGCAACCGGCTGGACGTGCCTCCCGCCGTGGCGCACCTGGTCCGTGACCCGTCCGCCGGTCTCATCATCACCGAGGGAATCAAGAAGGCGGACGCTCTCGCCTCCCACGGAGCCCCTGTGGTCGCGCTCACCGGAGTGTGGAACTGGCGCCGCAAGGAAGGGACCCTGGCCGACTGGGAGGACGTCCCCCTTCAGGGACGGCACGTGGCCGTGTGCTTCGACTCCGACGCGCCGACCAACCCGCAGGTGCGCCACGCGATGATGAGGCTTGTCGAGTGGCTCCGGTCCAAGAACGCGGTCCCGACCTACCTCCCGGTGCCGTCCGAGATCAACGGTGTGCCGGTGAAGGGGGTGGACGACTATCTTGCGGCCGGCGGAACGCTGGAGGAACTCAGCCGCCTGCGCAGCGCCAAGGCCCCGGCCGCACCCGTGTCGACGGACGCGTCCTTCACCGATGCCTACCTCACCGACACCGTGTGCGCCGAGGCTCTGGACGGGTCCTTCCTGTTCGCCCGTGGGCTCGGGTGGATGAGGTACGACGGGTCCCGGTGGACCGAGACCGGGGACGCGGTGCTCGTCGAAGCGATCCGCCAGTGGGCCAAGGGGCACTGGGAGGACGTGGTGGAAGAGTTCAAGACGGACCAGAGCAGCGACGTGCGCGCGCGCATGAAGGCCTGGAACCTGGTGCTGACCAGCAACCGTCTCCGGGCTCTGGCGGGGCTGGCCAAGGGGCCGCTGCACTGTGAGGCCACCGAGTTCGACAACCACCCGGACTTGCTCAACTGTCCCAACGGAGTCGTCGACCTGACCACGGGGGAGCTGCTGGAGCCGGACCCGTCGTACCTGATGACCAAGGTGACGGGGGTGGCGTACGACCCGGCAGCGCTGGACGACCCGGATTTCCGCACCGCCCTACGCGCCCTCCCCGATGAGCTGCACCCCTGGTACCAGCTGCGCGTAGGGCAGGCCTTCACCGGCCACATGCCGCCGGACGACCTGATGGTCGTGCAGCAGGGCGGCGGGGAGAACGGCAAGTCGACCCTGGCCGTGCCGCTCAAGCGGGCGGCGGGCTCGTACGCCTGCCTGGTCTCCGACCGCGTGATCCTCGGCAACCACGACCAGCACCCCACGGAGCTGATGGAGCTGAAGGGCGCCCGCTACGCGCTGATGGAGGAGACCCCGGAGGCACGGCAGCTGAACGTGCAGCAGCTCAAGAAGGTGGTGGGCACCCCAGAGATCACGGCCCGGAAGATCCGCCAGGACTCGGTCACGTTCGCGGCCAGCCACTCCCTGTTCGTCAACACGAACTTCGCCCCCGCCGTGGTGGAGACCGACCACGCCACGTGGCGTCGCCTGGCCATGGTCCGCTTCCCGTACACCTTCAGGAAGCGCCAGGAGGA